>NZ_JBWKEZ010000013.1:76769-143930 GCF_056434525.1 Streptomyces sp. NPDC044002
CGGGACCTGCTTCCCCTCCCGCGGGCCGGACGACGTGCGCGCGACCCTCTCTTTCCTGGGCGGACGCGGGGCGGGAGCGCGGGGGCGCCCTGGCTCCCCCCCCCCCCCCCCGCCGCCGGACACCGCGGTCAGCCGTGCTTGAGGCCCAGGACCTCGGCCGCCGCGAAGGTCTCGTTCGCCGGGCGGGAGTCGTAGTGCGGGCTGAGGAGGGCGTCGAGCTCCTCGTAGGAGAAGACCTCCTTGGCCGTGTCGAACTTCGCGGCCACCCGGGGGCGCTCCATCACGACGACGATCCCGCCGTGCACGACGAAGAGCTGCCCGTTGGCCTTGGCGGAGGCCGGCGAGGCCAGGTAGCCGACCAGCGGGGAGACGTGCTCGGGGGCGAGGGCGTCGAGCTTGCCGTCCTCCGGGACCTGGAAGCCGGCGAAGACGTCCTCGGTCATCCGGGTGCGGGCGCGCGGGCAGATCGCGTTGGCCGTCACCCCGTACTTGGCCAGGGCCAGGGCGGTCGAGGTGGTCAGGCCCACGATGCCTCCCTTGGCGGCCGCGTAGTTGGGCTGCCCGGCCGAACCGCCGAGGAAGGCCTCCGAGGAGGTGTTGACGATCCGCCCGTACACCGGGCCGCCCGCCGCCTTGGAGCGTTCCCGCCAGTGGGCGGCGGCGAAGTGGGTGGTGTTGAAGTGGCCCTTGAGGTGGACCCGGATCACCGAGTCCCACTCGTCCTCCGTCATGGAGAAGACCATCCGGTCGCGCAGGATGCCCGCGTTGTTGACGAGGACGTCGAGCTTGCCGAAGGAGGAGACGGCGAGGCCGACCAGCTCCCGGGCCTGCTCGAAGTCGGCCACGTCGCCCAGGTGGGCCACCGCCCGGCCGCCCGCCGCGCGGATCTCCTCGGCCACCTCCTCCGCCGGGGCGGCCGAGGCCTCGCCCGAGCCGTCGCGGCCGCTCTGCCCGAAGTCGTTGACGACGACGCTCGCGCCGAGCCGGGCGAGTTCGAGGGCCTCGGCCCGGCCGAGGCCGCGGCCGGCGCCGGTGACGATGGCGGAGAGCCCCTCAAGTGGGAGTGACATCCGTGGCGTTCCTCTCAGCGTTCGGTGAGCAGCGGTCTCAGAGTTCGATGCAGGTGCGCAGGGCCACGCCGGTGCGCATCTGGTCCAGGGCGTCGTTGATCTCGGCCAGGTTCACCCGGTGGGTGATCAGGTTCTCCAGGTCGATCCGGCCCGCCCGCCACAGGGCGATGGTGCGCTCGTAGGAGCGGAGCACGTCGCCGCCGCCGTACATCGACGGGAGGATCTTCTTCTCGTCGAAGAACAAGGAGAACATGTTGACCTGGAAGTTGTCGTCGAGGGCGCCCGCACCGACCACGACGACGGAGCCGCCGCGGCGGGTCGTCTCGTACGCCTTCTGCGCGGTCGCGGACTTGCCGACGACCTCGAAGACGTAGTCGAAGCCCTCGCCGGCCGTGATCCGGTTCTTGGCGTCGGCCAGTTCCTCCGGGGAGACGGCCTCGGTGGCGCCGAACCGCAGGGCTGCCTCGCGCCGCGAGGCGACCGGGTCGACGGCGGTGATCTGTGCCGCGCCCTGGACCTTGGCGCCCTGGATGACGGAGATGCCGACGCCGCCGCAGCCGATGACGGCGACCGAGGAGCCGGCCTCGACCTTGGCGGTGTTGATGGCCGCGCCGAGGCCGGTGGTGACTCCGCAGCCGATGAGGGCGGCGATGTCGAAGGGCAGGTCGTCGGGGATGGGGATCGCGCAGGCGGCCGGGACGACCATCTCCTCGGCGAAGGTGCCGGTGCCGGCGAAGCCGAAGACGTCGCTGGCGGCGCGCTTGAAGTTGGGGGTGGCGACGTTCCCGAAGGCCTCCAGGCACAGGTGACCCTGGCCGCGCTTGCAGGCGGGGCAGTGGCCGCAGGGCGGCAGCCAGCAGACGAGGACGCGGTCGCCGATCCGGTGGGAGGTGACCCCGTCGCCGATGTCCGTGATCACGCCGGAGCCCTCGTGGCCGGGTATGAAGGGGGCGGGCTGCGGCAGTACGCCGCTCATCGCGGAGAGGTCGGAGTGGCACAGGCCGGTGGCCTTGATGCGGATCCTGACCTTGCCGGGGCCGAAGCCCACGGCCTCCATGTCGTCGACGACCTCCAGCTTGTCCTGGCCTATCTCGCTCTGCAGTGCTGCGCGCACGGTGCGGCTCCTTAGTGGGTGCTACGAGGTGCTACGAGGTGCTACGAGTGTTCGACGACGGTGTCGGCGAGGACCGGTGCGTCGTCCCGTTCGGCGGCGGTCACCGAGACGAGTACGCGGCCCTCCTCGCGCCACATCCGGATGCGCAGCGTCTCTCCGGGGAAGACGATCCCGGCGAAGCGCGTGCGGTAGGCGCGGACCCGGGACACGTCCCCGTCGAGGACGGTGTCGACGACGGCCTTGAGGGTCATCCCGTACGAGCACAGGCCGTGCAGGATCGGCTTGTCGAAGCCGGCCAGTTTGGCGAATTCCGGGTCGGCGTGGAGGGGGTTCCAGTCCCCGGAGAGGCGGTAGAGCAGCGCCTGCTCCTCGCGGATGGCCCGTTCCTCGGTGCGGTCGGGGGCGCGGCCGGGCAGTTCCTCCTTGACGGAGGGGCCGCGCTCGCCGCCGAAGCCGCCTTCACCGCGTACGAAGATCTGCGCGTCGCTGGTCCAGAGCGGCCCTTCGGCGTCCGCGACCTCGGTGCGCAGCACGATCACCGCCGCCTTGCCCTTGTCGTAGAGGGCGGCGACCTTGGCGGAGGAGGTGGCGTTCCCCTTGACGGGGATGGGGCGGTGCAGCTCGATGGACTGGCCGCCGTGCAGGACGTTGGCGAGGTTGACCTCGATGCCGGGGGCGGCGAGGCCGCCGAGCATGGCCATTCCGGCTCCGGCGACGGTCGCGAAGCTGGGCAGGACGTGGAGCTTGGACTCCAGGGTGTAGCGGAGCTCGTCGGGGTCCGTGGCGAGGCTCTGCCCGTTCAGCGACGTGCCCGCTCCGAGGCCGAGGTGGTAGAGCTGGATGTCCTTGTGGTCCCAGCCGATGTTCCCCTGTCGGGGTTCGGCGGCCAGGGCCCTCGCGGCATCGATCGGCATGAGGATGCTGCTCCTTCGGTTCCTTGGAAGACCTCGGCACGGCCGTCCGCACCGTCGGCCGCACCGAGGTCGTATGCGGAGCCGGACGCCGCACGCGTTCTAGAACGCGTTCTAGCATCGGCTGAAGGCATGTATAACGCACGCCCCAGCACTTGGGAAGACTCCTGACTTCACGTCAGATGACCTTTGGCCGAGGCGTGTTGCCCGCCGCGGCGGGCACCGGCGGTTACGCTTCGCCGGTGGACGAAATGCCCGTGACGCACCGGCCCGCGCGCTCGCTGCGCGTCCTGCTGGAGCCGCCGGACCCGGCCCTCGCGCTGCTGCTCGGCCTCCAGCCGGACATCGAGGTGGTCGACTCCCCCGCGGCCCGGCCCGAGGTGGCGCTGGTGGAGGAGGTCGCCGCGGTGACCGCCCTCCTGGCCGAGGATCCCGAGTGCCGGGTCCTGGTCACCGCCCGCTCGGCCCACCCCGGCCTGCCGGAGGCGGCCCTGGCGGCGGGCGCGGCGGGACTGGTCCTGCGGGACGGCCCCGTCGAGGACCTCGCGGACTGCGTGCGCCGCGCCTCCATGGGCGAGACGGTGATCGACCCCGCGCTCACGGGTCCGTAGACCGCCGACAGCCCCGAGGCCCTCCGCCGGCACCGGCGGAGGGCCTCGCAACGCCCCTGCGGGGGCTCAGCCCGCGGGCTTGGTCCAGTCGTCGACCGTCCGCGACGGGTCCAGCGCCACGGGCAGCCGCTCCAGCCCCCGGAAGGCGGGGAACGGCCCCTTCAGCCAGTCGCCGCCGTGCGCCGACGGCATCGCCAGCACCATGTCCGGGAAGCGGTCCAGCAGCGAGGTCAGGCAGATCTCCAGCTCCAGGCGGGCCAGCGGCGCGCCCAGGCAGTAGTGCGCCCCGAAGCCGAAGCCGAGGTGGTTGCCCTGGAGCCCCTCGCGGGTGACGTCGAGCCGGTCGGGCTCGGGGAACTTCTCCGGGTCGCGGTTCGCCGAGGCGAGGGCGATCTGCACGACCGCTCCCCGCGGAATGAGCGTCCCGCCGATTTCCACGTCCTCCAGCGCGTAACGGAAAGTGGAGGTTTCCACCGATCCCTCGAAACGGACCATTTCCTCGATCGCCTGCGGCAGGAGTTCCCGGTTCGCCTGGACGGCCTCCAGCTGCTCCGGATTGGTCAGCAGGCTGTACACGCAGTTGCCGATCTGGAGGGTGGTCGTCTTGTGCCCGGCGAAGAGCAGCACCCAGATCATCGAGACGAGTTCGTCGTCCGTCAGCGGTTCCTCGTCGTGCGGTGTTTCCGCGAGCACGCTCAGGAAGTCGTCGGTGGGGTGCGCGCGGGTGCGGTGGATCAGGTCCGTGAAGTAGTCGCGCAGCCAGTGCTCGGCCTCGACCAGTTCGTGCTTGAGGTCCCGGCTGAAGCGGGAACGGGTGACCTGGGCGAACCACTTCAACACCTCGACGCGCTCGTCGCCGACGATGCCGAGCAGCTCGCAGATGACCATGACGGGCAGCGGCAGGGCGAAGGCGGCCATCAGGTCGACGGGCTCGTCGGTCGGGCACCGGTCCAGCAGCCCGTCCACCAGCTCCTGGATGTGCGGGCGCAGGTCCTTGACGTGGCGCGGGGTGAAGGCGGTCTTGGCGATGTGGCGCAGCCGGGTGTGCCGGGGCGGGTCCGCGAAGAGGAGGTTGTCGTCGAGCGCCTCGCACGCGTCCCCGAAGAGGGCGTGGTAGGTGTCGATGGCCTCGTGCATGTCCTTGCCGATGCGGTGGTCGGCGAGGACCGCGTGGGCGTCCTCGTACCGGGTGACGAGGTACGTGTCGACCCCGTGGCCGGGGGTCAGCCGGGCGATCGGGGCCCCTTCGCGCAGCGACCGGTAGACCGGATAGGGGCACTGCCGGTATTCCGGCGTACCCTTCGTCACCGCCGCCACCGCGTCTTCGAGGGCGGGTCCGTCCCCCACTGCCACCGTCGGTTCAGTCGTCACGCGCCCATACCTCTCGGGTAACCCGGAATTGACAGTCGGCTCCTTTCCCTGGGCCGAATGAAGGCAAAACCGCGTTGACCCGTTCGGAGCCGAATCCTCCCCCTCGGGAATGTCCGGGCGACGCCGGCCCGGGCCCGCCCTAAGGTGTGCGCTGATCCCGTTCCGCGGCCCGAAGAGAGGGAATGCGCGCATGCCGGAATACGGTGCCGGCGGTCTCACCGCCGGCGGTGCGTCACCGACCGGTTCCACGGCCCCGCCCCCGGCCCCGGTCGCGGAGGACGAGGACGACGGCAGCCGGGCGGTGATCGACGTCCACCACCACTTCTGCGCGCCGCAGTGGCGGGAGTGGGGCGAGGCGCAGGGGCTGGTGAACCCCCGGGCGCTGCCGCCGTGGGCCCACTGGGACGCGGAGTCCGCGCTCGCGCTGATGGACCGGGCCGGGATCGCCACGGCCGTGCTCAAGCCGATGCTGCCCGCGCGGTACGAGAGCTCCGCGCAGCTGCGGGAGGCCGTCACGGTCACGCTGCGGGCGGCGGTGGAGGCCGTCGAGGCGCATCCGGGCCGGTTCTTCTTCCACACCCCGCTGTTCCTGGACGACCTGGAGGTGTCCTCCTGGGCCCTGCGCCACGGACTGGACGAGCTCGGCGCGGTCGGCGTGAACGTGACCGCCAACTACGGCGGGGTGTACCTGGGGGACCCCGTGTACGACGGGATCTTCGCCGAACTGGACGAACGCTCCGCGGTGGTGGACACCCACCCGCACAACCTCCCGGCCGTACCGGCGGGGGCCGGGGGTACCGGGGGTTTGGGCGCGGGCAGCACCCCCGGGGCCCGGGGGCACGGGGCGCCCCGAGACACCGGGGGACCGGGCGCGGCCGGAGGGCCCGGGGCCGGGGCCATGGGGCCGCGCCCTGCGGGCGGCAGGCCGGATGCGGCAGGGGCCGCGGGCGGGCCCGGTGCGCACACGGCCGTCGGCGGCCCGGGAGCAGCGGGGCCAGGAGGGTCGTACGGGCTCGCCCGGCCGGGAGCGCCCGGTACCTCCACCGCCGTCGGCGGGCCCGGCGCCCGGGACGCGGAGCGCTCGGCCGGCGGGCCGGGGGGCTCGGGGGCGGCCAATGCCCCCTCGTCGGCCGGCAGGCCCGGGGCCGGGGGGCCGCCCGGGGTGACCGTGCCCGGGGTGCCGAACTTCCTGTGCGACTTCCTCCTCGACACCACCCGCGCCGCCGCCAACATGATCCGCAACCGGACCCTGGACCGCTTCCCCAACCTGTCCGTGATCCTGCCGCACGGCGGCGGGTTCCTCCCGCACATCGCAACCCGGCTGGAGGCCTTCGCGGGCTCCTTCGACCCCCCGGTCGACCCCGCGGCGGTCCGGGACCACCTGCACCGCTTCTACTACGACACCGCCGGCCCGATGTCCCCGGCCGGCACCCTGCTGGCCACCGTGGACCCCGCCCGGATCCTGTTCGGCAGCGACTGGCCGGCCTGCCCCGCCGACATGGTCGCGGACATCGCCGTCCCCGCACTGGCCGCGGACCCGGCGCTGACACCCGCCCTCCGCCGCGCCGTCAACCGGGAGAACGCCCTGCGCCTGATGCCCCGGCTCGTGCCCGCGTAGGGGTACCCGGCGCCCGAGACCGCACCGGTCCAGACCGAATCGAACCAGGGCCGCCCCGGGCCGGGACCGGACCGGGGCCGGACCGGGGCCGGACCAGGCCGAACCGGACCGGGCCGGGGACCCGGCCGGGGACCGGGCCGTGCCGTGCCGCACTGGACCGCGCCGGGCCGGGCCGGAGACCGGGACCAGGGAACCGGGAACCGGGGGACCGGGAACCGGGGGACCGGGACGCCCGGTACCGCGTCCTGGTCCGGTCCCGACCCGCGGAAGCCCCCCCCCCCCCGCGTGAGCTACTTCCGCAGCAGGGTCACCACCGCCGCGCCGCCCAGCCCGATGTTGTGCGCGAGCCCGACCCGGGCGCCGGGGACCTGGCGGGCGCCCGCCTCGCCGCGCAGCTGCCACACCAGTTCCGCCGCCTGCGCGAGCCCCGTCGCCCCGAGCGGGTGGCCCTTGGAGATCAGGCCGCCCGAGGGGTTGACCACCCACCGCCCGCCGTACGTCGTCGCGCCGCTCTCCACGAGCTTGCCGGAGGCCCCGTCCGCGCACATGCCGAGCGCCTCGTACGTCAGCAGTTCGTTGACGGAGAAGCAGTCGTGCAGCTCGACGACGTCGACGTCCTCGATGCCGAGCCCCGAGTCCTCGTAGACCTTGCGGCCGGCGGCGGCCGTCATCGGCTTGCCGACGACGTCGATGCAGGAGCCGCCGAAGCTCTCGGCGGTGTCCGTGGTCATCGCCTGGGCGATGATCTCGACGGCCTTGTCGTGCAGCCCGTGGGCCACCACGAACCGCTCGGAGACGACGACGGCCGCCGCGGCCCCGTCGGAGGTGGGCGAGCACTGGAGCTTGGTCAGCGGGTCGTGGATGGTCTTGGCCGCGAGGACCTCCTCGACCGTGTACACGTCCTGGAACTGCGCGTTCGGGTTGTTCGCGGAGTGCCGGTGGTTCTTGGCGCCGACCGCCGCCAGCTGCGCGGGCGTGGTCCCGTACCGCTCCATGTGCTCGCGGGCCGCGTTCCCGAAGATCTGCGCGGTGGGCGGGGACATCTCGAAGCCGTGCGCGGCCGCCATGATCCCGTAGTGCCGGGCCACCGGGGACGTCTTGAAGTCGCCGCCGCCGTCCGCCCCGCCGCCCAGCGCGCCGCGCTTCATCTTCTCGAAGCCGACGGCGAGCACGCAGTCGGCCAGACCGCCCTGGACGAACTGCCGCGCCATCATCAGGGCCGTGGAGCCCGTCGCGCAGTTGTTGTTGACGTTGTAGACGGGCACCCCGGTCAGGCCCAGTTCGTACGCCGCCCGCTGCCCGGCGGTGGAGGGCTGGAAGCAGTAGCCGGCCGGCACCTGCTCGACGAGCCCGTAGTCCACGCCCGCGTCGGCGAGCGCCGCACCGCCGGCCTCCTTGACCATGTCCCAGTACTGCCAGTCCCGTGACTCCGGCTTCTCGAACTTCGTCATGCCGACGCCCACGATGTACGACTTCATCTCCGTGACTCCTCGTCCGTGTCCGTTGGTCGTTCAGTCCCTGGGGAGGCCGAGGATCCGCTCGGCGACGACGTTCAGCTGGACCTGCGTGGTGCCCCCGGCGATGGTCAGGCAGCGGGACATGAGCGTCCCGTGGACCGCCCGCTCCCCCGCGCCCTCGCGCACCGCGCCCGCCGGGCCGAGCAGCTCGAGGGCCAGTTCGGCGGTCCGCTGCTGGTGGGGCGTCTGCACGAGCTTGCGTACGGAGGCCCCGGCGCCCGGCTCCAGCCCGGACACCTGCTGGAGGGTGGTCCGCAGGCCGATGCAGGCGAGGGCGTGCGCCTCGGCGGCGAGCGCGCCGATGCGGGCCCGGTAGGAGTCGTCGAGTCCGGCGGAGCGGGCGATGAGCGCCTCCAGGCCGGTGTCGAAGGTCATCTGGTCGGCCATGTGGACGCGTTCGTTGCCGAGGGTGTTGCGGGCGACCTTCCACCCGCCGTCGGCCGCTCCGACCAGGGCGTCGGCGGGGAGGACGGCGTCCTCGAACCAGACCTCGTTGAAGAGGGCCTCGCCGGTGATCTCCTTCAGCGGGCGGATCTCGATGCCGGGGGTGTTCTTCATGTCGACGACGAAGTAGCCGAGCCCCTTGTGCTTGGGTGCGGCCGGGTCCGTGCGGGCCAGCAGGATCCCGAAGTCGGCGGTGTGCGCGGAACTCGTCCACACCTTCTGCCCGTTGACCTTCCAGGAGCCGTCGGCGGTCCGCTCCGCGCGGGTGCGCAGCGAGGCCAGGTCGGAGCCGGCGCCCGGCTCGGAGAAGAGCTGGCACCAGGTGGTGTCCCCGCGCAGGGCCGGCAGGAGGTGGGCGGCGCGCTGTTCGTCGGTGCCGTAGGCGAGCAGCGAGGGCACCACCCAGGTGGCGATGCCGAGGTCGGCGATCCTGACCCCGGCCTCCTTCAGCTCCTGCTGGACGACGAGCTGTTCGACGGGTCCGGCGCCGAGTCCGTACGGCGGCGGGAGGTAGGGGGCCGCGTAGCCGGTGGGGGCCAGTGCGCGGCGGGCGGCGGCCGGGTCGAGGCCGCGCGCCCCCGCGATGGCGGCGCGGGCGGCGGCCCGGTGGGCCTCGGCCTCCGGCGGGAGTTCGAGGCGCAGCTCGCGCCGGGCGCCGGCCGCGGCGAGGCGTACGGCGTGGATGCGGTGGGCGTCGCCGGGGCCGAGGAGCTGGCGGGCGACGAGGGCGCGGCGCAGGTAGAGGTGGGCGTCGTGCTCCCAGGTGAAGCCGATGCCGCCGAGGATCTGGATGCAGTCCTTGGCGCAGGACCAGGCGGCGTCGAGGGCGGTCGCCGCCGCGAGGGCAGCGGCGAGCGAACGCGCCTGCGCGGCTTGACCGGCGGGCCCGGCGTCGGTGTCGGCGTCGGACCCGGCGGCACGCTCGGGCGCGGTGTCGCCCGCGGTGTCGCCCGCGCTGTTCGCGGCGTCCCAGGCGAGGGCGCGGGCCTGTTCGAGGCGGACCAGCATGTCGGCGCACAGGTGCTTGACGCCCTGGAAGCGGCCGATGGGGCTGCCGAACTGCTCGCGCGTCTTCGCGTACTCGGCGGCGGTGTGGAGCGCCCAGGCGGCGGTGCCGCAGGCGTCGGCGGCGAACAGGGTGCGGGCCAGGTCCCGGACGAGGCCGGGGTCCAGCTCCAGCAGCCGGCCGGGCGGGACGGTGACGGCACGGGCGCGGACCTCGGCGGTGGGGCGGGTGGGGTCGGCGCTCTCGTGGGTGCGGATTTCCAGCGCGGCGGCGTCCACGGCGTACCAGCGGGTCCCGCCGTCCGTCTCGGCGGCGAGCAGCACGAGGTCGGCCTCGGCGGCGCCGAGCACGGGCGGCGCGACCCCGTCCAGCCGCCATCCGCCCCCCTCGGCGGCGACGGCGGTGACACCGCCCGCCCCGAGGGCGACGGCCCCGACCCGCGCGTCGAGCGGTTCGGCCCCCGCCCGGTCCAGGAGTACGGAGGCCAGCGCGCTCGGCAGGAAGGGCCCGGGCAGCGCCGCCCGGGCGGCCTCCTCCACCACGACGGCCAGATCCAGCAGGGTCCCGCCCTCCAGGTGGGGCGCCAGCAGCCCGGACGCGGCCAGCCCGTCCCAGTAGCCGGGCCGGGCACCCGCCTGCGGCGGGGCGTCGAGCAGCTTGCGCACCTCCTCGGGCGGTACGGCCCGGGCCACCCAGCCGCGCACGGCGTCGGCCAACTCCCGCTGTTCTTGCGTGATTCCGATGCCCATGCGCGGCAGACTAGAACACGTTTCAATCTGACGGAAGGTCAGAAACGGCCCCTTCTCGGTACGCCCCTTGCGCCGGGGGCGGGGCTGCGGTGGGCTGTCGCCATGAACCCGGACTGCCCGCGCTGCGGGAGAGCGCTGACGGTGCTGAGCGTCTCGTACCTCCGCAACCGCTGGGGCGGTGCACCGCCGTCACCGAGGCCCGAACAGTGGTGGCAGTGCACCGGATGCGACTGGCTGGGCTACCGCCGGGGGGCCGACCGGCCGCTGCGCCCGATGCGGCGCCTGGAGGGCGACGAGGGAACCTGCTTCTTCTGCGGCGAGGAGGACTCCAACGCCGCCGGCGAACCCTGGGAGACCGACACGGGCGAACTCCGCGACTGGCTGGTCTGCCTGACCTGCGGCACGAGCAACCCCCGCCGCCTCACGCCTCCCGGCGGGCGCTGAACGGGCCCCCGGGCACGTGTCCCGCACTGGCAACCGCCCCCGGGCACGCGGATGGAGCGGGCGAACGGCACCGGCCCCCGTTCCGGCGGACCCGCCCCCGCCCGGCCTGCGTCCCCGAACGCCGGCGCCGGCCCGGCCCGTCAGCCGGCCCGGCCCGACCCGTCAGCCGGCCGGAACGGCCGCGAGGGCGGCGCGGGCGAACGGCCCCGGGCAGGCAGCCCGCACGGGCGAACGCACCGGCCCCCGTTCCGGCGGACCCACCCCCACCCGGCGTGCGTCCGCGAGCGCCGCAGCCCGCGCGGCGTTTGAGCGCAGCGGGCGCGCAGCGCCCGGTATCGGGGTCAGGGGCGGAGCCCCTGGGAACGGTGGAAGGGCGGGTAGGGGACCTCGCCCCGCGCAGCGGCACACCCACCCGCACCCGCCCCACCGGGACCAGCCACCCGCGCCGGCCCGACCCGTCAGCCGGCCGGGACGGCCGCGAGGGCGGCACGGGCGATCGCCACGGCCTCCGACCGGCACTCGGGCGGCGCGGCGGGCGACTCGCTCGCGCCGGAGCCGCTCCCTGCCTGCCCGCTCCCACCCGGATCGCCTCCGCTCCACACGGAGAGCCGGAGGTTCCCGTCACGGACCACGAGTTCGCAGTTGTCCTTCCACAGCGTCTCGTCGCCGAGCTCCACCTCCGTCTGCACCACCGACCGCGCGGCCGTCTCCGCCGTCTTCCGGTCCGCGGCGAGCCGCTTGCGCTGCTCCTCCACCGTGTCCCGGCTGTTCTCGGCGTCGAGCTTCAGGGCCCATTCCGCGATCACGCGGGGCTTCCCCTCGCCGAACCAGTAGCAGCGCACCGAGGTGGTGGGGCCGGCCCCGCGCTCCGGCAGGACGGTGTCCAGCGTCGGCGCCCGGTCCACCCCGGACGGCAGCGGCAGCTTGGCGCCCACTTCGTCGCAGCGGCTCAGCTTCGTGTGCACCTTCTCGCCCCACCACCCGCCGGACTGCTGCCCGTACGCCCATACGCCGACACCGGCCCCCACCAGGGCGAGGGCTGCCACCAGCGGCCCGGCCACGCGCAGCACGCTCCGGCGTGAAGACCGCCCGCCCGGCCCGGGAGCCAGGGCGTCGACGGTGACGGGCGGTTCCTCCGGCAGGGGCACGAGGGCCGGCCCCCCGGCCCCCCGCGGATCCGAGGCCCGCTCCGGCTCCGGCTCCGGCTCCGCCACGAGCGTCGCCGCGGGCCGGGCCGCGGCGGGCGGCGCCGGCGCCGGCGCCTCCGGCTCGGCCGGCCGGGCCGCCTCCCCGGCCGGGGGCTCGGCGGCGCCGCCCAGCAGGCGGTCGATGGCCGCCCCCTGCTCGGCGATCAGCCGGTGCACGGCCGGAGGCCACGGCAAGCGCCCCGCCGGGACCACCGGCCCGAGGAGGCCCAGCAGCTCCGCCGGGGCCGGGCGGGCGGCCGGATCCTTGGCCAGGCAGCGCTCCACCGCGAGCCGCAGTCCCGCCGGGACCGCGGCCAGGTCCGGCTCCGCGTGCACCACGTCGTACAGGGTCATGAGGGTCGACGAGCCCGCGAACGGCTTGCGCCCCGTGGCGGCCAGGAACAGCACGGAGCCCAGCGAGAACACGTCGCTCGCCGGAGTCAGTTCCCGCCCCTCGGCCTGCTCGGGCGACATGAACGGCGGCGAGCCGATCACCAGCCCCGTGTGCGTCAGCCGGGTGTCGGCCCCGCTCTCGGCGGCCCGCGCGATGCCCAGGTCGATGACCCGGACCCCGTCCTCGGCGAGCAGGACGTTCTCGGGCTTCAGGTCCCGGTGCACCAGACCCGCCCGGTGGATCTCCGCGAGGGCCGACGCCAGCCCGGCCGCGAGGCGGCGTACGGTCTCCTCGGGCAGCGCCCCGACCGCCTCGACGGCCGCCCCCAGCGAGGGTCCGGAGACGAACACCGAGGCCAGCCAAGGGGTCCGCGCGTCCGCGTCGGCCTCCATCACGGCCGCCGTATAGGCCCCCGAGACCTTCCGGGACGCGGCGACCTCCCGCCGGAACCGGGCCCGGAACCCGTCGTCGTCGGCGAACCGCGCGAGGACCTGTTTGACGGCGACCAGCCGCCCGTCCGGCGCGGCGCCCAGCAGCACGCGGCCCATACCGCCCTCGCCGAGCACGCCCAGCACACGGAACGGCCCCACGTACGACGGCCCCGACGGCCCCAACGGCTCCATGCCTCGCGCCCTCCCCAGGTACGGGAGGGGATCATACAGAGCCGTCAACTCCCGCCCCCGGTACGGGGATCGCATACCGGCCCGCCAGGACGGCCACCGCCGCGGCCACCGCCGCCCGCAGCTCCGGCGGGCCCAGCACCTCCGCCTCCGCACCCAGCCGGAGCAGGTCCCCCACCGCCACGGCCTGCGACTCCACCGGCAGCTCCACCTCCGCCCAGCCGTCCCCGTCCGCCGGCCCTGCCCCCTCCAGCGCCCGCGCCCCCGGCGCCCCGAACTGCACCGGCAGCAGCCGCTGCGCACGCGGCGAGACCCGCAGCCGCGCCACCCCCTGCCGGAGCGCCGCCTCCAGGCGCCGGGAGGACTCCTCCCAGTAGGCCACCAGCTCGAACCCGGCCGGCCGCCCGAAGCCCTCCCCCGTCTCCTCCACCGACAGCAGCCGCGACACCCGGTAGGTGCGTACGCCCTCCCCCGCCGGCGCCGCCACCAGGTACCAGATGCCGCCCTTGAGGACGACGCCCAGCGGATGCAGCTCCCGCTGCCGGACCTCGCCCGACCAGCGCCGGTACTCCACCCGCACCGCCCGCTGCTCCCACACCGCCGCCGCCACCGCGGCCAGGTGCGGCACCGGGTCGGCGTCCCGGAACCAGGCGGGCGCGTCCAGGTGGAAGCGGTCCCGCACGAGCCGGGCCCGGTCCGCCGGCCCGGCCGGCAGCGCGGCCTGGAGCTTCAGCTGCGCGGTGGCCAGCACCGCGCCCAGCCCCAGCTCCCGCGCGGGCCCCGGCGCCCCGGCCAGGAACAGCGAGGCCGCCTCGGCGTCGGTGAGCCCGGTCAGCCGCGTCCGGTAGCCGTCCATCAGCCGGTACCCGCCCGCGGGCCCCCGGTCGGCCCGTACGGGGACACCGGACGCGCCGAGCGCCTCGACGTCCCGGTACACCGTGCGGACGGACACCTCCAGCTCCGCCGCCAGCTCCGGGGCGGTCATCCGGCCGCGGTTCTGGAGCAGCAGGAGCAGGGAGAGAAGCCGGTCGGCGCGCATGCGCCCATTCTGTCCGCGGTACCTGACAAGAGGTGTCAGGTACCGCGTCCAGGCTGGTCACAGCACGGGGGAAGGCCCCGCGCGCCCCGACGGGAGGACCCCCATGCCCACGCGCACCACCACCGGCCACTTCACCTACGCCGACTGGGAGGAGCGTCCCGCCGGCCCCGCCGACGCACTGCCCCGGCTGGCACAGGCCACGGTCGCCAACACCTTCTCCGGCGGCATCGAGGCCGCCGGCACCGTCTGCGCCTACACGATCGCGTACCTGACGGCGACGACCGGCTCCTACTCCGGCGCGGAACTGCTCACGGGCAGCCTCGACGGCCGCAAGGGCGGCTTCGCCCTGGAGGAGCACGGCACCTTCCACGAGGACGGCACCACCCGCTGCTCCTTCACGGTCGTCCCCGGCTCCGGCACGGGCGAGCTGACCGGCCTGCGCGGCACGGGCGGCTTCGTCGCCCGGCACGGCGAGCAGTCCGTCTCCTACACCTTCGAGTACGACCTCGACTGAGCCACCCGGACGGCCCAGTCCGGACCGCCAGTCGGGCGAAAGCCCGGACCCGCCCGGCCCCCACCCCACAACCGGGCGGGACGGCGGCCGTTGGGGCGGTCATGGCTCACCTCAACCTCGCCCGCGCCGTGTCCGGCGCCGCCCTGGCCCTGGCCATCGGCCTCGCCGCCGCCCCCACCGCCCAGGCCGCCCCCGCCCCCTCCGCCGGCACCCGGGCCGCCGGCCCCCTCAGCCTGGACAACCTGCTGTCCCTGCGCTTCCTCACGCCGACCGTCAAGGACGCGAAGCGCCAGGTCTCCGGCCTCCTCACCGGCCTCTCCCCGGCCCCGACGAACTCCACCGCCCTCGGCGGCCTGCTCAAGTAGCCGGAAAAGGGGACTCACGGATGAAGCCCACCCGGACTCTGGCCACCCTCTGTACGGCCGCCACCCCGGCGGTCGTCCTCTCCGCCGGAACGGCGACCGCCGACGACGACCTCCTGTCGGCCCTCGACAACCCCGCGATCGGTGCGGCCTGCCTCCCGACCGCAAGTGAAGGTCTCCGCTACAGGGCGTACGCCGTCTGCGCGGACGCCGCAAGCTGAAGGGCACTGCCATGAAGCTCACCGAGTGGCCGACGGCTCTCTGCGGGGCCGCCGCCGTCACCGCGCTCCTCCTCGGGGCGGGCAGCGCCCACGCCGCCGAGGGCGACTCTCTGCTGTCGCTCCTCGACCTGCCGTCCATCACCGTCGCCTGCTTCCCCACCGGCCAGGCCGGCGCGGGCAACACCTTCACCGGCACCCAGAACGTCAACTGCTCCCAGAGCGCACAGCAGTCCACCAGCGGGTCCGGCGGCGGCCTCACGGGCTACGAGGTGGTCTCGCGGACCAACGAATGCGTCCGGGACGCCACCTGCGGCATCACACTCCGCTGCCCGGACGGGAAAAAGGTCACGGGCGGGGGCGTCTACGTGAACCCGCAGGGCCCCGACACCCACGTCGTGAGGTCCGGCACGGTCCCCGGGGAGGACAACACCCGCTGGGACGGGGTGATCCAGAACGACAGCACCGGAACGGTGGACTTCACCGTCCAGGCGATCTGCGCCAACGCCACCCCCTGAAGCGGCAGCGCGACGGCAGCGACCCCGGCATGGTGCCCTACCGGGCAGTAGGGCACCATGGGCCGCCACACCCGCTCACCGCCGGAGGAACACCCATGGCAGCCGCCGCCCCCAAGCCGGAGACCCTCGCCGCCTTCGAGGCCGCCAAGGGGTTCATGCCCGTACGCGAGGGCCTGGCCCTGTACGAGGCGGCCGCCGCGGCCGCCGGCCTCGGGCTGCCGCTGCTGGAGGTCGGCACGTACTGCGGGCGCTCCACCATCCTGCTGGCCGACGCGGCCCGCGAGGCGGGCGTCCCCGCGATCACCGTCGACCACCACCGCGGCAGCGAGGAGCAGCAGCCCGGGTGGGAGTACCACGACCCGGGCGTCGTGGACCCGGAGATCGGGCTGATGGACACCCTGCCGACCTTCCGCCGCACCCTGCACCGGGCCGGTCTGGAGGAGCACGTCATCGCGATCGTCGGCCGGTCCCCGCAGGTCGCCGCGGCCTGGGGCGGCAAGCTCGGCTTCGTCTTCATCGACGGCGGCCACACCGACGAGCACGCCACCGGCGACTACGAGGGCTGGGCCCCGCACGTCGCGGAGGGCGGCACGCTGGTGATCCACGACGTGTTCCCGGACCCGGCCGACGGCGGCCAGGCCCCGTACCGGATCTACCTGCGCGCGCTGGCCTCCGGCGCCTTCGAGGAGGTCTCGGTGACGGACTCCCTGCGCGTGCTCCGGCGCACCGGCGCGGGCATCTAGCGGGCATCCAGCGGGCATCCAGGGGTGCCGCCGGGGGCGCGGCGGGGGCATAAGACGACAATCACACCACGCCCCCGGATGGCCCATGGTCCGTACGGGGCCCGCGCGGGCGTTCTAGCATCGCGACGTGCGCTACGACGACAGCCCCCCGCTTCCCGAGTCCCGGTCCTCGATCAGCCCGGACCGGCCCTGGTTCGCGCGCCGGCCCGCCCTCACGGTGGCGCTGGCGGCGCTCGCCCCGACCTGTCTGGCGGGCTGGGTGCTGACCCAGGTCCTGACCGGCTCCGAGTCCGGCGGGCGGCAGCCCGGGGGCATGCCGCTCGCCGCCTCGCACACGACGGCGGGGTCGGACGCCAAGGCCAGCGCCTCCCCGACGCCGGGCCCGGGCACGCCCGCCGCGAGCCCCGCCCAGAGCCCCACCGGGGCCGGCGCTCCCGCGAAGGGCCCGCTCACCGGCCGGACCGTGGTCATCGACCCCGGCCACAACACGGGCAACTTCCGGCACTCCGCCGAGATCAACAAGCAGGTGGACATCGGCACCAGCCGCAAGGAGTGCGACACCACCGGCACCACCACCAACTCGGGTTACATGGAGGCGGAGTTCTCCCTCGACGTCTCCCGCCGGGCGCGCGCCCTGCTGGAGGCCAAGGGCGCCAAGGTGGTCTTCACCCACGAGGGAGACCGCCCGTGGGGCCCCTGCATCAACGAGCGGGCCCGGATCGGGAACGAGGCGGCGGCCGACGCCGTCGTCTCCGTGCACGCCGACGGCGCCTCCGCCGGCAACCGGGGCTTCCACGTCATCCTCCCGGCCCGGGTCAAGGGCGGCGCGGCGGACACCGCGAAGATCGTCGGCCCCTCCCGGGACCTCGGCGAACGCATCGCGAGCAACTTCGGCCGCGCCACCGGCTCCTCCCCCGCCAACTACCTGGGCAGCGGCACCGGGCTGGTGGTCCGCGACGACCTGGGCGGGCTCAACCTCTCGACCCGGCCGAAGGTGTTCCTCGAATGCGGCAACATGCGTGACGACAAGGACGCGGCGCAGCTGATGAGTCCGGACTGGCGGCAGAAGGCGGCGCAGGGGATCGCGGACGGCATCACCGGCTTCCTGGGCGGGTAGTTCACGGGTCAGTCGTCCCGGGGCGGCTCGCCGCCCCGATCCTCTCGGCCGCGCGAAGCTCCGTACCATGGGGGCGCCCGCTCGCCCCAGCCAAGACCGAGAAGGACACCCCCAGACGTGAACATCCGCTCCCTCACGCGAGGTGACGGCGTGGTGATCGGAGCAGCGGTCCTGCTGTTCATCGCCTCGTTCCTCGATTTCTACTCCGCCACCCTCCTGGACCTCCCGAGTGCGTGGGACACGGACTTCTTCGGGCTGGCGCTGCCGACCGTCTTCCTGACCGGCTTCATCGCCGCCGGGCTGCTGATCGGGGCCCGGTTCCAGCCCGAGGGCCGCAAGCTCGGGAACCTGACCCTGACGGCGTGGGGCACCGTACTGGCCGTGGCGGCGGCCTGGGCCTCGCTGTGGTCGCTGATCACCTGCCCGTCCAAGTGGGACCTGGGCGCGGGCAGCATCATCGCCTTCCTCGCCAACCTCGCCCTGGCGGGCGTCGCCGTCGCCGGTACGAAGATCCCGGCGCTGGCCGGGCCGCTGGTGCCCGAGCCGCGTCCCGCCGCCCCGCAGCCGTACGGCGGCCAGCCCGGCACCGGCTACGGCTACCCGGGCCAGCAGCAGCCGCAGGGCTACGGGACCACCCCGCAGCCGGTCCCGCCGTACGGGGGCACCCCGGCGCCCGGACCGCAGGAGGCGGCGCCGGCCCCGGCGGCGGACTTCACGCCGTTCTGGTTCGCGGTGCCGGTGGCCCGGCCCCTCTACGGCGAGGACGGCTCCCCCGTCCCGGTCGCCGAGCTGGCGCCGGGCACCTGGTACCTGGCCGTCGACCAGCGCGGCCCGTCGGCGCTGGTGGCACAGACCCAGGACGGCCGCCGCGGCGTCCTGAACGACACCTCGGGCATCCAGCGCGGCTGACCCGGCCCCGCGCCACGGTCCACGGCCCCCCGCCCCCACCCGGGCGGGGGGCCGCCGCACTTCCCGGCGGGACGCGCGTGCCCTACAGTCGCCTGACATCACATCAGCTGACACATCGTCAGATCAGGCCTGCGGAGGGGACCGTACATGCGCCTCGGACTCGCACTCGGCTACTGGGGCCGCGGGCCCAGCCCCGCCCACCTCGGCCTCGCCACCGAAGCCGAACGCCTCGGCTACGACTCGGTGTGGACCGCCGAGGCCTGGGGCTCCGACGCCTTCACCCCGCTCACCTGGATCGCCGCGCACACCTCCCGCATCCGGCTCGGCACCGCCATCGCCCAGATGGCCGCCCGCACCCCGACCGCCACCGCCATGCACGCCCTGACCCTCGACCACCTCTCCGGCGGCCGGATGATGCTGGGCCTCGGCCTTTCCGGCCCCCAGGTGGTGGAGGGCTGGTACGGGCGCCCCTTCCCCGCGAGCCCGCTCACCGCGACCCGGGAGTACGTGGACGTCGTACGCCAGGTGCTGCGCCGCGAGGCCCCCGTCACCCTGGACGGCCGCTTCCACAGCCACCCCTACCGGGGCGCCGACGGCACCGGCACCGGCAAGCCCCTCAAGCCCATCACCCACCCGCTGCGCGCCGGCCTCCCGCTGCTGCTGGGCGCGGAGGGCCCGAAGAACATCGCCCAGACCACCCGCATCGCGGACGGCTGGCTCCCCCTCTACTGGTCGCCCACCCGCACCGACGTCTACCAGGCCTCGCTGACGGACCTCCCCGACGGGTTCATGATCGCCCCGATGGCCCGCGCCCAGGTCTGCGACGACGTCGCCGAGGGGCTGCTCCCGGTCAAGGCGATGCTCGGCTTCTACATCGGCGGCATGGGCCACGCGGCCCGCAACTTCCACGCCGACCTGATGGGCCGCATGGGCTACGAGGCCGAGGCCCGGCGCGTCCAGGAGCTGTTCCTGGCCGGGCGCAGGCAGGAGGCGGTGCTCGCCGTCCCGGACGCGTTCGCGGACGAGATCTCCCTCGTCGGCCCGCGCGAGCGGATCGCGGAGCGGCTGGAACTGTGGCGCAAGGGCCCCGTCACCGACCTGCTGGTCACGGCCCCGGACCCGCACACCCTGCGGGTGCTGGCGGAGCTGAACGGCTGAGCAGCCGTACGTTAGCGAAGCGTTTGCCCCGCGCCGGAGCATGGTGCACGACCACCGACGCACAGCTCCACAAAGGGGAACAGCCATCAGCACCAACCGGATCAAGGCGGGCGTCCTCGCGGCCGCCACCGTCGCGGGCCTGGCCCTGGCCACCGCTCCGGCCGACGCCGCCGACCACTGCAAGGCCGGCGGCGGCGGCATCTACATCTGCCAGTACGGGGTGACCAAGCACAAGCTCCCCGACGGCGGGAAGCAGCAGTTCCTGGTCGGCACCGACAACGCCGTGTGGACCCGCTGGACCGACTCCGACGGCGACTGGACCCACTGGTCGTCCATGGGCGGCACCGCCAGGAGCGAGATCGTCGTCATCGACCGCTTCAGCGGCGGCGACCCCTGGCAGTTCAGCCTCTCCGTCGAGGGCAACGACGGCTGGCGCTTCGTGAAGACCCGCCACCACGACGGCAGCTGGACCGACTGGTTCCCCATGCCCGACCCGGTCTAGTCAGTCCGGTCCGTCCGGTCCTTCTGCTCCGGCCGCTCCGTCGCCTCCGGCACGGCGTCCAGGAGCCCGCGCAGGTCCAGCGGCATCACGGCGATCTCCATCGTCCCCCCGCCCTCCAGGGCGCAGGCCACGATCCGGGAGCCCGGGTTGATGGAGATGCCCTCCCGTACGGAGGGCACCCGTACGCCGGTGGCCCGGGCGCCCGCCAGGGACACGGCCGGACCCCGGCCGGGCTGCCAGCGGGCGGCGCCCTGGTCCGCGTACAGCCGGCCGGAACGCCAGCGGCCGCCGCCCGCCGGGGTCCGGGCCATGCCCGGGATCCCGGCGGGGCTGCCGGCCGCGGTCCGCTGACGCTGCTTGCGGCGCAGCAGCCAGCCCAGGCCGGCCGCCGCGAGGGCGAAGAACAGGAACTCGATCACACCGGCCATTCAAACAGGCGGCCGGATCAGCCGGTCAGCTGCGAGGTGCTCGGCACCTTGTCGGTGACCACGGCGCCCGCGTTCTTGCCGGCTTCCTTGACGCCGTTGATGACGTTGTCGAAGGCGTCGATGTCGGCGTCGCCCGCCTCACCCTTGCGGAGCTTGGTGGCCAGCCCCTTGAGGGACTCGATGCCCGCCGTCAGCGGGCCCATCGCCTTCGACAGCAGCGGGTCGCCCTTGGCGTTCTCCGCGGCCGCCTTCAGCCGGTTGTACGCGAAGGCGCCCGCCAGACCCGCCTTGATCAGCGCGAACGTGCGCCCCTTCGCGCCCTTCTTGAACTTGCCCTCGCGGTACGGCTTCACGATCCACTGGTACGTCGCCCCGGCCGCGAGCCCCGCATTGGCGACGAACCGCGTCTTGGCGAACTTCTGCTTCTCGGCCGGGGTCGTCGGTGAGGGCGTCGCCGCGGCCAGCTCGTCGGCCGCGGCCGCGTCCGGCTCCGCCACGGCCAGGACCGCCAGCTCCTGGGCGGCGGCCGAGGAGATCTCCTCCCGCTGCCCCCGGTCGCCACCGCTGCCGCACGCGGTGGCACCGGCCAGCAGCGCGGTGGACAGCACCACCGCCGTGAGGGCTCGACGGATACGGACGGTTGCGGGTACGGCCACGGTTGCCTCCGGGGACTGAGGTGTCCCCCGCAGCCTCACCCCGGGCACCGGGCACCACCACCCGGGGGACCCGTTCGGGGGTCCCCCGGCGCACGGGGCCGGCCGGGGCGTACGGCCGGCCGGGGCCGGGAACGAAGCTCCGGGCTCAGCGCCCGGTTCAGGAGCGGCAGCTCAACGGCAGCAGTCCGGCTCCAGGCCCGCCGGCAGGGCCAGCCCGCCGAAGACCTCCCCGGTCGCCTCGTCCCCGCCCAGCGCCGCCACCGCGAGCAGCAGCGAACCCGCCGTCCAGGCCGTCTGTTCCACCGGCCACACCGCCCGGTCCTCGAAGACGTACCCCGTCCAGTACATGCCGTTCTCGGCGCGCAGGTGCCCGATCGAGCGCAGCACCTCCAGCGCCCGGTCCGACTCCCCCATCACCCACAGGGTCAGCGCCAGCTCACAGGACTCCCCGCCCGTCACCCACGGGTTCGGCAGCACGCACCGCACCCCCAGGTCCGGGACGACGAACTCGTCCCAGCGCCCCTCGATGCGCGCCTTCGCCTCCGGCCCGGACAGCGCCCCGCCCAGCACCGGGTAGTACCAGTCCATCGAGTAGCGGTCCTTGTCCAGGAACCGCTCCGGGTGCCGGCGTATCGCGTGCGCGAGCGCACCCGTCGCCAGCTCCCAGTCCGGCTGCGGGTCGCCGCGGTGGTCCGCGATGGCCAGCGCGCAGCGCAGCGCCTGGTGGATGGAGGAGGAGCCGGTCAGCAGGGCGTCGGTGACGGGCGTGCCGTCCGCCTCCCGCTTCCAGCCGATCTCGCCGCCCGGCTGCTGGAGCGCGAGGACGAACTCGACGGCCGCGACGACCGCCGGCCACATCCGGTCCAGGAAGGTGTCGTCGCCGGTGGCCAGGTAGTGGTGCCAGACGCCGACGGCTATGTAGGCGACGAAGTTCGTCTCCCGGCCCGCGTCCTGCGGCGCGGCCGTGTCCACGCCGTCGGGCCGGTCCGCGTACGCCGCGTACCAGGAGCCGTCCTGGTTCTGGTGCCGGGCCAGCCACGCGTAGGCCCGCTCGGCCGCCTCGTGCTCGCCCGCCGTGTCCAGGGCCATCGCGGCCTCGGTGTGGTCCCACGGGTCGAGGTGGTGGCCGCGGAACCACGGTATGGCCCCGTCCGCGCGCTGCACGGCCAGGATCCCCTCGACGGTCCGCGCCGCCTCCTCGGCGGTCAGCACGCCGTCCAGGACGAGGTGCTCGGGAACGGTGCGCTCCGGCGAGCTCACTGGGCGGAGCCGGCTGCGCCGACGGGCAGGTGGGGCTTGGTCGCGTACGCCACGAAGCTCTTGCCGATGACCGGGTTGAGGGCCTGCTCGGCGAGCCGGGTCGCGAGGGGCTTCTTCATGATGTCCCAGACCAGGAGCTTGTGGTACGCCTTGACCGGCAGCGCCTTGTCGTTGTCGACGCCGAAGGCGCACTTGAGCCACCAGTACGGGGAGTGCAGGCCGTGCGCGTGGTGGGTGCCGTACGGCTTGAGGCCGGCGGCCTCCATCTTGGCGAGGAGCTCGTCCGCCTTGTAGATGCGGATGTGGCCGCCCTCGACCTCGTGGTAGGCGTCGGACAGCGCCCAGCAGATCTTCTCCGGGCCGTAGCGCGGGACGGTGACCGCTATCCGGCCGCCGGGCTTGAGCACGCGCACCATCTCGGCGAGGACGCCCTTGTCGTCGGGGATGTGCTCCATCACCTCGGAGATGATGACGACGTCGAAGGACTCGTCCGGGAAGGGCAGGGCCAGCGCGTCGCCCTCCATGGCGGTGGCGGTGGCGCCGGCCGGCGCCTCACCGGCCTCCTTCATGGCGGCGAACCACTTGGCGACCTCGCGGATCTCCTCGCCGTTGCGGTCGACGGCGACGACCTGGGCGCCGCGCCGGTAGCACTCGAAGGCGTGCCGGCCTGCGCCGCAGCCCAGATCGAGCACACGGTCGCCTGCGGCGAGCGGGAACCGGGAGAAATCGACGGTCAGCACGGGGTCCTGCCTTCGCGGTCACGGGGGTGAAGGGTGGTGCGGGTGGAGCAGTTGATACGGGTCATGCGGGTGCTACGCGTACTACGGGTACTACGGGTATGTGCGGATGGTGCTCGCGGCCCCGGGGCGCGCCGCTCACCGGGTCCGGGCGGCGGCGGCCTGCGCGATGGCGGCTCTGTAGTGCGCGGCGGTGCCCTCGGCCGCCTTGGCCCAGGTGAACCGGGTCAGCACCCGCTCCCGGCCGGCGGCCCCCAGACGGGCGCGCAGCTCCGCGTCGCCCAGCAGCCTGCCCAGCGCACCGGCCAGCGCCCCCGCGTCACCGGGCGGCACGGCCAGGCAGGTCTCCCCGTCGGGGCCGGACACCTCGGGGATGGCCCCGCCGGTGGTGGCGACCAGCGGGGTGCCGGTGGCCATGGCCTCGGCCGCCGGGAGCGAGAAGCCCTCGTAGAGGGAGGGCACGCAGGAGACCTGGGCGCTGCGCACCAGGTCCACGAGTTCCGCGTCGGTGATGCCCTTGACGAACCGCACCGCGTCCTGGAGCCCGTACGTCTCGATCGCGCGGGCGACCGGCCCGCTCTCGGCGCGCTTGCCGACGACGACGAGGTGGGCGTCGGGGCGCTCGGTACGGAGCTTGGCGAGCGCCTCGACGAGGTGGACGAGCCCCTTGAGCGGGACGTCGGCGCTGGAGGTCGTCACGATCCGCCCGGGAACCTCCGCGACGGACGGGTCCGGCGACCAGAGGTCGGTGTCCGCGCCGATGTGCACGACGTGGATGCGGTCGTCGCGCACCCCGAGGTGCTCGGCGATCTCCTGCTGCGAGGAGCCCGAGACCGTCAGCACGGAGGGCAGGCGGCGGGCCACCCGGCCCTGCATGCGCGTGAACGCGTACCAGCGCCGCACGGAGGCGCGCTTCTTGCGGTCCTTCGCGGCGGCGAGGTCCAGCTTGCGGTCGACGGTGATGGGGTGGTGGATGGTGGTCACCAGGGGCGCGCCGAGGTCGCCCAACAGGCCGTAGCCGAGGGTCTGGTTGTCGTGGATGACGTCGAACTCGCCCGCGCGGGCCTGGAGGTGTCGCCGGGCGCGCAACGAGAACGTCAGCGGCTCGGGAAAGCCGCCGGTCCACATCGTCGCGACTTCCAGGGCGTCGATCCAGTCCCGGTACTCGTCGCGCTTGGGGGTGCGGAACGGGTCGGGGCTGCGGTACAGGTCCAGGCTCGGGAGCTCGGTGAGCGTGGCCCCGGTGTCCAGCACCGGATAGGGCTGCGCGCCGATGACCTCGACGGAGTGCCCGAGCTTCACCAGCTCCCGCGAGAGGTGCCGGACGTAGACGCCCTGGCCGCCACAGAACGGGTTCCCCTTATAGGTGAGGAGTGCGATGCGCAACGGGCGGTCGCCGTCGGTGGCGGAACCCGCGAAAGGGCTCGCCACCATGGCCTCTGCGGACACTCTCGGCCCCCTTCTCCCTGCACTTTCGCCGGAGCGTAACCGCTCGGATAATGTAGAACAAGTTTCAGAGTTGATCCTCTGAAGACCATTGAATCTACCGGCCGGAAACCACACCGTAAGAGGCGGAGCAGGTGATTCGCGCCACGGCTCGGACGCCTGACATGCTGACCCCCGGACCATCCCGGAATCAGCCCCCGCAGCGACACGGAACGCCAGGAAACGGAACGCCAGGAACGGGACACATGACAGCGGAAGCGAAGACCGTGACGCCTCCCCTGACGGAGCGCCAGGAGGCGCGCCGCCGTCGGATCCTGCACGCGAGCGCGCAGCTGGCCAGCCGGGGCGGCTTCGACGCCGTGCAGATGCGGGAGGTCGCCGAGTCGTCGAACGTCGCACTGGGCACCCTGTACCGCTACTTCCCGTCCAAGGTGCACCTGCTGGTCGCCACCATGCAGGACCAGCTCCAGCACATGCACACGACCCTGCGCAAGCGCCCCCCGGCGGGCGAGGAGCCGGCGGCCCGGGTCGCGGAGACCCTGATGCGCGCCTTCCGCGCCCTCCAGCGCGAGCCGCACCTCGCGGACGCCATGGTCCGCGCCCTGACCTTCGCGGACCGGAGCGTGTCCCCCGAGGTGGACACGGTCTCGCGGCTGACGACCGCGATCATCCTGGACGCCATGGGCCTCGACGCCCCGCCGACGGCGGAACAGCTCTCGGCGGTCCGGGTCATCGAGCACACCTGGCACTCGGCCCTGATCACCTGGCTCTCGGGCCGGGCGTCCATCGCCCAGGTGAAGATCGACATCGAGACGGTGTGCCGGCTGATCGACCTCACGGGGGCGGGGCCGGGGGCCGCGGCCGCGGCCGGGACGGGGCGGGGGACTCGGCCCGGAAAGGCCTGATCTCGGCGGGTCGGGGGTGGGGGCGGGGTCCCCTCGGACGGCCTCAGGGCTGGTTGGGGGCTTCCCGTCAGTCCCATCGTCCTTCCGGTTCGGCCCGGTCCCTCAAGGGCGCTCCTTCGTCGCGTCGCTACGCGATGGCCTTCGGCCACCCTTGACCGACCGGCCCGAACCGGAAAGCCGAAAGACTGCCGGGAAACCCCCAAAGAAACGGCACGGTCCAGAGGAGAAGGGACGGGTCCCTCAGGGACCAGTCGAGGGGCCAGGGGCTGGCCCCCGGGCATCCGGGCCCTCAGCAGTCGAGATTCCGAGCCGTGGCCCGGCTACCCGCACGAGAGGTCGACCAGAGCGACCTCCAGACCACCCAAGCGCGACAGATCGCTACACGCTTCTCTCGTCTCAGCGTCCGGCGACCGCCTTGGGCTGATACCCGCACCAGAGGGCGAAGAGATCAACCTGGGGGTCCGACAGGCGCGACAGATCGCTACGCGCTCCTCGAATCTCCGCGTCCGACGACCGTCTGGGGCTGGTGTCCGCACTCAGGAGGTCATCGCGGCCTCACCGGCGCGGACGGCGCGGAGGGAGCGCTCGACGGTTTCGAGCTTCTCACCGACCGGTCCGGCGTAGTCGATGACGGCGCGCGCGGCCTCCTCGCCGAGGGTGCGGGTGATGACCCAGGTGGCGAGGTACTGGGACGCCAGGCAGCCGCCGGCGGTGGCGATGTTCCCCTCGGCGTGGAAGGGGGCGTCCAGGACGGTCACGCCCTCGGCTTCGACGAACGGGCGGCTCGTCATGTCCGTACAGGCCGGCATGTCGCCCAGCAGCCCGAGCTTCGCGAGGACCAGCGCACCGGAACACTGCGAACCGATCAGCTGTCGGGAGGGGTCGAGCGGCAGCATGGAGAGCAGCCGGTCGTCGGCGACCACGTCGCGCGTCTTCACACCGCTGCCGATGAGTACGACATCGGCCTCGGCCACGAAGTCCATCGACCGCTGCCCGGTCACCTCGACACCGTTCATCGAGGTCACCACGGGGGTGGGCGTCGTGATGTAGGCCTTGAGGCCGGCCTTGCTGATCAGCGCAGAGGCTATGAAGCTGTCGAGTTCGTTGAATCCGTCGAAGGTGACAACGGCTACCTGCATCACAACTCCCTTGATAGACAGGCGCGTAGTCTCTCAGGCGAGAAATGGACGTAGCCTCTCCGGATGATCGCTGAAGCTGATGTATGGAGCCGTTTCGTCAGTGTCCTGCCCGACGGCGAGGGCTACGAGGTCCAGGTGTGCTGGGACATCGGCGAGCAGGAGGCCGGACTCGACCTCCTGGTCGGCGGGCTCCTGGAACACCAGGTGGCCATCAGCGAGACCATGCGGGCGGAGATATCCGTCATAGCCGAGACCTGGGGCGTGCGGCGGGACATCGCCTCCCGCCTCCTCGCCTGCCGGGGCGACGGCCTCCCCGGCCCCGTCGAGCTCGTCGAACGCCCCACCACGACGCCCCTGGCCACCCTCCCGGAACTGGCCGACTTCCTCGTCGTCCCCTGGATCCGGCACAGCTCCGGCCGTCTCCTGACCCGCGCGCATGTCGAGGAGCCATGGGGCGACCTCTCCCTCATCCCGGAGCACTACGCCGTCCTGGCCTCCGCCCAGGGACCGATCGTCCGCCTCTTCGAGTCCTTCTCCGCCCGCGAAGCCCTCGAAGCCCTCATCCACCCGTGAAACCAGCCCCAGACGGCCGCCAGCCGCCGAAACGTGAGAAGCGCGTAGCGATCTGTCGCGCCTGTCGGCTCCCTGGGCTGCTCTTTTCGCCCTCTGGTGCGGGTATCGGCCACAGGCGGTCGTCGGACGCTGAGATTCGAGGAGCGCGTAGCGATCTGTCGCGCCTGGGGGCTTCCCAGGGGCTCTGATCGACCTCTCGTGCGGGTAGTCGCGCCCCTGGTCCGGGATCGGGACTGGGCGGGCCCGGATGCCCGGCGGGCCGACGCCCGGCCCCTCGCCCATCGCCGAGAGACCCGTCCCTCCAACCATCGACCGTGCCGTTTCTTTGGGGGTTTCCCGGCAGTCTTTCGGCTTTCCGGGGCGGGACGGCCTGTCAAGGGTCGCCGAAGGCGATCACGAAGTGACGCGACGAAGGAGCGCCCTTGACAGGCCGGCACGACACGGAAGGACGATGGGACTGACGGGAAGCCCCCAACCAGCTCTGAGACCGCCCGAGGGGATCCCGCTCACCCGGCCCCCGCCCCTCACTCCTCCGGCGGGAACACCGCCTCCCCCGTCGCCGACAAGGTGATGAGGATGGCCTCCACCGGGCAGCCCTCGGCGGCCGTCAGGGTGGGTTCGTTGGCGTCCGTCTCCGCCGACCGGGGGTGGGACTGGCGGGCCGAGTCGAGGGTGAAGGCGTCGGGGGCGTGGGTCACGCACATGCCCGAGCCGATGCAGACCCCCCGGTCGACTTCAACCTGCCACCGGTCCCCGCCCTCCCCCATCACGCACCCGCCGGGAGGTGGATCATCTTGTGCTCCAGGTACTCGCTCAGTCCCTCCGGGCCGAACTCCCGCCCCACGCCGCTGTTCTTGTAGCCGCCGAACGGACCCAGCATGTCCAGGCTGAAGGTGTTCACGTTGAAGGTGCCGGTGCGCACGCGGCGCGCGAAGTCGATGCCGTGCTCCACGTCGGCCGTCCAGACGCTGCCGCTCAGCCCGAACTCCGAGTCGTTGGCCACCCGTACGGCCTCCGCCTCGTCCCCGTACGGGATCAGGCACACGACCGGGCCGAAGATCTCCTCGCGGGCGATCCGCATCGAGTTGTCGACGTCGCCGAAGAGGGTGGGTTCCACGTACCAGCCCCGCTCCAGGCCGGCCGGGCGGCCGCCGCCCGCCAGGACCTTCGCGCCCTCCTCCTGGCCGATCCGGATGTAGTCCAGCGACCGCTGCTGCTGCCGCTTCGCGACGAGCGGCCCGAGCTGGGTCGCCGGGTCCAGCGGGTCGCCGACCACGAGGGCGCCGGCGGCCGCCGCGAGGGCTTCGGCGACCTCCTCGTACCGGCTGCGCGGGGCGAGGATCCGAGTCTGCGCCACGCACGCCTGGCCGTTGTTCATCCAGGCGGCGGGGACGATGCCCGCCACGGTGGCCGCCAGGTCCGCGTCGGGGAGGATCACGGCGGCGGACTTGCCGCCGAGTTCGAGGGTGACCCGGGTCAGGTTGCGGGCGGCGACCTCCATGACCCGCTTGCCGGCGGCGACGGAGCCGGTGAAGGCGACCTTGTCGACGCCGGGGTGCCCCACCAGGTACTCGCTGACCTCCCGGTCGGCGGGCAGGATGGACAGCACGCCCTCCGGCAGCCCGGCCTCCCGTGCGATGTCCGCCAGGATGAAGGAGTCCAGCGGGGCCTCGGGTGACGGCTTGAGGATCACCGACGAGCCGGTGAGCAGCGCGGGCGCGAGCTTCGCCGCGGCCACGAACTGGGGGACGTTCCAGGGGATGACGGCGGCGACGACCCCGACGGGTTCGCGGCGTACGAGGATCGGGCCGAGCGCGCCCTGACGGCGCTCCTCGTACGGGTATGCGGCGGCGACCTTGATGGCGGAGTCGTAGACCATCATCGCGCCGAGCGCCTGGGCGAGGACGCTCCAGGAGTACGGGGAGCCGTTCTGGGAGCTGATGGAGCGGGCGATCTCCTCGTGCCGGACGGCGATGGCGTCCTTGATGCGGGAGACGACGGCGATCCGCTCGTCCAGGGACAGGCGGGGCCAGGGTCCCTCGTCGAAGGCCTTGCGGGCGACGGCCACGGCGCGGTCCACGTCCGCCTCGGAGGCGTGCGGGACGCTGCCGATGACCTGCTCGGTGTGGGGGGAGACGATCCGGATGGTGCCGGTGCCCAGCGGATCGGTCCATTCCCCGCCGATGAACAGTTGGCCGTGTTCCACGAGCTCGGTCATGTCCGATGCCTCCAGGGGCTGCGCACGATCTCACCGATGTCGCAGAACTGATACCAGTTCTAGTTCGAGGAGTCCACGGTCGGGACGGACCTCCCGACGATCCGACGACCAGTCAGGACTTTTGGAAACCAGTCGACTTGGGCTACTACTGAAACACGTTCTCGCCAGAGCGGATCAGTGGATCGAGTCAGCCAGGGAGCACCCGTGTCAGAGGTCATGCCAGAGGTCGTGCCAGAGGTCGTGCCACAGGTCACCGACCACGGCGGCGGTGTCCACGCCATCCAGGTCCCGATCCCCGACAACCCGCTCGGCCACACCCTCGTCCACGTCCTCGACACCGACGCCGGGCCCGTCCTGATCGACACCGGCTGGGACGACCCCGCCTCCTGGGACACCCTCACCGCCGGCCTCGGCGCGCTCGGCATCGCCGTCGCCGACGTGCACGGGGTCGTCATCACCCACCACCACCCCGACCACCACGGCCTGTCCGGGCAGGTGCGGGAGGCGTCGGGCGCGTGGATCGCGATGCACGCCGCCGACACCGAGGTCGTCCTGCGGACCCGCTCCGCCGAGCCGGGTGTCTGGTTCGACTACATGAGCGGGAAGCTGGCCGCCGCCGGGGCGCCCGAGGAGCACGTCGCCCCGCTCCGCGCGGCCCGGGCGAGCGGCCGGGTCCGTACCCTGCCCGGGCTCAGCGCCGCCGTGCCCGACCGGGAGATCGTCCCGGGCGAGCTGCTGCCCCTCCCCGGGCGGCGGCTCCGCGCGGTCTGGACCCCCGGGCACACTCCCGGCCACGTCTGCCTGCACCTGGAGGAGCGGCACCCCGCCGGCCTCCCCGGCAACGGCCGGCTCTTCTCCGGCGACCACCTCCTGCCGGGGATCTCCCCGCACATCGGCCTGTACGAGGCCCCGGAGGACACCCGGGTCACCGACCCGCTCGGCGACTACCTCGACTCCCTCGAACGCGTCGGCCGCCTGGCGCCCGCCGAGGTGCTCCCGGCCCACCAGCACGCCTTCACCGACGCGCCCGCCCGCGTACGGGAGCTGCTGGAGCACCACGAGGAGCGGCTGACCGGGCTGTGGCGGCTGCTGGCCGAGCCGCTGACCCCCTGGGGGCTCGCGGAGCGGATGGAGTGGAACCGGCCCTGGGAGCAGATCCCGTACGGCTCCCGGAACATCGCCGTCTCCGAAGCGGAGGCCCATCTGCGGAGGCTGGTGAAGCAGGGCCGGGCGGAGGCGGTGCCGGGCACGGACCCGGTGGCGTACCGGGCGCTGTAGCCGCCGCCCGGCACGGGCCGGGGCCGTTCGTACGGGCTCCCGTGCCACCGGGCGCGGGGGCTACGGGCCGGTAGAGTGAGGCCGTCGTCCACACATCCGTATGGGGGGAAGCCGGTGCGAATCCGGCGCTGACCCGCAACCGTGAACCCGGCCCGCAGAACGCGGGACGGCAGCCGGAATGCCCCGTACCGGAGGTGCGCGGCTCGTGCCGCCGGGGCTTCCGGCGGCCGGCACCGTCGAGGTAAACGGAGCCGGAGCCCGGTGCCTGCGCGTGCCTGTCTCCCGCCCCCCGTACGAGAGGCACCCGCCCCGCCATGAACGTCCGCCGCAGCGCAGCCGCGCTCGCCGCATCCGCCGTGCTCTGCGTGGGTGCCGCCCCCGCCGCCCTCGCCGACACGCCGTCGCCGTCCGCGCCGCCGGTCGTCCCGTCGGGCCTGTTCGGCAAGGCCGACCCGACGTACGACGGGGTGTGGCGCCAGTCCCTCGCGCTGATCGCGCAGCGCACGGTGGGCCTGAAGCCCGCCCCGCAGGCCGTGGACTGGCTCACCGGACAGCAGTGCGCGAGCGGCGGCTTCGCCTCGTTCCGCGCGGACGCGGCCGTGGCCTGCGACGACAAGACGATGTACGACACCAACGCGACGGCCGTCGCCGTGCAGGCCCTGAAGGTCCTCGGCGGCAAGGACGCGCAGGTCAAGAAGGCGACGGACTGGCTGAAGTCCGTACAGAACGACGACGGCGGCTGGGCCTACGTGCCGGGCTCCCCCAGCGAGGGCAGCTCCACCTCCATCGTGATCAGCGCGCTCGCCGCGGCGGGCGAGAAGCCCGCCGAGGTGAAGTCGAAGGCCGGCAAGTCCGCGTACGACGGCCTGCTCTCCTTCCAGCTCGGCTGCTCCGCCGAGCCGGCCTCCGACCGGGGTGCCTTCGGGTACCAGCCGGCCGACGGCAAGCTCGCCGCGAACGCCGACGCCACGGCCGCCGCCGCGCTGGCCGCCCTGGGCAAGGGCATCGTCGTCGAGCCGGCCGCCACGGACACCGCGGCCGCCGCGCTGGCCTGCCCGGCCGGTTCCGCCGACCCGGCGGGCGCGGCCCAGGGCGCGGCCGGCTACCTGGCCGAGGCGCTGAAGAAGGACGGCCACCTGACGGCCGTCACCCCGGGCGCCGACCAGCCCACCGCCGACACCGGCAACACCGCCGACGCCGTGATCGCCCTGGCCGCGGCCGGGCACCGGCAGGCGGCGGCGGGCGCCCTGGAGTGGCTGCAGAAGAACTCCACCGCGTGGGCCAACCGCAACCCGGCCGCGCTGGCCACCCTGGTCCTGACCGCCCACGCGACGGGCACCGACCCGAAGGCCTTCGGCGGCGTCGACTTGGTGGCGGCGCTGAACGCCACGGGCCCGGCCCCGGCCGCGCCGGACGCCGAGCCGCAGAAGGTGGAGGGCGAGCAGAAGCCGGGCTCCGGCGGCCAGAACCTCTGGTGGATCATCGGCGCGGGCGCCGCGGCCGGCATGGGCATCGGCATCCTGCTGAGCGGCCGCCGGAAGAAGCAGCTGTGACCCGCCGCGGCACCCGCACCCGCACCCGCGCGGCGGCCGGTGCGCTCACGGGCGTCCTGGCCGTGCTGGGCCTGGTGCTGACCCTGTTCGCGGCCTCCCCCGCCCTGGCGGCGAGCTACCGCTACTGGTCGTTCTGGGACGGTGCGGGCGGCCGCTGGGCATACGCCACCCAGGGCCCCTCGACGGCCCGCCCCGCGGACGGTGCCACGCTCGGGTTCCGCTTCTCCGTGAGCAAGGACGCCTCCGCCGAGGCGGCCCAGCCGCGCGCCGCCGCCGACTTCGAGGCCGTCTGCGGCGGCACCGCCCCGGCGGAGGGGAAGAAGCGGGTGGCACTGGTCATCGACTTCGGCGTGCCCGAGGACGCCCCCGCCGGCGAGACCCCGCCGCAGGGCGGCCCGCGCACGGCCTGCGCGCAGCTGGCGCCCGCGGCCACGGCGGCCGAGGCGCTGGCGGAGGTGGCGAAGCCGCTGCGCTACAACGGCGCGGCGCTGCTGTGCGGGATCTCCGGCTACCCGAGGACGGGCTGCGGCGAGCCCATCGAGGACGCGCAGCAGCCGAAGCCGCCGGCCTCCGCTTCGGCGGACCCGGACCCGAACTCGGACTCGGGCTCCGGCTCCGGCTCCACGGGCAGCGGCCCCTCGGCCGGCCTGTTCCTGGGCATCGCTGCGGTCCTCGCCCTGGGCTCCGCCGCCGTCTGGCAGTCCCGCCGCCGCAGGCGATGACGCCGCGGCCCACCCACGGCGCGGCACGTGCCGACGTACCCCCGGCCGGGCACGGTGCGGCCGGGCGGCCGGGTCCCGCGCACGGGTCCGCGTACGACCGCCGGGGGCGTTGGCGGGCCCCCGAGGCACGGCGCGGGAACGCCCTGCACGCGGGGGCCTGGTGGCTGTGGGCCCTCGGGCTGGCCACCGCCGCGTCCCGGACCACCAACCCGCTGCTGCTCGGGCTGATCGTCGGCGTCGCCGGGTACGTGGTGGCGGCGCGCCGGACGCAGGCGCCGTGGGCGCGTTCCTACGGGGCCTTCGTCAAGCTCGGCCTGTTCGTGATCGGGCTGCGGCTGGTCTTCTCCGTGCTGCTGGGCTCCCCGATCCCCGGCACGCACACCCTCTTCACCCTCCCGGAGGTCCCGCTGCCCGCATGGGCGCAGGGCATCCGGTTCGGCGGCCGGGTCACCGCCGAGCAGCTGGTCTTCGCCTTCTACGACGGCGCGAAGCTGGCGACCCTGCTGATCTGCGTGGGCGCGGCGAACGCCCTCGCCAACCCGGCGCGGCTGCTGAAGTCACTGCCCGCGGCCCTCTACGAGGCGGGCGTGGCCGTCGTCGTGGCCATGACGTTCGCGCCGAACATGGTCGCCGACGTGGCCCGCCTGCGGACCGCCCGCAGGCTGCGCGGGCGCCCCACGGGCGGGGTGAAGGCCGTCCTCCAGATCGGTCTTCCGGTACTGGAGGGCGCCCTGGAACGTTCCGTCGCCATCGCCGCGTCGATGGACGCGCGCGGCTACGGGCGTACTGCGCAGGTCCCGCCGGCCGTACGGCACACCACCAACGCCCTGACGCTGGGCGGGCTGCTCGGCATGTGCGCCGGCACGTACGGGCTGCTCGCGGCGGAGGGTGCCGTGTACGGGCTGCCCGTGCTCGGCATCGGCCTCGTGCTGGCCCTCGCGGGGCTGCGGCTCGGCGGGCGGCGCAGCATCCGCACCCGGTACCGGCCGGACCGGTGGGGGGTGCGGGCCTGGCTGGTCGCCGGTTCGGGCGCGGCGGTCGCGGCGCTGCTGGTCCACGCGGCGTCGGCGGACCCGGAGGGGCTGCGGCCGGGCGTGGTCCCGCTGGTCGCGCCCGCGCTGCCGCTGTGGCCCGCGGCGGCGGTCCTGATCGGCCTGCTTCCGGCCTTCGTGGCCCCCGTACCTTCCGAGGAGTCCTCCCGTTGATCCGCTTCGAGCAGGTGTCGGTGACGTACGACGGCGCCCCGCGGCCGTCCCTCCGCGACGCGGACTTCACCCTCCCGGAGGGTGAGCTGACGTTGCTGGTCGGCCCGTCGGGGGTCGGCAAGTCGACCCTGCTGGGGGCCGTGTCCGGGCTGGTCCCGCACTTCACGGGCGGGACGCTGCGCGGGCGGGTGACGGTCGCGGGCCGGGACACCCGTACGCACATGCCGCGGGAGCTGGCGGACGTGGTGGGCACGGTCGGGCAGGATCCGCAGGCCCACTTCGTGACGGACGTGGTGGAGGACGAGCTGGCGTACGGGATGGAGTCCCTGGGCCTGGCTCCGGCGGTGATGCGGCGGCGGGTGGAGGAGACCCTCGACCTGCTCGGCCTGAACGAACTCCGCGACCGCCCGATCGCGACCCTCTCCGGGGGCCAGCAGCAGCGGGTGGCGATCGGTTCGGTCCTGACGACACACCCCCGGGTACTGGTCCTGGACGAGCCGACCTCGGCGCTGGACCCGGCGGCGGCGGAGGAGGTCCTGGCGGTCCTCCAGCGCCTGGTGCACGACCTGGGCACGACGGTGCTGATGGCGGAGCACCGCCTGGAGCGGGTGGTCCAGTACGCCGACCGCGTCCTGCTCCTCCCGTCCCCGGGCGAGCCCCCGCTCCTGGGCACCCCGGCCGAGATCATGGCCGTCTCCCCGGTCCACCCCCCGGTGGTCTCCCTGGGCCGCCTCGCGGGCTGGACCCCGCTCCCCCTCTCGATCCGCGACGCCCGCCGGCTGTCCGCCCCCCTCCACGACCGCCTCTCCACCGCCCCCCTGCCGGGGCTGCCGGGCGGGCCGGATCTGCCGGGCGCGCCCACCGCGGGCCGCGTGTCGGAGCCGGGCGGCGGGGTCGCCGCTGCGCGGGGCGAGTCCCCTACCCGCCCTTCCACCGTTCCCAGGGGCTCCGCCCCTGACCCCGCGCCTCAAGCGCCGGCGAGGCTGAAAGACCGGGGCTCTGCCCCGGACCCCGTTGCGCTCAAACGCCGCGCGGACTGGATTTCGCGTAGCGAAATTCCAGCCTCGCCGGCGTTTGAGGCGCGGGGGTCTGGGGGCGGAGCCCCCAGGAGGGGTCCGGGCGCAGCCCGGGGAACGGTGGAAGGGCGGGTAGGGGACCAGCCCCGCGCAGCGGCACCCCCCGCACCGGCAGCTCAGGCCCCGGCTACGGACCCGGCTGCGGCGACCGCTACCGGCCCCCTCGCCCGGCTCCGCCGACTGGCCGGACGCCGTCCGACGCCGCAGGGCGCAGGGCCCGCCGGCCCGGCGGACGCGCCCCCCGCCGCCTCCGCCAGGAACCTCGGCGTACGCCGAGCCCGCACCGAGGTCCTCCACGACGTCACCCTCCAGGTGGCCCCCGGCGAGACCATCGCCCTCATGGGCCGCAACGGCGCCGGCAAGTCCACCCTCCTGGCCGCCCTCACCGGCACGCTGGCCCCCTCCACCGGCCAGGTGACCGTCGGCGGCCGCACCCCGCACCGCACCCCGCCCCCGGAGATGGTCCTCCGGGTCGGCCTGGTGCCGCAGGAGCCCCGCGACCTCCTCTACGCAGACACCGTCGCCGCCGAGTGCGCCGCCGCCGACGCCGACGCCGGGGCGGCCGCCGGGACCTGCCGCGCCCTGGTCGGCGCCCTGCTGCCCGGGGTGCCGGACGACACCCACCCCCGGGACCTGTCCGAGGGCCAGCGCCTCACGCTCGCCCTCGCCCTGGTCCTGACCGCCCGCCCCGCCCTGCTCCTCCTCGACGAGCCGACCCGCGGTCTGGACTACGCGGCCAAGGCCCGTCTGGTGGAGACCCTGCGCGGTCTCGCCGCCGACGGCCACGCCATCGTCCTGGCGACGCACGACGTGGAGCTGGCCGCCGAGCTGGCCCACCGGGTGGTCATCCTGGCGGGCGGGGAGATCGTCGCGGACGGTCCGACGGCCGAGGTCGTCGTCTCCTCACCCGCCTTCGCGCCCCAGGTGGCGAAGATCCTGGCCCCGGGCCACTGGCTCACGGTGTCCCAGGTCGCCGCCGCCCTGGAGACGACCCCGTGACGACTCCCCGAACGCGCCCCGTCCGCCCCGTCCGCCCCGTCCGCATCGGCCCCCGCGCCGCCGCGGCCCTGGTCCTGGTCACCCTCATCGGCATCGCCGCCTTCGGCTGGCCCCTGCTCGCCGACCGCCAGTCCGGCCTGGCCCACTCCCAGGACGCCCCGTGGCTGTTCGCCGCGCTGCTCCCCCTCCTCGTCGCCGTGGTCATCGCGACCATCGCCGACAACGGCATGGACTCCAAGGCCGTCGCCATGCTCGGGGTGCTCGCCGCCGTGGGGGCGGCGCTGCGGCCGCTGGGCGCGGGCACGGCCGGCCTGGAGCCCATGTTCTTCCTGATGGTGCTCAGCGGCCGCGTCCTCGGTCCCGGCTTCGGCTTCGTCCTCGGCTCCGTCACGATGTTCGCGTCCGCGCTGCTGACGGGCGGGGTCGGGCCGTGGATGCCGTTCCAGATGCTGGCTCTGGGCTGGTTCTCGCTGGGCGCCGGGCTGCTGCCGGGGCCGGAGAGGATCCGGGGGCGGGCCGAGCTGGCGATGCTCGCCGCGTACGGGTTCCTGGGCTCCTTCGCGTACGGCACGGTCATGAACCTGCAGGGGTGGGTGCTCCTGCAGGGCATGGGGCAGGGGATCTCCTTCCACCCCGGCGACCCGGTGCCGCAGAACCTGGCGCGCTTCGCCGCGTACTGCCTGGCGACCTCGGTGGGCTGGGACCTGGGCCGGGCCGCGCTGACGGTCGTACTGACGCTCACCCTCGGGGGCACCCTGCTGAGGGCGCTGCGCCGGGCGACTCGGAAAGCCGCGTTCGACGCGCCCGTTTCCTTCGATTCGGGGGCCGGAAGTGACGCAGGACACCCACCACAACGGGTCTGACCGGCTACGCGGGGTGACATCGGGGGGTCTGGGCGGTGAGGCGGCCCACAGGACCCAGGTCACATCCGGCCGGGGTTAGTAGCCGGGCCGGCCGGTCCCCGCAGGCCCTGCCGCCCGGGTCGTCGGTCCCGGTCTGCGAGGGCGGCTAGTAGGTGGGGGGCGTTGCCAGGGCGGCGGGGGGCTGGCTAACTGGTGTTGTCGCCGAGGCGGCCGGGGCGCACCGCCCCCCGCCGGCTGATCCCCTCTCCACCGCGTGAGTGGCTCACGCATGTCTTCGGCATGCGGCGACCGTCCTTGTCCCCGTCGGAAGGTTCATCCGTGTCCAACGCCGTCATCCGCCGCATCGCCGCTTCGAAGAAGACCCTCGCCGGTACCGTCCTCGCCCTCGGTGTTGCGGGCTCGATGCTCGCCGCCGTTCCCGCGCAGGCCGCTCCGACGGGCGCGAAGGCGATCGCCCAGCAGATGATCAAGGACCCGGCCCAGTTCGCCGCCTTCGACAAGATCGTCACGCACGAGAGCGGCTGGGACTACACCGCGACGAACTCCTCCTCCGGCGCCTACGGCCTGGTCCAGGCCCTGCCCGCGTCGAAGATGTCCTCCGCGGGCTCCGACTGGAAGACCAACCCGGCCACCCAGATCAAGTGGGGCCTGGACTACATGAACGAGCGCTACGGCAGCCCGGTCGAGGCCTGGAACTTCTGGCAGGCCAACCACTGGTACTAAACCACCAGCAGCAGACATGTGAAGGCCCCGGTGGCCGGCCTCCCCAGGTCCGGCCACCGGGGCCTTCCGCATCCCACCCCAGGGGGTTCAGCGGGCGCCCGGATCCTCCGTCAAAGGCGCTGGATGATCGTGCCGGTCGCCAGTGCGCCACCTGCGCACATGGTGATCAGCGCGAATTCCTTGTCGCGCCGCTCCAGCTCGTGCAGCGCGGTGGTGATCAGCCGGGCGCCGGTGGCGCCGACGGGGTGGCCGAGGGCGATGCCGCCGCCGTTCACGTTGACCTTCTCCAGGTCCTGGCCGAAGACCTGCGCCCAGCTGAGGACGACGGAGGCGAAGGCCTCGTTGATCTCGACCAGGTCGATGTCCTTGAGGGACATCCCCGCCTTGCCCAGGACGGCCCGGGTCGCGTCGATCGGGCCGTCCAGGTGGAAGTGCGGGTCGGAGCCCACCAGCGCCTGGGCGACGATCCGGGCGCGCGGCTTGAGCTTGAGCGCGCGGGCCATCTTGCGGGAGGCCCACATCACGGCGGCGGCGCCGTCGGATATCTGGGAGGAGTTCCCGGCGGTGTGCACGGCCGTCGGCATGACCGGCTTGAGCCGGGCCAGGCCCTCCATGCTGGTGTCGCGCAGCCCCTCGTCCCGGTCGACGAGCCGCCACATGCCCTGGCCCGCGGCCTGCTCCTCCTCAGTCGTCGGGACCTGGACGGCGAAGGTCTCGCGCTTGAAGCGCTCCTCGGCCCAGGCGGTGGCGGCCCGCTCCTGCGAGAGCACGCCGAGCCGGTCGACGTCCTCGCGGGTCAGGCCGCGGTTGCGGGCGATCCGCTCGGCGGCCTCGAACTGGTTGGGGAGGTCGACGTTCCACTCGTCCGGGAAGGGCTTGCCGGGCCCGTGCTTGGAGCCGGAGCCGAGCGGGACGCGGCTCATGGCCTCGACCCCGCAGGCGATGCCGATGTCGACGACCCCGCCGGAGATCATGTTGGCGACCATGTGGTTGGCCTGCTGGGAGCTGCCGCACTGGCAGTCGACGGTGGTCGCGGCGGTCTCGTACGGGAGTCCCATGGCGAGCCAGGCGTTGCGAGCGGGGTTCATGGACTGCTCGCCGGCGTGGGTGACGGTGCCGCCGACGATCTGCTCGACGCAGTCCGGCTGGATTCCGGTTCGGGCCAGGAGCTCGCGGTAGGTCTCGCCGAGCAGGTAGGCGGGATGGAGGTTGGCCAGGGATCCCCCGCGCTTTCCGATGGGGGTGCGTACGGCTTCGACGATGACGGGTTCCGCGGCCATGAGCTCGTCCTCTCCTGCACACTCTGCACAGCGCCGGCGTGGCGGGCCGTCCGGCGACTGCCCCGCGCGAACTAGTACGCGTTCTACTTCTCCCCCGCAGTCTTATGACCTCGACGCCCGGCACGCAAGGGTCTTGCACGCGGCTTACACGGATTCCACACGCAACAGTTGGCGCGAGAGCCCTTGTGACTTCTAGAACTCGTTACTACCTTCAAGCCAACATCTGATGGGCCGTCAGACCTTCGTCAGACCTTGGAGTCGCCCGATGCCCTGTCCCGCGCTGCCCGAAGGCTTCGACGCCACCGACCCCGACATCCTCCAGGACCGCGTCCCCTTCCCGGAGTTCGCTCAGCTGCGGCAGACCGCGCCCGTGTGGTGGTGCCCGCAGCGGCGGGGCGTCACCGGATTCGACGACGAGGGCTACTGGGCCGTCACCCGGCACGCGGACGTCAAGTACGTCTCCACGCACCCCGAGCTGTTCTCCTCCACCACCAACACGGCGATCATCCGCTTCAACGAGCACATCCAGCGCGAACAGATAGATGCCCAGCGCCTGATCATGCTGAACATGGACCCGCCGGAGCACACCCGCGTACGCCAGATCGTGCAGCGCGGCTTCACCCCGCGCGCCATCCGCGGCCTGGAGCAGGCCCTGCGCGACCGGGCCCGGAAGATCGTGGAGGAGGCCCGGGAGGCCTCCGCGGACGGCTCGTTCGACTTCGTCACTCAGGTCGCGTGCGAACTCCCGCTCCAGGCCATCGCCGAGCTGATCGGCGTACCGCAGGAGGACCGCTCCCGGATCTTCGACTGGTCGAACAAGATGATCGCGTACGACGACCCCGAGTACGCGATCACCGAGGAGGTCGGCTCCAACGCCGCCGTGGAGCTCATCGGCTACGCGATGAACCTCGCCGCCGAGCGCAAGGAGTGCCCGGCCAAGGACATCGTCACGCAGCTGGTGGCGGCGGAGGGCGAGGGCAACCTGCGCTCCGACGAGTTCGGCCTCTTCGTCCTGCTGCTGGCGGTCGCGGGCAACGAGACCACCCGCAACGCCATCAGCCACGGCATGCACGCCTTCCTCACCCACCCCGAACAGTGGGAGCTGTACAAGGCGACCCGGCCGTCGACCGCCGCGGAGGAGATCGTGCGCTGGGCCACGCCCGTGGTGTCCTTCCAGCGCACCGCCACCCGGGACACCGAACTCGGCGGCCAGAAGATCAAGGCCGGCGACCGGGTGGGGCTCTTCTACTCCTCGGCCAACCACGACCCCGAGGTCTTCGAGAACCCGGACGTCTTCGACATCACCCGCGACCCGAACCCCCACCTCGGCTTCGGCGGCGGAGGCCCGCACTTCTGCCTCGGCAAGTCCCTGGCCATCCTGGAGATCGACCTGATCTTCAACGCCCTGGCCGACGCCCTGCCCGACCTGCGCGCCGCCTCGGACGGCCCGCGGCGGCTCCGCGCGTCCTGGCTCAACGGCATCAAGGAGCTCCGGGTCAGCGCGGGCTGACGGACCCACAAGCTGCGGGCCGGCGCGAGCCGGCCCGTGAACCAGGACGGCAGGGGCCGCCACACCCACGCCCCGGCCCCTGCCGTCCGCCGGTGCGGTGATCGCCCGAGTGGCGGAATCCCGGGACCTGGCCGATCCTGACAGGACGCGACGATCCACCGGAGGGGCGCCGGGGACACCATGCCCCGGCGTTCCTTCGGCCAATGCACGCCCCGTCCGGGCCGCGTGCCCCTCCGTCAGGCGGGCCCTTCGCCGGCCGCGCCCCTCCGTCAGGCGGGTCGCAGGATCGCGCAGGTCGTCGTCCCGTGGGCGTAGAGCTTGCCGTCGTGCGTGCCGACGACCCGGGCCTCCGCGGTTGCGGTGGTACGGCCGACGTGCAGGGCCGTGCCCTCGCAGCGCAGGGCGGGGGTGTCCGCCAGGACCGGGCGGATCATGTGGACCCCCAGCTGGACGGTGGTGTAGGCGGTGCCCGCCGGGAGCCGGGTCATCACGGCCGAACCGAGCGCCGAGTCCAGCAGGGTGGCGAGGAAACCGCCGTGGACCGTGCCCATGGGGTTGAGCAGGTGGTCGCCGGGGTCCCCCTCGAAGACGACGGAACCCTCCTCGACCTCGGTGAGCCGGAAGCCCAGGGTGCTCATCATCGAGGCGGCCGGCAGGGTGCCCTTCAGCGCGGCCCGGAGGATCTCCAGGCCGCTCATGCCCAGGACCTCCGGGGTGGTCGCGGGCCTCGGCTCCCAGGTGTGGGTACGGCTGCGCAGGCCCTCGGGGGCGGTGGTGCGGTACGTGGTCATGCCATCGACCCTAGGCGGGCCGGCACCCTCCCGGGAGTGTCGGATCCGGCGCCTTGCGGACCGATTCCGACACACCGGCGACCGACCGGGGCCCGGAGCTAGCCTGGGCCGGTGAAAGTCGCCGTACTGGCCCTCGACGGGGTCTTCGACTCCGGGATCTCCGCCGTCCTGGACGTGCTGCACACCGCCAACGCCCTGCGCCGCGAGCTCCCCGGAGCCGCCCCGCCCGCCTTCGACATCCGCACGGTCGGCGTGCGCCGGCGCGTCCGCAGCGGCCTGGGCCACCGCATCGACACCGAGCCGGCCCGCGAGGCGGAGGACGCCGGGCTCCTCGTCCTGCCCGCCCTGATGGAACGCCGCCCCGCCGCGCTGCTGGAGACCGTGGCCGCGCCCGGGCAGCGCACGGCCCGCCGGATCCTGGCCGAGGCCCGCGAGCGGCGCACCCCGCTCGCCTCCTCCTGCACCGGCACCTTCCTGCTCGCCGAGTCCGGCGTCCTGGACGGGCTGCGGGCCACGACGAGCTGGTGGCTCGCCCCGGTGTTCCGCGAGCGGTACCGGCGGGTGACGCTGGAGGAGACCCGGATGGTGACGACCTCGGACGGGGTCACCACGGCCGGCGCCGCGTTCAGCCACCTCGACCTGGCGCTCGCCCTCGTCGCCGGGCGCAGCCCGGCCCTGGCGGACCTGGTGCGGCACTACCTCGTGGTCGACGAACGCGCCTCGCAGGCCGCGTACATGATCACCGGCGCCATGGCCCGGCACGAGCCGCTGGTCGCCGCCTTCGAGCGGTGGGTGCGCGCCCGCATCGAGGAGCCGCTGTCCATCGCCGACGCGGCCCGCGACCTCGGCGTCAGCGAGCGCACCCTCCAGCGCACCATGGCCCGCACCCTGGGCCGCTCCCCGATCCGCCTGGTCCAGGACCTGCGGGTCGAGCAGGCCGAGCACCTGCTGCGCACCACCGCGCTGCCGCTCGCCGCGGTCGCCCGCCGGGTCGGGTACGAGAGCCCCGGCCCGCTGCGCGCGCTGCTGCGCCGGGGGCGGGCGTAGGGGACCCGGCGGCCGGGGCCGCGCCGGGGCCGGGGCCTCGCTACGGTCGTCCCGAGCGCGCGGGGGTGCGTACCGGATCCGCCGCGTCCGGGGCATCAGGGGCGTCCGGGGCCGTCCGGCGCTGGCCGGGGACGGCGGCCTTCAGCCCGCGCGGCCCGGACAGTGCGTGGACCAGCGCGAAGCCGGCGGCGACGACGGCCGCGCCGCCGACCGCGTCCAGCACCCAGTGGTTGGCGGTGGCGACGATCGCGCACACCGTGACCAGCGGGTGGAGGGCGCCGAGCAGCTTCTGCCACCGCCGGCGCGCGAGTATCACGATCACGGTCCCGCACCACAGGGACCAGCCGAAGTGCAGTGAGGGCATCGCCGCGTACTGGTTGGAGATCGCGGTCATCGCCCCGTAGGAGGGGTTGGCCAGGTCCTGGACCCCGTGCACGGTGTCGACGAAGCCGAGGCCGGGCATGAGGCGCGGCGGCGCGAGCGGGTACAGCCAGAAACCGGCCAGTGCCAGGACGGTGGCCAGCCCGAGGGAGGCGCGCGCCCAGCGGTAGTCGGCGGGGCGGCGCCAGTACAGGACGGCGAGGATGGTGAGCGGGACGACGAAGTGGAAGGAGGTGTAGTAGAAGTTGAAGAAGGCCTCCAGCCAGGGCGTGTCCACCACGGCCCGGTTGACGGCGCGTTCGATGTCGATGCCGAGCGCCCGCTCGATCCCGAGGATCTGGCCGCCGTTGCCCTCGGCGAGGGAGCGGCTGGTGGGGGCCGCGGCGCGGATGTGCGAGTAGATCGAGTAGCCGACCCGTATCAGCAGCAGTTCCAGCAGCAGGTTGGGGCGCGAGTTCACCCGCCGCCAGAACGGCAGCAGCGGGATCCGGGACCAGCGCGCGTCGGCGGGCTCCGCGTAGGCGGTGGGCACGGGCCTGCGCCAGTACGGGGAGGAGCGCGGCAGGAACGGCACGGCGCAGGCCGCCGCGAGGGCCGCGAGGAGCAGCACGTTGTCGCGTACGGGGGCCAGCGCGGCCAGGTTGGGCAGCAGCACGGCGCTCGGCAGGCTCATGGCCAGCACGACGGCGACGGGCCACACCCGGCGGTCGGCGGCGCGCCGGCCCACCTTGCCGGCCACGGCGAGGAGCACCCACAGCAGCTGGTGGCGCCAGCCGGCCGGGGACACGGCGACGGCGACGCAGCCGGTCACGGCGACGGCGAGGAGTAGCTGGCCGTCGCGGGCGTAGCGGACCGCGCGGCGCAGGCCGGTCCAGACGACGGCGGCGGCGAGCGCGAGGGCGAGGGCGATCTCGCCGGGGCCGCTGAGGCCGAGGCGCAGGAGGGCGCCGTGCAGGGACTGGTTGGCGAGGGAGTCGGGGGCGCCGCCGAGGCCGGTGCCGGCGAGGTACTCGACCCAGTACGTCCACGAGTCGCGCGGCAGCGAGGCCCAGGACAGCGCGGTGGCGCCGGCGAAGGTCACGGCGGCGGCGCGGGCGGCCGGGCGGCGGCCGGTGAGCCAGAGCAGCGGGGCGAAGAGCAGCAGCGCGGGCTGGAGGGCGGCGGCGAGGCCGGTGAGGAAGCCGGCGGGGCGGCCGCCGGGGACCCGGAACACGGCGAGGAGCACCAGCAGGACGGGCAGGACGGCGGTCTGCCCGGGGGAGGCGGCCTCGCGGACGGGGAGGGAGGCCATCATCAGGGCGACCAGCGCGGGCGCGGCGAGCAGCGCGGTGCGGCGGGGCACGGGGTCGGGGAGCGCCCGCGCGGCGACGAGGCCGACGCCGGCGACGAGGAGCAGCGTCACGCAGGTCCAGGCCACCTCCAGGGAGGGGGCGGCGAGGCCGGCGAGCGGTTTGAGGACGAGCCCGGCGAAGGGGGTTCCGGTGAACTGCCCGGCGCCGTAGAGCGGTCCGGGCAGGCTTCCGGGGAGGTCGAGGCCGCTGAGCCACTCGCCGGGCGGAACGCGCAGCACCGCGGCGGCCTGTCTGACGCCGAGGACCGCGGCGAGCGCCCACAGCAGGATCCGTACCGCCCCGAGCCGGCCGCCACCGCCTATGACCCCGGCATGTCCCCCGGCACCACCGCGCTCCACCGCATCAGCCACGCCCCGCCGCCCTCCGCCCTGTCGACCGCCACTGTCGCTTCGCCTGGCTGCCGCGCGTCGTGCCCCGTTCCCTTACCTGGACGACGATATCCCGGGCGGGATCCCCAGGATGGCGGGCATGAGCATCGTGAAGATCAACGTGGGTGTCGAGGCACTCGCAGGGGCGGCACTCCTGCGGGCCGGCGACGGTCTTCGCGGCAGTGTCCTGAGTGGCCTTCACCTGACCATCCAGCGGGTGCCCGTCCGGTTGCTCTCACTGGTCATGGCGGCGGGCGGCGCGGGGGCTCACATGGTGGATGAACCGCTAGCACCCGTCGGGGGGGCAGCGAGCGGTAGCGCTTCGCGCTGCGCCACCGGTGAAGCCCGGGAGTCGCCCTCACGACGCTTTGACTGGCGGATGTAGGAGACTGCACCCACGTGATCAAGGCTAGGTGCAGTGCCCGGCCTGTGTTTCCTGAGAGGTGCCACGTGCCGAGCATCGTAAAGATCAACGTGCTGACCGTCCCCGACGAGCAGCGGGAGCTGCTGGAGCAGCGGTTCGCCTCGCGGGCGGGCGCGGTGGAGGGTTCCGACGGGTTCGAGTGGTTCGAGCTGCTGCGGCCGATCGAGGGTACGGACCAGTACCTCGTGTACACCCGGTGGCGGTCGGAGGAGGACTTCCAGGCGTGGATGGAGGGGCCGATGAAGGCGGCGCACCAGGGCGGCGGCGCGGGCGGTGCCGGTGGCGAGCGGCCGAAGCCGGCGGCTTCCGGGTCGCAGGTGTGGTCGTTCGAGGTCGTGCAGCAGGCGGCGCCGAAGAAGGCCTGAGGCCTCCGGGACGGGGGCGGGGGCGGGGGCTACGCCAGCCCCGGGCCCCCGCCCCCGGCCGTCTCTTCGGCCCTTCACGCTGCCCAGAAGGCGTCGCTCTCGTCGATGTCCTGGGTGCACTGGTCGATGTCGGTGATCTTGCCGCCGACGATGGTGAAGAAGAGCCCTTCGTGGATCTCGATGCCCCGGTCGCCGCGGTCGCCCTGCGCGAGGTGCACGGACATCGCGTGGCCCCGGCCGTCCACCATGACGTGTTCCAGGCGGACCCGGAGGGTGCCGTTGGTCTCCTCCCCGACGCGGCGGTAGAGGTCGAGGACCGCTTCCCGGCCCTTGTGGTGCCCTGAGAACACGTTGTTGCCGGGCACGTGGTGGATGACGTCGGCCGTCATCAGCGTGCCCAGGGTCTCCATGTCGCCCTTGCCGAAGGCCTCGTAGCTGCGGCGGATCAGGGCACAGTCCGGATGCTCCGACATGACGGTTCACACCCTCCGTTTGCGCGATTTACACCTTTTCTCATCATCGGCCCGTGCCTGTGGATATTCCACGCGGGGGCTCCGGGGGGCGCTGCACAATGACGCCATGGACAGGAACCCGATCATGACGACAGGCGCCGCACCCCCAGGGAACAGCAGGTGGGAGGTGGTGGCCGAGCCCTTCACCACCCCGGACGCGACGGTGCTGCGCCGGGCCTACTACGCGGAAGTCGCCGGGCGGTACTGGAAGCGGTCCGTCACCGAGGCCGAGATCGACCAGGGGATGCTGGACTTCCCCGCCGACGAGCTCGTACCGCCGACGGGGCAGTTCGTGGTCGGCCGGCTCGACGGGCAGCCGCTGGCGTGCGGCGGCATACGCCTGCTCGACCCGGCCACCGCCGAGCTGACCAGGGTGTACGTGGACGCGCGCGCCCGCGGCACCGGCGGCGGGGCGGCCCTGCTGGCCGCCCTGGAGGAGGCTGCCCGCGGGCTGGGTGCCACGCGGATGCGCCTGGACACCCGCACGGACCTGGTGGAGGCCCGCGCCCTGTACGCGCGCCACGGGTACCTGGAGATACCGGCGTACAACTCCGGGCCGTACGCCCAGCACTGGTTCGAGAAGGACCTCGACTCCGCGGCGTCCGCCTCCTAGTTGGCGGAGTGGTCCCGGCGCGGCAGCGCGTCGTAGGGCTCCTCGGAGTCGGACCCGCAGAGCTCCCGGTTGAGCTCCTCGACCAGCTTGATGAGGTCGGTGGGCCGGTCCGGGCCCCACCAGTCGCCGAGCAGCTCGGCCAGGGACTCCTGACGCGCCTGCGCCAACCTGCCCGCCACCTCCCTGCCCCGGTCGGTGAGGACGAGGTCGAGCCCGTCCCGGGCGGCGAGTCCGCGCTCCTCCGTCTGGCGCGCGGCGTCGGTGACGACCTTGAGCGGGATCGCGGTGCGCTCCGCCAGCACGGCCGGCTCCACGGAGCCGTACTTGTTGATCCGCAGCAGCATCCAGCTGGCGGCGGGCAGCAGGTCGTAGCCGGCCTTCGCGGTGATCTTCTCGTAGACGTGGCGGCGGCCTTCGCGGGTGCCGAGGACGGACAGCGCGCGGGCCACCTCCTCGTGCGAGGAGCGGTGCACGGGGTTGGAGGCGAGGGTCTCCGTCACATCGGGGGCGGTGACGGACGCGCGGAGCTTGTCCTCCTTCAGGAACCAGGAGATGAGGAAAGCGAGCAGGACCACCGGGACCGCGTAGAGGAAGACGTCGGTGATGGCGGAGGAGTAGGCGTCCAGCACCCTGGGGCGCAGCGCGGGCGGCAGGGCGCCGATGGCCCGGGGGTCGGCCTCCAGCCGTGCGGGCGTCGCGGCGGGCGGCAGCGGGACTCCGGCGAGGGCGGCGGACAGTTTGTCGCCGAGCCGGTTGGTGAAGACCGTGCCGAAGATGGCGACGCCGAAAGATGCGCCGATGGAGCGGAAGAAGGTGGCGCCGGAGGTGGCGACCCCGAGGTCGGCGTAGCTGACCGCGTTCTGCACGACGAGGACGAGCACCTGCATGACCAGTCCGAGGCCGACGCCGAAGACGAAGAAGTAGGCGCTCGTCTCCCAGTCGGAGCTGGTGCGCTCCAGCTGGTGCAGGAGCAGGAGGCCGACGGCGGTGATGGCCGTACCGGCGATCGGGAACACCTTCCAGCGGCCGGTGCGGCTGACGATCTGCCCGGAGAGGGTGGAGGCGATGAGCAGGCCGAACACCATCGGCAGCATGTGGACGCCGGACATGGTCGGTGAGACGCCCCGCACGACCTGGAGGAAGGTCGGCAGGTAGACCATCGCGCCGAACATGGCGAAGCCGATGACGAAGCTGATCACCGAGCAGAGGGTGAAGGTGCGGATCCGGAACAGCCCCAGCGGCAGGACGGGTTCGGCGGCCCGCTGCTCGACGAGGAGGAAGGCGATGAGGAGGACGGCGCCGAGGACCGCCAGCCCGATGATCCGGGCCGAGCCCCAGCCCCAGGTGCCGCCGAGGGAGGCGACGAGCACGAGGCAGGTGGCGACGGAGGCGATGAGGAAGGTGCCGAGGTAGTCGATGGTGTGCCGGGAGGAGCGGGCCGGGATGTGCAGGGCGGCGGCGATGACGACGAGCGCGACGAGACCGATGGGGAGGTTGATGTAGAAGACCCAGCGCCAGGAGAGGTGGTCCACGAACAGGCCGCCCAGCAGGGGCCCGAGCACACTCGTCGCGCCGAAGACCGCGCCGAAGAGCCCCTGGTACTTGCCGCGTTCGCGGGGCGGGACGATGTCGCCGACGATCGCCATCGACAGCACCATCAGTCCGCCGCCGCCGAGGCCCTGCAGGGCCCGGTAGCCGATGAGCTGGGGCATGTTCTGGGCGAGGCCGCAAAGGGCGGACCCGATCAGGAAGATGACGATGGCGGCCTGGAAGAGCTTCTTGCGGCCGTACTGGTCGCCGAGCTTGCCCCACAGGGGTGTCGCGGCGGTGGACGCCAGCATGTACGCGGTGACCACCCAGGACAGGTGCTCCATGCCGCCGAGGTCGCTGACGATCGTGGGGAGGGCGGTGGAGACGATGGTCTGGTCGAGTGCGGAGATCAGCAGGCCCAGCAGCAGGGCCCCGATCGAGACGAGCACCTCGCGTGAGGCGTGCTCGGCGGCGGGCTTCGGGTCCACGGCCGACGCGGTCACATCCTGAGCCATCGGCTCCTCCTCAGGCCGGATCAACACCTCCATCCTGAGCGGTGTGTCCGGTTATGGCCTCTCGGAAGGGTTGGGTGGGGCCAGAGGGGTCTGCATAATCGCTGGCAGTGTCCAGGGAGGGGTACCCAGTGAGCGCAGAGCGCTGTCCGGAATGCGACGCCGTGGGCGTCGGCTGCGAATGTGGGCGGGGGGTGGGGTTCAACCCGCTGCGCATTCGCCCGTACGTGGCCATGCCGGAAGCCGACCAGGGCCCGCCGCCGCCCCAGCCGGTCCTGGGCGCCCTGGCCCCGCCGGACGCGGCCCCCACCACCCCCTTCCCCACCCTCCCCCCGCCCGCCACCGAGCCCCCGCCCGCCCCGGCAGAGGGCTTCGCGGCCCCGGCGGGAGCCTTCACGGCCCCGGCCGACGGCATGGCGGCCCCGGCGGAACCCTGGACGGCCCAGCCCGGCGGCCCAACACCGCCGACCGACAGCCCGATGGGCCCCACGGGGGGCTTCGCGGCCCCGGCGGAAGCCTTCCCGGCCCCGGCGGAACCGTGGGCGCCCCAGTCCGGCGCCCCGACTCCCCTACCCGACGCCGCACAGGACCCGGCGGCCCCGGCAGGTGCCCTCGCAGCCCCGGCCGACGGCACAGCCGCTCTGTCGGAGCCCTGGGCACCCCACCCCGGCGCCCCGACACCGCCGCCAAGCGCTCCGACGCCCCTGACCGACGGCCCGATGGGCCCCACGGGGGGCTTCGCAACCCCGGCCGACGGCACGACGGCCCCGGCGGAACCCTGGGCTGCCCAGCCCGGCGGCCCGACGCCCCCGACCGACAGCCCGATGGGCCCGACGGAGGGCTTCGCGGCCCCGACGGAGGCCTTCCCGGTCCTGACCAACTCCCCGCAGGCCCCGGTCACCCCGACGGGAGCCTTCGCAACCCCGGCCGACGGCACGGCGGCCCCGACGGAACCCTGGGCGGCCCAGCCCGGCGGCCCGACACCGCCGCCGGGCGCTGCGGCGCCCCTGGCCGACGCCCCGCAGGGCCCGGCCGGCCTGCCCGGGCCCGACGGCGCGGTCGGCGGCTTCGGGGGCGACGAGGCACCGACCGCCATGATGGCGCCCGTCCCGGCCGGCCCGCCCGCGGAGGACCCCGTCACCCCGGCGTTCGGGATACCCGCGGCCGCGCCGGTACCCGTACCCGTACCCGTACAGCCCGCGGAGCAGACGGTTCAGCTGCGGGCCGTCCCGCTGCGGCGGCCCGGCGGCCACCCCTCCGAGCAGCCGCGCTCCCGGCGGATGCCGCTGCTGGCCGCGGCGGGCGCGGCGGTGGCCGTCGGTGCGGTGGCCCTGGCCCTGGTGATGTTCACGGGGTCCGACGAACACGACGCCGCTCTGGTGGACCCCAAGCCGTCGTCGCCCGTGAGCGAGTCGGCCCCGGCCGGCCCGTCGGAGACGCCGTCCGGCCCGACGGCGAGTTCCTCCGCGTCGGCCTCGTCCTCTCCCTCGGCCGGCACCTCCCGCTCCGCGTCCGCGTCCGCCTCCCCGAGCGCGTCCCGCTCCGCGTCGCCCTCCCCCTCCGCGTCGGCGGGGACGACCCGCGCTCCGAGCCCCACCGCCCCGGCGAAGCCCGCGCAGGCGGCGACGCTGCGTCGCGGCGATTCGGGGCCCGAGGTCGAGAAGCTCCAGCGGCTGCTGTCGGAGCGCGGCATGTACAGGGGCAGGGTCGACGGCCGGTACGGCCGCAGCGTGGAGGGGGCGGTGGCGGAGTTCCAGATGGAGCACGACGTGTACGACGACGAGTTCGGCGTCTACGGGCCGGCGACCCGCCGCGCCCTGGAGGGATAGGTCACTCCGCCGTCGGTGGCGCGCACCCCGCCGGGTTTTGTATCGTGAAGAAACAAAGTGGTTCCGTCCGCACTCCCTGACCGGTGGACGGAACCGCTTGTTCTCTTTAGCCGCCCGTCTGGAGCCCCGCCGATGCCGGCCAGCACCGCCACGCCCCCCGCCCCCACCGTCCTCACCGCCCGGGCACTGCTCCTGGACATGGACGGGACCATCGTCAACTCCGACGCGGTGGTCGAGCGCTGCTGGCGCGAGTGGGCGCTGGAGCACGGGCTGGACCCGCAGGAGGCCCTGAAGGTGGTCCACGGCCGCCAGGGCTACGCCACGATGGCGATCCTGCTGCCCGAGCGCCCGATGGAGCTCAACCACGCCGAGAACGCGGTGATGCTGGCGCGCGAGACCGCCGACACCGAGGGCGTGGTCCCCGTCGCGGGCGCCCCGCAGTTCATGGCGTCGCTCGCGGGCCTGCCCCACGCCCTGGTCACGTCGGCCGACGCCGCCCTGGCCGAGGCCCGGATGACGGCCGCCGCGCTCCCGATGCCGCAGGTGCGGGTCACTGCCGAGTCCGTCGGGGCCAGCAAGCCCGACCCCGAGGGCTTCCTCAAGGGCGCCGCCGAGCTGGGCGTGGACCCGGCCGACTGCGTGGTCTTCGAGGACTCCGGGGCCGGCATCGCGGCGGGCCTGGCGGCCGGCATGCGCGTGATCGGCATAGGCCCCCGCGCCGCCGCGCACGGCCCGACGGCCCACGTCCCGGACCTGACCTCGGTCCGCGTCGACCCCGCCGCCGACGGCACCCTCACCCTCACCCTCACCCCGCCCGCCTAGGCGGGCGCCCCCGGGACGGCGGCGTACGGGGCCGGTCGCGGGCGGGGCCCGCAGGGGACGGCGTAAACCGCCCACCCGGTGCGGCGCGGCAGGCCGACCACCCCCGCGGGGGCGGTCGGCCGGATCAGCCCGCGATCGCCTCGTACAGCGAGAACGCGGCCAGCGCGGCCATGACGGCCGCCGCGATCTTGGTGATGAGCCGCAGCGGTACGTACTTCATGAGCGTGCGTCCGCCCAGGATGCCGATGCCGGCGACCGCCCAGAGCGCCAGCACCGCGCCGAGGCCGACGGAGAGCGGGTTGTCGTACCGGGCCGCGAGGTTCGCCGTCATGATCTGGGTCAGGTCACCGAACTCGGCCACGAGGATCAGCATGAAGCCGGCCCCCGAGACCTTCCAGAAGGACTGGTCGGCGGGCGGCTTGACCTCCTCGTCCTCGTCGTTCTTCTTCAGGAGCAGCATCGCCGCGCCCGCGAGGAAGAGCAGGCCGACGACGGCCTGGACGAGCCGGTGCGGCAGGAGCGTGAGCACGCTGCCCGCGGCGATGGCGAGCGCGACGTGCACGGCGAAGGCGGCGGCGACGCCCGCGAAGACGTAGGAGGCGCGGTAGCGGGTGCCGAGCATCAGGCCGGCGAGGGCCGTCTTGTCTGGGAGTTCGGCGAGGAAGACGACGCCGAAGGCGATCGCGAGGACGCTGAAGCTGAACACGGGGTGGAACCTCGATCGGTCGGTCGGGCAGGACGCCGTCGGACCGAGAGACCTGGGGTGTTTCAGGGGTCGCTTCGGCTCAGCGGCGCCCTGGAAGGCGTGAACACGTCACGCGCCACGCATCAGCATGCGTTGCACGCGCCGCGCCACATGGACAGGGCACTGCGGCCGAAGGTCTCGCTGGCCGACCGCTGACGCGGCCTGCCTCCGGGCGCCGGCTGGGTGACCCAGCAGTATGTCGACGGTCCGGCGAAGAGCTACTCCCCTTCTGCTCCGTCCAGGGTACGCGACGGCACCGACAGGACGAAGGCGCCCGTTATGTGAGCTTGACCCCACTCCGCTCCCACTCCGGCACCGCCCCACCCAGCTCCACCGCCGCCCCGAGGGCCGGAATCTCAACTTCCCCTTGAATGCGGGCCATTGATTGGCTTGATGTGACGTGCCCATGTCGGCAATCTGTCACCTGGCGCCCGTCTCCGCGACATCTGGCGCCGCCACCATGGCCGCGCCCCGCCGGGGTCCGCACGGCCACCACCCCCCGCACCAGGGAGCCCTCATGGCCCTCATATCCACCCGCACGCCCTCCGTCTACGCGCGTCGCATCGGGCGCGCCGGCGTCCTCGCATCCGCCGTCGCCCTCGCCTCCCTCACCTCGCTGGTGAACGCTCCGGCCGCCCTGGCCTCCCCGCCCGCCCCCATCAGCGCCGCCGAGGCCCGCTCCTACCTCGCCACGGTCACCCCCGCCGCCGAGGGCTCCCTCACCGGCTACAGCCGCTCGCAGTTCCCGCACTGGGGCACGGTCTCCGGAACCTGTAACACCCGCGAGACGGTCCTCAAGCGCGACGGCGTGAACGTCGTGACCGACTCCTCCTGCGCCGCCGTCAGCGGCAGCTGGTACTCGGAGTACGACGGGGCCACCTGGACCGCCGCTTCCGACATCGACATCGACCACATGGTCCCGCTCGCCGAGGCCTGGCGCTCGGGCGCCAACTCCTGGACCACCACCAAGCGCCAGCAGTTCGCCAACGACCTGACGCGGCCCCAGCTCATCGCCGTCACGGACAACGTCAACCAGGCCAAGGGCGACCTCGACCCCGGCAAGTGGCTGCCGCCGCGCACCGAGTACCGCTGCACGTACGCCCGCATGTGGGTCCAGGTGAAGCAGTACTGGGGCCTGAGCATGGACTCCGGGGAGAAGACCGCCCTGGTGAACGTCCTGAACGGCTGCTGACCGCGGGGTTTCACCCTGCCTATCCCCCGCGAGGGGGAGGTCTGTCCCCGTCCCGCCCCGTACCGTGATCGAAAGGGCTTCCGAGGAGGGGGAATTGGATGGCCGGGCTGCGACTGGGACCACTGCTGCGCCACGTCGACTGGGACACGGGCGACTCCGCCACGATATGGGTGGAGGCGGACCGCCCGTGCACCGCCGAGGTACGGTGCGCCGACGGATCCGGCGGCAGCGCCCGCACCTTCCAGATCTCCGGCCACCACTACGCCCTGGTGCCGGTCACCGGCCTGACACCGGGCACGACCACGGCGTACGAGGTCCTGCTCGACGGCGCCCTCGTCTGGCCGCAGACCGGCGGCGGCTTCCCGCCGAGCACCATCACCACGCCCGCCGTCGGAGGCCACCCCGGGCGGACCTCGCCCGGGCTGCGCGTCACCTTCGGCTCCTGCCGGCAGGCGGCTCCGCCCGCCGGCCGGCGCGGACCGCACGGGGCCGACGCCCTCGACACCCTCGCGGCGCGGCTGGCCCACGACCCCGCAGAGGTCCGGCCGGACGTCCTGCTGCTGCTCGGCGACCAGGTCTACGCGGACCACCTCTCGCGGGAGACCCGCGCGTGGCTCGCCGCCCGCCGCGACCTGCGGGAGGCACCGGGCGCGCAGGTCGCGGACTACGAGGAGTACACCCGGCTGTACTACGAATCCTGGCTCGACCCCGAGATCCGCTGGCTGCTCTCGACCGTCCCCAGCCTCCACATATTCGACGACCACGACGTCATCGACGACTGGAACACCAGCGCCTCCTGGCTGGCGGAGATGCGGGCGACCGCCTGGTGGCCGGAGCGGGTCCTCAGCGGGCTGATGTCGTACTGGGTGTACCAGCACCTGGGCAACCTCTCCCCCGCCGAACTCGCGGCGGACGCGCTCTACGCCGCCGTACGCGCCACCCCGGACGGCACCGACGCGCTGCGCGCCTTCGCGGCCGGGGCGGACGCCGATCCGGCTTCGGCGCAGTGGAGTTACCGGCGGGACTTCGGCCGGACGCGGCTGCTGATGGTGGACACCCGGGCCGCCCGGGTGCTCGCCGAGGACGGCCGGGCCATGCTCGACCCGGCGGAACAGCTCTGGCTCCGGGAGAACGCCCTGGACGGCCACGGGGATTACGACCACCTGCTGATCGGGTCCTCCCTGCCGTGGCTGATGCCGCCGCTGATCCATGACGCGGAAGTGTGGAACGCCGCGCTCTGCCGGGGCGAGCGCGGGCCGCGGTGGGCGCGGATCGGGGAGGACCTGCGGCGGCGCAGCGACCTGGAGCACTGGGCGGCGTTCCCGGCCTCGTTCGCCGCGCTGAGCGACCTGATCGAGGAAGTGGGCACCGGCCCCAAGGCCCCGGCGACGGTCTGCGTCCTGTCCGGGGACGTCCACCACGCGTACGTGGCCGAGCCCCGAATACCGAGCACCGCCGGGGTGTTCCAGCTGACCTGTTCCCCCGTGCACAACTCCATCCACACGGCGGTGAAGTGGGGGTTCCGGCTGGGCTGGTCGCGGCTGGGCCGGTGGCTGGGGCGCGGCTTCTCCCGGCACGGCCGGACGGGCCGACCGCCGGTGAGCTGGCGACGTACGGGTGGCCCGTGGTTCGGCAACCAGCTGATGACGCTGGCGCTGTCGGGCCGGAGCGCCCGGCTGCGGCTGGACCAGGCCCGGTCGGGCCGGCCGGGGGCCCGGCTGGTGACGGTGCTGGACCGGGAACTCACCGCCGCGGAGTAGGGCGGGCGGCCGCCGGAGCGGTGGCGGGCGTACGCTGTATGGCTGTCAGCCGCCCCTGCCGCTCCCCGCGACGACGCGGCGCTTCGGACGGGGGAGTTCCGCTTTGCTTGAGACTCTGGGGTCGGTGACCGCGAGCCCCTGGATCTACGCCGCGGTGGCGGTGTCGGTGCTGCTCGACGTATTCCTGCCGGTGCTGCCGAGCGGGATGCTGGTGATCAGTGCCGCCGCGGCCGCGGCGGCGGCCACGGGCTCGCCGGCGCAGGTCCCGGACATCCGGCTGCTGCTGGTGGTCGCCGCGACCGCATCGGTGCTGGGTGACATGGCGGCGTACCGGCTGGCCCGGCGCGGCGGTGCCCGGCTGGACCGCGCCATCGCCCGCTCGCGCCGGCTGACCCGGGCCCAGGAACGCCTGGGCACCGCCCTGGCGAGGGGCGGCGGGGCGCTGGTGGTCCTTGCCCGCTTCGCCCCGGCCGGCCGCTCGGTGGTCTCCCTGGGGGCGGGCCGGACCGGGCGGAAGGCGACGGAGTTCCTGCCCTGGTCGGTGCTGGCGGGCATGAGCTGGGCGAGCTACAGCGTGTCACTGGGCTGGTTCGGCACCCAGTGGCTGGGTACGGCCTGGCTCGGTACCGCCGTCTCCACGGTCGCGCTCTTCGCGGCCGGCTCCCTGGCCGCCTACCTCCTCCGCCGCCCCTCCCCGGACCCTGCGCCCGCGTGACACGCCCCCGGGACGCCTCGCGTCCCCCGGAGGGAGCAGGCAGGTCACCCGTTCACCCGGCACCGATCGCCGCCCCACCCCCGGGCTTCTAGCGTCCGGAGAACGGCGCGACCGAACGCGTCACGTCCGGCCCTGGCCGCGCCGTTTCGACGAGCCCGAGGAGCCCCCTCCATGTCCCCCACGCGCACGCGCAACCGGCGCCGCCTGACCGGGATCGCGGCCGCGACACTCGTCGCCGCGACCGTCACACCCGCCACGCTCGCCTCCGCCGCCCCCTCCGCCACCGTCTCCCCGGGCACCGTCGCCCCCGGCAGCCGCGTCACGCTCACCGTCGACGGCTGCGACAGCTCGTCCGCCCGGGCATCCTCCCGCGCCTTCGGCGACGTCTCCCTCTCCCCGGCGAGCCGCGCGTACGGCTTCTCCGGCTCCGCCACCGTCTACCGAGACGCCGCCTCCGGCTCCTACCCGGTCACCTTCGACTGCGGCGGCAGCACCCGCCGCGTCACGGTGACCCTCACCGTCAGCCCCGGCGCCGCCCGCGGCGGCCTCGGCGGCAGCATCGACTCCATGAGCCCGGGCCGGATCGCCCTGGGCGGCACCCTCGCGGCCGGCGCGCTCGGCACCGGCATCTGGCTGCTGCGCCGCCGCTGGGCCCACGCCCGCTGACGGCCGGCCGGTCAGACCGCCGCGGCGGGCGCCCGGCCCCGGACCTGCACCCCGTCGAGCAGCGCGGCGGTCGCCTCCGCGACGGCGTCCACGGCCGCGTCGAACACCTCCTGGTTGTGCGCGGCCGGAGCCCGGAAGCCGGACACCTTGCGCACGTACTGGAGCGCGGCCGCGCGGATCTCCTCCTCGGTGGCCTTCTCGGGGATGGCGGGCGGGCGCAGGGTCTTAATGGAGCGGCACATACCTCCACTATGGCGCGGACGGCGGCAGCTCGGCCCCGGAAAGCTTCATGATGAGCGCGGCCTGGAGCCTTCCGCGCAGCTCCGGGTCGCCGACGTCCTCCAGGAGCCCCATCGCCTGCTGGATGCTCTCCGCGGCCCGCCGGTCCTCGCGCAGGGCGGCGGTCTGGGCGGCCATGTGCCGCAGGGCGAGGTCGGCGCGCCGGTGGAACAGCTGCCCGACGAGGGTGACGACCAGGCCGACGGAACTGGTGACGACCCCGAGGTACGCGTCCCCGGCGCCCTCGGCCTTCCACACCGCGAGCCCGACCCCGAAGAGCAGCACGGCCGCGCCGACCCCGGCGAACAGCTGGCTGATCGCGAAGCTGCTGCGCGCCTGCGTCAGCCCGTAGGCGTAGTACTCGACGAGAATCGGGGTGAAGTCGTCATGCCGGTCCCCCAGCTCGGCCGGCTCCCCCCGGTGCGCCCCGGCATCGACCAGCCGCGGCTCCCCCGCCTCCCGCGACCCGCCGCCCAGCCCCGCGAGCAGCCTCTGCCGCTCGGCGTCCCGCTCCCGCTCGAACCGGACCCGGCTCATCACCGCAGCCGCCAGCAGCCCAAGGCCGGCCACCCCGAGCCCCACGACCCAGACCCACTCCGCCGCGCCTGCCACACCTTCCAGATCCCCGCTCCACCGCGCGGGAAACCGGCCCGGAACCTAGACTGACGAACGCCCGATCCTTCCGGCCCCCAGGGAGCCACACATGGCCAAGCGAGGAAACAAGAAGCGCGCCCGCAAGAAGAAGAAGGCCAACCACGGCAAGCGCCCCAACGCCTGAGCCGCAAACCCCAGACACACACGAAGGCCCCCCACCGAAACCGGCGGGGGGCCTTCGCACTGGTGGGCGTGGACGGTTTCGAACCGCCGACATCTGCTTTGTAAGAGCAGCGCTCTACCCCTGAGCTACACACCCGTGGACGAGTGGACAGCCTACATGCAGCGCGGACCCCCCACGCAATCCCGTTCCCTTGGGGGAGAATGGACCGGGGCACGGGCGGACGGGGTACGGGAGTGGGACTGTGACGACGGCATCCCGGCGGTGGTTTGGCGGGCGGGACGAGGGGCGGCGGGCCGATGCGCAGGCGGCTAAGGATGCCGCCGCGGCCGCGTTCTACGAGCTGGACACCGCGCAGCGGGATCTGCGGATCTCCATGGAGACCATCGCCGCCGCCGACGGGTCTCCCGCGGCGCGGCAGGCCGCCGAGGGGTTCGCGGCGCTCGGGCGGCGGATCGACGAGGTGAGCCACGCCTACATCGAGGCCGTCGACGCGCACGACCTGGACCGGGTCGACCTGGAGGGCTCCGCTGCGGCGCAGGCGCGGCAGCAGCTGACGCGGGCGCGGGACGAGCTGGTGCGGGTCAAGGGGGAGCTGGAGCGGTTCGCGCAGGGGCTGCAGCCGCTGCTGGACAAGGCGGAGACCCAGCTGGCGCGGGTCGCGCCGGCGCGGGAGCGGGCGCGGGCCGCGCTGCTGGCGGCGAGTGACGCGCTGGACGCGGCGCGGGCCGGGGGGATGCGGGCCGACGACCTCGCGGCGCGGCTGGCGGCGCTGGGGCCGGAGCTGACGAAGCTGAACCAGGGCGCGGCCCTGCACGGGGTGCAGGAGACGGTGCAGCGAGCCGACCGGATCCTGCGGGACGCGGAGGCCGTGCGGGCCGAGGCGGCGCGGCTGCCCGAGCGGGCCGCGGAGATCGACCGGCGGCTGGTGAGCCTGCGGACCCGGGCGCAGGCGCTGCGCAACCGGGCGGACCGGGTGGATCCGGTGCTCAGCGAGCTGAGGCGCCGGTTCAGTGCGGCCTGCTGGCAGGACCTCCAGCACGTCCCCGATCAGGCGGTGCGTGACGTCGCACAGGCGGAGGACCGGCTGGCGGAGGCCGGCCGGGCGCGCGAGGAACAGCGCTGGGCCGACGTAACGGCACTGGTCGAGGCGGTGCGGGCCGCGCTGGACGCCACCGACGAGGCGGTGTCGGCCGCGCAGGACCGGCTCACGCGGCTGGAGGCGGTGGCGCGGGACCCGAAGGCCGAGGTGGAGCGGACGCGCTTCGCGATCCGGGACGCGCAGCGGCTGGCGATGGCCGGCCGGAGCGTGCCCGATCCGCGGCACGCGCGGCCGCTGGACGAGTCGGTGGCGCGGATGGAGCGGGCGCTGGCCGGGCTGGAGGGGCGGCACCCGGACTACTGGCACTTCCTCCAGGAGCTGGAGCAGGTCCGGGCGGCGGTGGGCCGGGTGGTGTCGGACATCCGCGGCGAGCGCGCGGTCGGGTAGCCAGGCCGCGGGCGGCGGCGGATGCTGGAACGGAACAGCGGACTGAGGAGGGCGCCATGGCTGCCCACACGTTCCACCGCCCCCGCACGCACCGGGCGGCTTCCCCGGTACCCCCCGTGCCCCACGAGCCGTACGTGGCGCACGCGGCGTACGGGTGCACCGAGCCGCACGAGCACTACGCGCCCTACGTGCCCCACGAGCCGTACGGGCCGCCGCCGCAGCGGCAGGGGCCGCGCCTGCTGGAGCGGATGCTGCACCCGGTCAACGCCCGGCTGGACGAGCACCTGCCCGCGGACCACAAGCTCAGCAAGGTGTACCGGGTCGGAGCGGGCCTGACCGGGCTGCTGCTGGTGGCCTTCGGCATCCTGGGCCTGGTCGACCGGATCGGCTTCTTCGACACGGGCGGCGACACCGTGCTCGCCCTGAACACGAACGGGGCGCTGAGCGTCCTGTCGATCTGCATCGGCGCTCTGCTGTTCGCCGGGATGGTGGTCGGCGGGACCTTCGCCTCCACCCTGAACATCGTGCTCGGGATCGCCTTCATCGTGAGCGGGTTCGTCAACCTCGCCCTGCTGGACACCGGCCTGAACTTCCTGGCGTTCCACATCCAGAACGTGCTGTTCAGCTTCGTCGTCGGCGTGATGCTGATGTGGTTCGGGATGTACGGGCGGGTGGGCAGCGCCCTGCCGCACGACAATCCGTACTGGCGCGCCCGCCACCCCGAACAGGCGGCGCGCGAGACGCGGGTCCGCGAGGGATTCCGGACGGGGCACGGGACTGCGTAGCCTGTGGGCATGCCTCGTTACGAATACCGCTGCCGGACCTGCGACGACACCTTTGAGGTCAGCCGGCCGATGGCCGAGTCGTCCGCGCCCGCCGACTGCCCCGCGGGGCACGCCGACACCGTCAAGCTGCTCTCCGCCGTCGCCGTCGGCGGGACCAGCAGTGCCCCCGCGGCCGCGCCCGCCGGTGGGGGCGGCTGCTGCGGCGGGGGCGGCTGCGGCTGATCCTCCGGATACGCCCTAGCGCTTGCGCGAGAGGGTGAGGCCGTCCGAGATCGCCAGCAGGACGGAGTCCATGCGGGTGTCGGCCTTGGCGTGTTCGTTGAAGGCGCGGACGCTCGCGCCCCGGCTCTGCGGTGACTCGTCGAGGACGGTGCCGTGGTACAGGGTGTTGTCGGTGACGATCAGCCCGCCCGGGCGCAGCCTCGGCACCAGTTCCTCCCAGTAGAGGATCTGGTTCTCCTTGTCCGCGTCGACGTACGCCATGTCGATGTGCGGTTCCGCGGGCATGGCGCGCAATGTGTCCAGTGCCGGGGCGATGCGCAGGTCGATGCGGTCCGCGACGCCGGCCGCCGCCCAGGCCTCGCGGCCGTACGCGGTCCACTCCTCCGAGACGTCGCAGGCGATCAGGCGGCCGTCGGCGGGGAGGGCCTGGGCCATGGACAGGGCCGAGAAGCCGGTGAAGGTGCCGATCTCCACGATGTGGCGGGCGCCGGTCAGCCGGACCAGGAAGGCCAGCAGCGGGCCCTGTTCCTCCGCGGACTGCATGCCGGCCGACTCGGGGAACTTCTCCCAGGTGGTCCGCACGAGCCCCCGCTGGATCTCGTCCAGCGGGGGGTTGTGGGCCAGGACGTACTGGTAGAGCTCGTCGGTGATCTTGGTGCTGTTGCCCTTGGTCATGCGGCCAGTGTGCCAATTGCCTGCGGCGGCCCGGGGGTCGCGCGGCGGTCGTGCCGAGCGGCGGGCGCAACCCCGGGGACCGTGCGGCCCTTGGGCCGGCCGGCCCGCGGCGGCCCGGGCGGAGGTCATGCGGCGGGTGTGCCGACCGCCCGCGCGAACTCCCGGACGATCTCCTCGCCCGCCAGGACCCCGGCCGTGTTCAGGGCGGTCACCGTGGGGGCGCTCCAGCCCGCGTCGGCCAGCTCTCCGTGTCCCGGCCGCCAGGCCCGGTCGGCGGCGAGCAGCAGGTCGGCGTCGAGCAGGGAGTCGCCGGCGGCGAGGGTCGTGGCCGCTCCCGTGCGGCGGGCGACCTCGCGCATCGCGGCGCTCTTGGTCAGCGGGCGCGGGACGGCGTAGATCTTGCGGCCCTGGAGGGAGACCGTCCAGCCGCGGGCCCCGGCCCACTCGGTCAGGGCCTTGAGCCACTCGTCGGGTACCAGCGCCCGTTCCACGACGAGGTACGCGAAGAGGTCCTCGGCGAGGCGCGCCTTGCGCAGCCACACCGGGTCGGACACGGCGAGCAGGTGCTGGTGCACCTCCTCCAGCGGGGCGCACTCCGCCGCGAGGCGTCCGGCCACCGCGCGCCGCCAGTCCCGGTCCGGGACGCCGTCCACCAGGAGCTGGCCGCCGTTGGCGCAGATGGCGTACCGGGCCTGGGGGCCGGGGAAGCGGATCCGCTGGTACTGCTTGCGGGTGCGGGTGGTGGTGGGGACGAAGACCGCCGACGGGTCGGCGGCCAGTCCGGCGAGCAGCGCCGCGGCCGTCTCCGTCATGTAGGACAGCGGCTTGCCCTCGTGCACCTCGACGCACAGCAGCCGGGGGGCCTGCGGGTCGGGCATGGTCAGGCCGAGGGCGGCCGAGGAGTAGATGAGGGTCCGGTCGAGGTCACTGGCTACGAGGACGGTCTCTTGGCGGGTCACTGGGAGGCCACTGCCTTTCCGTCGGCGCCCGTGGCGCCGCGCGTGAAGCGGGGGTGGATGAGTCCTACACAGGTGTACGGGAGGTCGTCGACCTCCTCGACCGGCACTCCGCGCTGCTCGGCGAGCAGGCGTACGTGGTCCAGGTCGGAGCCGGCCCCGCGCTGGGCCAGGATCTTCCACGGCACGCGGCGCAGCAGCACGCGCGTGGTCTCGCCGACGCCGGGCTTGACGAGGTTCACGTCGTGGATGCCGTACTCCTCGCTGATCCGTTCCACCGCCGCCCAGCCCACCCAGGTCGGGGTGCGGTCGGCGGCGAGGAGCTCCTTGACCTCGGCGGCGACGGCGTCGGCGACCTCGTCGAAGCGGGCGGCGACGGTGTCGACGAAGGCGGTGGAGACATCGGCTCCGGACAGCTCCCGGTAGAACTTCGCGCCGTGGAAGTCGTGGGGGCCGACCAGGTCGGACCTGAGCACCGTACGCGAGACGAGTCCGGAAACGGTGGAGTTGAGGCAGGCGGAGGGGATCAGGAAGTCCTCGCGGGTGCCGTAGGTCTCCACGCAGGAGCCGGGGTCGGCGAGGACGACGATCTCCGGGTCGAAGCCGGGGAAGGCGGCGAGGGCCTCGCGCAGCTCGCGGGTGATGGCGCCCTTGCCGGTCCAGCCGTCGACGAAGACGACGTCGGCGGGGTCGTGGTGGGCGGCGAGCCAGCGCAGGGCGTTGGCGTCGATGCCCCGGCCGCGGACGATGGAGACGGCGTAGTGCGGCAGGTCCAGGCCGTGCCGGGCGCGGGCCCAGCGGCGCATCAGTACGCCGACGGGCGTGCCGGCGCGGGCCAGGGAGACCAGTACGGGCGACGGGGAGCGTTCGGCGAGCACGGTCTCGGTGACGGTGCCGACGGCGCGGGCGATCCGGGCGGCCGAGGCCTCCAGGGCGCCGCGGTAGAGCTCCTGGTACTGCGGTGAGGGCTGGTACTCGACGGGCAGGGACTCGGCGTAGTGGGCGCCGCCCGCCTGGATGGCCTCCTCGCGCTCCTCGGTCGGCGCCTCCAGCCGCACGTCGGAGAGGTCCTGGAGGAGCCAGCCGACGTCCTCGGGGGCGTACGAGGAGAAGGCCGGCCCCCGCAGCGGTTCGGGCAGCGGCGGCTGGGTCACGGTCGGCTCCTGCCGGTCGTCGGGCGTGTAGGAGGGGACGACGGCCAGGACGACCCGGCCGGTGTGCGGGGCGAGCCGGGCCAGCAGTCCGGCGTGCAGCTCGGGGGTGTCCCCGGCGGAGTCGACGACGGCGACGACGGTGTCGAAGCCGGCGCCGGCGACGTTGTAGGCGTAGCGGTCGCCGGGCCCGTCGGCGGGGCTGTCGTGGGCGGGGAAGACCAGCCGGGTGCGGATGGCGTAGCCGGGGTCGTCGACGGCGAGCACGGGCGAGCGGGTGGTGGTGGAGAACCGCACCTCGCGGGCCGTCCCGGACTCCTCCAGGGCCCGCGCGAGGCGCAGCGGCGCGTACATCAGCTCCTCGTTGCCGAGTACGAGGACCCTCCCCCCGGACTCCGCGCCGAGCGCGCCGAGCGCGTCGGCGAGCCGCGCGGCCATGGCGGGCAGGGCGGCCTCCAGTTCCTCGCGGTGGGCTGCGGTGAAGCCGTGCCGGCCGCCGTCGGGCAGCCCGGCGGGCCAGCCGAGCGGCACCCGGGTGACCACCGGAGCCGCGCCGTCCGCGCCGCCGGCAGCAGAGGCGTCGGCGGCCGGAACTGCGGCGGCCGGGGCGCCCGGGACCGGAGTCCCGGCCGTCACCGGGTCGTACTCCTCGACCAGGGCCCGCCCCTTCTCCAGGACCCCCTCCGGGAGGGATACCGTCCCGGACGCCAGGGCGATCAGGTCCACCCGGGCGCCCAGCTCGGCGGCGAAGTCGGTGAGCCGGTCCCGGTCTGCGGCGGAGCGCATGTCCACGAGGGCGACGACCACGTAGTGCGTGCGCGGGTGGCGGGCGTGCAGGTCGCGGATGGTGTTCAGGACGGTGTTGCCGGTGGAGAACTCGTCGTCGACGAGGACCAGCGGCCCCTCCCCCGCCAGCAGTGCGGGGTCCTCGGGCAGCAGGAGGTGCGAGGTCGCGTGCGAGTGGGCCTCCTCGAACCCGCCGGCGGGCCGCAGCCCGGGCACCGGGCGGCGCGTGGAGTGCAGGTAGGGGGCGGGGCCCAGGCCGTCGGCGACGCAGTGGCCGAGCCCGGTCGCGGTCTCCGCGTAGCCGAGGACGACCGCGTCGGCGGCGGAGTCGCCGAGCAGCTCGCGGACCCGGACGCCGAGTCCGTGCCCGGCCGCGTACACGGTCGCGGGCGACTGCGGGACGTGCTTGCCCAGCACCTGCGATACCAGCAGGTGGGCCCGCTTCGGATTGCGCCGCAGGGCCAGCCCGAGCAGTTCCCGCAGCTCGGGCGAGGTGCCGCCGTCGGCTCCGCTCAGGTCCACGCCCAGCCGCTCGGCGACCCAGGTTCCCGACCACACCGTGTCGATCGTCTTGCCCTTCCTCGTCATGGCCGGCCCGCTCACACCTGGAGCCCGGCCGTCAGGAGGTCGACGAAGCCGACCTCCTCCTTCGCCACACCGAAGACCTCGGCGCGCAGCATGGTGCGCTCGGCCCAGGCCCGGTGGGGCTTCACCTCGTTCATCTTGTTCGTGTAGGCGGAGCGCATCACTCCGCCGCCGCCGCGCTCGGGGCGCAGGATGTCCTGGGCGTCGCTGAACTCCTCGTGGGAGACCACCGACAGCGCGTGCACCGGCGTGACGTGGGCCGGGTGGATGCAGGTCTTGCCGAGCAGCCCGTTGGCGCGGTCGAGCTCGATCTCGCGCAGCAGGCCGTCCAGGTCGTGTTCGATCAGGGCGGTGCGCAGCTCCTCCACGCCCTCCTCCAGGAAGGGGCTGCGGCGCAGCTGCGGCTTGAAGAGGCGCTGCTGGCTGCGGAAGTACTCCCAGACGGGGCCGGTGACGGTGAAGCCGGTGCCGTCGGCGCGGCTGAGGACGTTGACCACGTCGGCGATGACGCCGGCGACGATCTGGACGTCGTAGGCGGTCATGTCGGGGGTGCGGCGCAGTCCGTACACGGAGCAGAAGTCGGTGACGCCCAGGCGCAGGGCGAGGACCCGGTCGCGGTAGCGGTTGACGGTGTGCTTGATGCCGGCGAGGGCCTCGACCCGGGTCTCCAGGTGGAGGAGGTCGGGGGTCTCCAGGACGGGCATGGCATACAGGCGTGGCAGTCCGGCGTCGGCCTCTGCGTGGGCGATGGCGTCCAGGAAGGCCGTTCCGCGGCTTTCGGTGAATTTGGGTAGTACGAATCCGGCCAGGTTCCGGGCCGAGGCGCCGAGCCGCCGGACGAGGTCGGGTATCTGCTCGGGGGTGCGTACGCGAATGAAGAGGAGCGGGAGCCCCTGGGGGCCGGGGCCTTCGGCGTCGAGGGCCGCGAACTGCCGGACGAGGTTCTCCTCGCCGTCCACCACCTCGGCGTCGCTGATGGAATCCTCCAGGCAGAGGACCATGGAGACGACGCCCCGCCCGGCCTGCTTGCGGATGTCGTCGGCCAGCCTGGGGCGGACGGCCGGGCTGTAGAGGGTGGCTCCGAGCGCGGCCGCCAGGATCCTGGCCGGGGAGGCCAGGTCGAACTCCGCCGGCTCCTGGTGGAAGAGGTCCTTGCGGACGGTGGGCGATATGTGCCCGAAGTGACGCATGTGCTTCCCCCGTACTGCCTCGGCGGCCCAACTGGCGTGGCCGGTAATAGTACGTACGAACGTGAGTCAAGAGTTCCTCAAGCACATGAAGTTCAGGTAACCCTCTTGCACCATGCCCAGCTCTCGCCCTCGGGACAAGGCCCTACGGGGGGCCGCATTGTCCCGGTCGGCCCCGGGAGGGCAGGATGACGGGCATGACGCACGCGATGCAGAAGGGCTCCAACATCCCGGTGACCGCCACGGCGGTCCGGGCGGTGCTGCGCTGGACCACCGGACCGGAGGTGCCGGACGTGGACGCCTCCGCGCTGCTCGTGGGGGCGGACGGGCGCGTGCGCTCGGACGAGGACTTCGTCTTCTACAACCAGCCCCGCCACCCCTCGGGGTCCGTGTGGCGGCTGGGCAAGAAGCAGGTGGGCGACGGGGTGACCGACGCGGTCCAGGCGGACCTGCGGGCCGTGCCGCCGGTCGTGGACCGGGTCCTGGTGGTGGCCTCCGCCGAGGACGTGCCGTTCGAGCAGGTCCGCGACCTGCGGATCCAGCTGTACGACGCCACGCCGGGCGGCGCTCCCGAGCCGCTGGCCCACTTCGACGTCCGCCCGGAGACCGGCGCCGAGACGGCGCTGATCTGCGGGGAGCTGTACCGCCGGGGCGAGGGCTGGAAGTTCCGCGCCCTGGGCGAGGGCTACTCCGACGGCCTGGTCGGGCTGGCCACCGACCACGGGATCTCCGTCGACGAGAACGCCGCCGAGGCGGCCGGCGCCGCTGCGGAGCCGGCCCCGGCCGCCGCCGGCGGCCCGGGGGACGACCGGACCGCCGCCATGCGCCCGCCGGTGCAGACCCCGGTCACCCAGGCCCCGCCGGCCGCCCAGCCCGCGTACGGGTACCCGCAGCCGGTGTCCCCGGTGCCGGTGCCGGCTCCGGGCGGAGACCCGTCGTTCCGGCTGCCGGTACAGGGTCCGCAGTTCATCCGCCGCTGACGCCGCCGACGCCGCCGACGCCGCTGACACCGCTGACGCCGCCGGGGGAACGGGGGCCCTTCCGGCCCCCGCCGCCCGGGGCTCAGGCCTTGGTGCTCTTGTAGCCCCGGCCCCACTGGAGCCCCCAGCCGTACAGCCGGTCCAGCTCGGCCTGGAACCCGTACACGAACTTCACCTCGCGGCGCACGATCAGCTCGCCCCTGACCTTCTCCATGGACAGTACCGCGCAGGAACGGGCCTGCGGGTGCCGCTCGTCCAGCGGGATCTCGATCCGCGGCCCGGCCGTCGGGTAGAGGGTGACCAGGGCGTGGGTCCGGTCGAAGGCCGGGGTCTGGTCGTAGATGTAGACGAAGACCAGCAGCCGTTTGATCTCGTCGGCGTGGTCGAGGTTGATGTAGAGGGTCTCTCCCGAGCCCGAGCCGAACCGGTCGTCGCCGCTGAGCTTCACGTACGGCGGGTCGTTGAGGTCGCCGAGCAGGTTGCCCAGGGGCTGTACGGCGCCCCGGGTGCCGTCGGTCAGCTCGTAGAGGCAGCCCATGTCCAGGTCCACGTTGACCATGCCCTGGGTGTGGGCCTGCACGATGTCGGGTTTGAAGAGTTTGAACGGGTGCCGGAAGAGCTGCCCGCTCTGGCCGGAGCGGCCGCCGAAGTCGGAGGTGCGCATCCGCCAGGAGAGGTTCACGCGCATGTTGCCGTGGACGGCCTGCTGTTTGGTGAGCGACACCGTCGGTTGCCGCTTGGTGAGCTCGATGGCGTTCGACGAGGCGTTGCCCGAGTCGAAGCCCATGGCGCGAGCGCCCCTGATCCCGTCGAAGAACCCCATGTTCCAACCCCCCAGGTCGGTCCGTGCAGCGGAGAATGCGGCGGGGGGGGGGGGGGGGGGGGGGGGGGGGGGGGGGGGGGGGGGGGGGGGGGGGGGGGGGGGGGGGGGGGGGGGGGGGGGGGGGAGGGGGGGGGGGG
>NZ_JBWKEZ010000014.1:0-51032 GCF_056434525.1 Streptomyces sp. NPDC044002
GCGCCTCAAACGCCGGCGAGGCTGGAATGTGCTGCGCACATCCAGCCCGCGCGGCGTTTGAGCGCACCGGGCGCGCAGCGCCCGGTCCCTCACAGCCTCGCCGGCGTTTGAGGCGCGGGGTCAGGGGCAGCGCCCCTGGGAACGGTGGAAGGGCGGGTAGGGGACCCTCGCCCCGCGCAGCGGCCCACCCACCGGCACCCGACCCACCGGCACCAGCCACGCGAACCGGCCCCGCCCCACACCCGACGGCCGGAGGCTGTCGCAGCGGCGCGAAGCCGGAGAGGCGCCCCGGCGCCGAGCCGCGCGAGCGTCGCGTCAAAAACAGGAGATGGCTCGGGCCGCCGCCAGTTCGTGGTGGACCGGGGACAGGACGCCGGCCTCGTCGGACTCCGGCGGGGCCTCCACCCGCACCGGCATCCGGTCGCTGCGAACCCGCTCGGCGAGCTCGCGGAGCTGCCGCGCGATCCGGTCGACCTCGCCCGCCGCGGGCGGATCGGCGCCGTGGTTGACGCGGACCCGGGCGGCGGTGGTGGCGTCCACGATGCGTTCCACGGCCACCACCAGCGGCCACCACGCCGCCGCCCGGTCCCCCGTCGGCGGCGGCTCGGTCAGGGCCCGCTGGAACTCGCTGCGCACCCCCGACAGGTCGCGGTAGATCCGGCGCCTGGCCTGGAGCCGGGACTGCCGGGCGGCGCGCAGCTCGGCGTCGTCCGCGACGGGGGCGAAGGCCCGCTCCACGTAGCGGGCGGCGTCGTCGACGGCGTCGGCGAGCCGGTCCCCGATGCGGGTGTGCCAGCTCTCGGGCCACAGCAGGTAGCCGGCGACCAGGACGATCGCGCAGCCGATCAGGCTGTCGAGGAGCCGGGGCAGGATGAGGTCGAAGCCCTCGTGGTTGAGCTGGTCCGACAGCAGCAGGATCACGGGGGTGATGGCCGCGGTCTGGAAGGCGTACCCCTTGGCGGAGAACACCGGGATCAGCGCGCCGAGCACCACCATGACCGGTACGTCCCACCAGCCGCGCGGCACCTCGGCGAGGACGGCGGCGGCGAGGACCAGCCCGGCCGCCGTGCCGAGGGCGCGCAGGACCGCGCGGGAGAAGACCGAGCCGAAGTCCGGCTTGAGGACGAAGGTGACGGTCAGGGCCACCCAGTAGGAGCGCTCCACCTCGATCAGGGAGACGAGGGACTGGGCGAGGCCGATGCACAGGGCCAGCCGCAGCCCGTACCGCCAGGAGGCCTCGGACAGCATCATGTCGCGTACCCCGCGCCGGGCCCGGACGCGCAGTGCGGCCGGCCGGCCGAGGCGGTCGTCGACGTTGTACGGGTCCGGTTCGGCGAGGTGCACGATGGCCGCCGCGTGCCGCAGCGCGGAGTCGATGGCCCGTTCGGACGGGGTGTGCGGGGCGGGCAGGCTGAGGACGGGGGTCCCGGTGCGGCCCTCCTCGACGGCCGCGGCCAGCTCCCGTACGGCCGCGGGGATCCCGGCGGGCAGCGGGCGGCCCCGCAGGTGGGCGGCGGGCGCGGCCTCCGCGATCGGGATCAGCACGTTCAGCTGGGCGAGCATCCGCACCAGGGAGGGGCTGCGCCCGTGGACCCGGGCCCGGCGGCCGAGGACGAGGTCGTAGGCCTGGTTGAGGGCCTGGGTGACCTGCTGGCGGCGTTCGTCGTAGACGGCCTGGGGTCCGCCGCACGCTTCCAGGGCGTCGGCCAGTGCCCGGTAGGTGGCGGCGACGGCGGCCCGTTCGGGCTGCCGGCCGCGCAGGGGCCAGGCCAGCAGGGTCAGCACGAGCACGAACAGCCCGCCGGCGGTGAGCAGCAGCGGCGCGGTCCACCAGGGCCGGGGCATCGGCAGGCCGGCTCCGACGACGGCGTTGAGCAGGAGCAGCAGCCCGGACACGGAGGCGACCGTGCCGATCGAGGAGACCATCCCGGAGACGAGGGCGACGAGGGTGAGGACGGCGACGGCGAGCCAGCCCTGCCCGTAGACGAGGGTGCCCACGGCGACGCCGACGGCGCCGAAGGCCTGCGGGACGGCGATGTTCAGGACCCGCATCCGGTAGGCGTCGGCGGTGTCGCCGAACACTCCGGCGAGGGCGCCCATGGAGACGAGGGCGCCGTACTCGGGCTCGTCGAGGGCGAAGCCGACGGCGAGCGGGACGGCCATCGCGATCCCGGCGCGGGCGGCCGCCGCCCAGGGGATCGGCGCGCTGCTGGGCCGCAGTCCCGCGAGCAGCCAGGCGGGGGGAGCCAGGGGGTGGGTCCGGGATCGCCCGGACGGTATGTGCTCGGTGCGTCGTTCGGTGGTCATTCCGCTTCCGTGTCGCCGCTCGCGAATCGGTCGTTCTGGGGAGTTCTGCGGAGGATGGGTACCTTCCGAGCTTATGGGGTGCGGCGGAGCCGGCCCACCAGCCATGCGGCGAACGCGGTGGCCAGGCCGAGGGCGAGCACCACCCAGGCGGTGGTCCGAAGGAAGGCGGTGAGCGCGTCGTACACGGCCGCGGCGGCGGGCCGGTCGACGTCGGACGGCAGGTCGTCGAGCGTGATGCGGCGGCACACGCCCACCGCGGCCCACAGCAGGACGGCGCCGACCGCGAGCCCGGCTCCGGTGGCGAGGACGGCCCGCCGGCGCCGGACGGCGACGGCCACGGCCGCCACCGCGAGGAGCACGGTCAGTACGGGAAGCCAGACTCCGGCGATCTGGAGCACGTGGAACCCCTCCCGGAGGTCGCCGAGGTTGTCGTATTCCATGACCTTCACGGAGAGGTGGGTCTCCGGGATGCGGTCGGCGAAGGGCACGCCGTCCGCCATCAGTTCCTCCTTGACCTGCGCGATCACGGGCGCGAGGTCCACGGTGACGGCGTCCCCGTGGCCGGTGTTCAGGGCGTCGAGGAAGGCGGTGTGCGCGGCGCGGTTGGCCGTCTCCCAGGCCGTCCGGTAGGCGGGGGTGCCGGCGAAGGAGCGCAGGGCGTCGCCGAGGAGGGCGTCCACGGCGCCCTGGAAGGGGCCCGCGTCGATCTGCCCGGAGAGTGCCCGGGTGGCCTGGGTGACGACCACTTCCCGCACGGCCGGGTCCTCGGCGAGGGGGGCCATGGCCGCGGTGTAGTGGTCGGCGTCGCCGAGCCGGCGGTCGGCCCAGTACGCGACCGCGCTCGCGGGCACGAGCAGGGCCACGAGCACGATGAGGGCCGCCGACAGGTAGGTGCGCACGTCACCAGGGAAAGCCGGGTGCCGTGCGGGGCGCCACCCCTGCTGCTGCGTCCGGGGGCCCCGGTTCCCTCCGGGAGTGCGGTCCGGACCGCCCGGACGAGTGATCCACTTGCCGCTCCCGGGTGCCGGGTGTGCCCTTGAGGGTGGAAGAGAGGAGCCCCGCCATGGCACATGCGGCACCCACCGTCCCCCGGCGGCACCGCCCGATGACGTCGGCGGACGCGGACCGGCACACCGATCGGAACCGCCTGATCCGTGCGCTGCTCATGGGCCTCGTCTACGGGGTCTGGGCGGCCTTCATCAAGCGCCAGATGGGCCCGGTCGACGCGGGCAACGTGTTCTACGGGATCCTGTGCGGCGTGATCTTCGCGGCCTGCATGTTCGCCCTGGCGCGGGTGGGCCCGAAGCTGAAGCGGGAGCTGCACGCCGCCGCGTACGGGGTCTTCGCCGGCATCGCCGCCGGTTACCTCCACAGCCTGACCAACCAGTCCGTGCTCCGCGCCACCACCGTCGGCCTGTTCGTGGGCCTGGGCGTCGGGATCGGGGCCTTCTACCGCTACTACACGCGGGAGGACTGAGCGCCGCGCACGGGTCCGGCGCCGGTCCCCGCACCCACTGCGAGGGTGCGGGGACCGGCGCCGTCGTGTGCCGTCCGGCGTTACGCCGCCGAACCGGCGGGCTGGTCCTGCTGCGGCTGCTCGCCCGCGGCACCGGACTCGGGCTCGCGCCCGGCGCCGGCGGGCTGCGGGACGGTCCGGTCGGCGGGGGTCCGGTCCGCGCGCGGGCGGTCCTGGCCCTCCTTGCGGGCCGGCGGGGAGAAGCGGGCGGCCTCGGCGCGGAGCATGGCGTTCAGGGCGGCGTACGGGTCGATGGGCATGGCGGAACCTCACGGTGCTTCGGGGGTGTGGGGGGTTGCGTACGCTGCTCGGCCCGCTCAGCAGCGCAGGACCACACTCCGTACCGTCAGCCGGGGCAGGACCGGTGAGGCCGTTCCGTACGAGGCCGGGCGGGCGGGCTCGTACACGTGTTTCACGTGAAACATCCGCTGCGGCAGCCGCCGCGCGACCGGTGCGGCGCGCACGGCCGTCCGCAGGGCCGAGCGGCCGACGGGATCCCCGGCCGGCTCCGACTGTCCCTCGGCGGGGTCGGCCGGTGCCGAGGAGCCGGGACGCGGCTCCGCGCCGGCGGTGGCCGTCGCCGCCGGACCGGCGCCGAACAGGCACAGCAGAGCGACGCAGGCCACCGTCAGGGCCCGCGCCAGCGCCGTCCGCGCGTACCGCGCACCGTTCATGGGGCCTGCATGCCCCGACACGCCGGGCAACTTTCCGCCGGCCCCCGAGAAGCCCCCGACCGGGGGACGAAGTCACCCCCCAAGGCTGACTCGGCCGGTGCGCCGCGGCCCCGTCAGCCGGGCCAGGACGGAGGTCTCGCCGCTGACCAGCCGCAGCCGGGCGAGGCCGGTGTCCCCGGCCGGCGCGGTGACCGCGTGGGGGGAGACCCGCTCGACGGTGAACACGGCCGTACGGTGGTCGGCGCGGGGGATCTCGATGACCCGGCCCCGCCGCAGCCCGGCGAGCGGGAGCCCGTCGCCGGTGACCACGGCGGTGCCGGCGGAGCCCGGAGCCGGACCGTCGGTGTCCCAGCCGGCCGCGCCCCCGCCGTCCTGCGGTCCCCCGGCCAGCGGGAGGTCCACGCCCAGGCTGGGGATGCGCAGCCGCAGCGGCCGTGCGGCCCGCATCGGCGGGACGGCCACCGTCCGGCGGTCCGCGGCGGGGCCGTGCACCCCGGACTGCTCCAGCCCGCGGACGAGACGGCGGTGCCCGGAGAGGCCCAGGGCCCGGGAGGGCAGCGCGTCGGTGACGCTCGCGGCGGCGGGCTCCGCGCCCGAGCTGCCGCGCAACAGGCCGATACCGGTGCAGAGCAGAGTGGTCGTCAGCGCGACGGCGGCCCACTGGGCGCGGGACATGGCGTTCCTCCTGTCCGGCTCGGGCGGCCGGTTCCTGGGAGCAGTGGACCGCTCCCCGCCCGCCCGCACATCGCCGCCCGTACCGCAAATGACGGCGCGTCACGTCCCTTCCGTGCTCCGGCGTCCCTGTCGTCCCAGCTGGCGGCGGGTGCGCGGGCCGTACGCGCCCGTTCGGGCCGCTACCCCCGAACGGGTGAGGAGGCGACGGCCTAGAGCGGCCGGGCCGGCCAGTCCAGCAGGCGGGCGCCGATCACGGCCGTCTGGAGGGTGTAGCGCTGCACGGGGTCCCCCGGGTCGGTCCCGGTCAGCCGGTGGATCCGCTCCAGCCGGTAGGTCAGCGCCCGCACGCTCAGGTTCAGCCGCCGGGCCGCCTCCGCGGCCACGCACCCCGAGTCGAAGTACGCGGTCAGGGTGTCCAGCAGGGGAGCCGCCCCGCCGCGTCCGGCCCGCAGCGGCCCGAGCGCGGCCAGCACCAGCTCGGCCATCGCCGCCCGGTCGCGGGTCAGTACCGGGAAGACCAGCAGGTCGGCGGCGCGCAGCAGCGGGCCCGCGAGTCCGAGCCGGTCCGCGAGGCCGAGTGCGTCCAGGGCCTCCGCGTACGAGGCCGCGGCCCCGGCCGCGCCGGGGTGCGGGCGGCCGAGGGCGACGAGCCCCCGGCCTTCGGACTCCGCGTGCGCCAGGCGTGCGAAGCGGACCGGTATGTCCTCCCGCCCGCCCGGTGCCACGCAGACCAGCCGGCCCTCCTTGGTGGCGATCAGGAAGTCCCGGTCCCCGAAGCAGCCGGCCAGGGCCGACCGGAGCCGGTGCTGCTCCGGGCCCCCGTCCTCGTACGGCACGGGGCCGCGCGCGACGGCCACGGCGTGCGCCCGCACCGGGTCCAGTCCGTAGCGGGCGGCGCGTTCGCCGAGGCGGCCGGGGTCGCCCCCGCCGAGCAGCAGGTCGTCGACGAACTCCCGGCGGGCGGCGGCCTCCCGGTGCGCGGCCGGCCCGTGGGCCCGCTCGTACCCCTCGGCGAAGGCGTCCACGGCCTGCTCCACGACCGCCAGCAGGTGGTCGGGGGCTAGGTGGCCGCCGATGGCGGTGCGGGTGGCGGCGAGGTGCGCGCCGATCAGGCTCCGCAGCCCGTAACCGGCCCCGGCGGCCCGCTCGCCGAGCGTGCGGCGGGCGTCGAGTTCCTCGCGTGCGGGGGGCCGGCCGGTGGCCGCCGCGTCCGCGAGCATGCGTACGTACCCGTCCAGATACTCCTCGGGTATGTCCCGCCCTGAACCCACACCAGCTCCCCGGTCCGCTCCGCTCGAAAAAGGACCGCCATTCTCCCCCGGACCAAGATCAACTTGATCGGGAGGGCGTCGTTCCGGTCGGCGGGGCGGGAGTTGAGGAGGGATCAGACCACCACGAGCGCCACCGCCGCCGCCCCCATGAGGGCGGCGGCGAGGTGCATCGCGGGGTGGCCGTAGTCCCCGAACCAGAGCTGCCGGGCCAGCCCGCCGAGGGCGGCCAGGGCGCTGATGACGCCGATCTGGGCGAGGAGGGTGGCGGCGGTGAAGGGGGCCAGGACCAGCAGTACCGAGTTCAGCCAGAACGGCGCGGCACCGGTCCAGCCCCGCCATTCCCGGATCGCGTACTGCATCGCCGGATCCCACCTCCACACCCGTCACACGCGCAACAGGTGTCGCGCTCAACTCGTCGGCTGTACAGCCTCCTTGGGTGTGGCGGCCGGGGCAAGAGCGCGTTCGGCTAGAAAACCGAAGGCCAGGCCGAAAGTCGTCCACAGCGCTGTCTGGATGGCCAGCGACGCGAGACGGAACTGCCAGATCAGCGCGGCCGGGAAGTCGGCGGGCACCTCGTTGATCCCGGGCAGCAGCGCGTACGAGACGCCCACCGCGGCCGCGAAGGCCAGCGCGGCGACGACCGAGGCGTTCCAGTTGCCCAGGCGCGGCGCGAGCCGCCGCCCCAGGATCAGCGCGCCCGCCGCCAGCAGCGCGCTCAGGGCGATCATCAGCAGGTAGAGGGCGGTCCGCCGGGCGGCCGTGTCGGGGTCCCCGACGGCCGGCGGGTTGGCGGGGTACTTGAAGAACGGCACCAGGGTCACGGTGACGAACAGGGCGCCGGTGACCAGGGCCGCCGTGGACCGGGCGCCGAAGCGGCCGATCCGGCCCAGGGCGAAGCAGTAGACGAGCGCGGCGATGCCGCCGAGGGCGGCCCCGTACAGCAGGACGCCGGTGCCGAGGCCGGCCGTGGCCTGGAGGGCCCGGCTGACCGGGGCTTCCTCGGCGCCGTGGTCATGGCCGGCCGCGAGTCGGCCGGCCTCCTCGATGGCGATCGCCGCGTCCACCTTGGACTCGCCGAGGAGGTACGCGACGAGGAAGGCGGCGACACCCGCGAGCAGGCCGGCCAGCATGCCCCGCACCAGCAGGACACGGGGGGAGACGGTGTTCACGCATGAACCCCTTGGGTGATCGTGAGGGAGATCGGAAAGGGGTCAGTGGCAGGGGAAACCGAGCAGGTGGCGGCCGTCGTGCAGCCATTCGTGGACGGTCTCGCCCTGGAACACGGCGGTGGCGCCCTGCTCGATGCCGACGAAGTACAGCAGGACGAGGGCCAGGACCGCGGCGAAGGCGGCCCAGGGCGCCAGCGCGGAGAGGGAGATGGGGGCGACGGCGGCGGGCGCCGAAGCGGACACGGCGGTGTGGGCCATTGCAGAACCTCCAGGGGGAACACGCGTCCCGGTCAGTGGTGCTCTGTGTTCGAAGGCGGCGGGTCTGACTTCCCTCCCAGGGCGCTGCGGGAGGGTTCACAGTGGCGCGACCGTGCCGGATTCTCACCGGTGCTTCCGTCAGGCCTTCGTCATGTCGTCCGAGACCGTACCGCGCTCGTGGCTTGAACACCACGGCGCGTGGCCGACGTTCCGCGCCCCCGGGCGTGCGCTCTACGCTCCCCGCATGCCAACCGTACGCGTACACCTCGCCACGCTCCCGCTCGACGACGCCGCCCGCCAGGGACGGTTCGGGTACGGGGAACCGTGCCCCGGCCACCCGGGTCTCGCCGGGCCGGCCATGGGCGACTGGGCGGGCCGCACCCTCGAAGAGGTGGCCGCCGAGGACCCGGAGGGCATCCGGCGCTGGCTCACGGACCCGGGCTACGCGCCCCCGGGCGGCGGGGAGCCGGTGGCGGCGCTGATCACCCGTACGGGCGAGTACCTGGCGGGCCTGGGCCCGGGCCGGCACCACGCGGTGGTCGCGCAGGCCGTCGTACGGGCGGCGGTGGTGGCCGCGCTGGAGCTGCCGGCCGCGGTGTTCTGGCGGCTGGACGTCCGGCCGGACACCGTGACCTCCCTCAGCGGACGCGCGGGCCGCTGGAACCTCCTCGTCGGGCAGCCCCGGTAGCGCCCGGCGGGAGAACGCCAACGGCCCGGACCCCGCGACGCGGTCCGGGCCGTTGCCGGCGGAAGGCGGAAGGGGCCGTCCTAGGCGACGATCCAGTCGGAGGTCGCGATGACCGGCTGCACGCCGTCACGGTGGACGGTGCCCTCGATCAGGCCGTACATGCGGTCCGCGGCGAAGTACACCTCGTTGTCGTTCTTGAGGCCGAAGGGCTCCAGGTCGACGAGGAAGTGGTGCTTGTTGGGCAGGTTGAGGCGCACCTCGTTGACCTTGGGGCAGTTGTCCAGCACCCGCTCGGCCATCTGGTTCAGGGTCTGCTGGAGCGAGTAGGAGTACGTCTCCGCGAACGCCTCCAGCATGTGCTTGCGGACCTTCTTGTACGACTGGTCCCAGTCGTGGCCGGCGTCGTCGGCGGCCAGCGCCGAGTGCGCCCAGCGGGAGGTGACCTTGGTCGCCAGGATGCGGTCGTACGCCTCCTGGAGGGTCGTGTACTTGTCCTTGATGAAGCCGTGGAACTCGGAGTTGGTCGAGTTCATCACCGTCAGGTCCTTCAGGCCCGAGATGACCTGGAGACCGGTGGTCTCGCTGTAGGTGATCTGCGCGGTGCGCACCTCCTGGCCCTTGCGGACGAAGGAGTGCTGCTCCTTGCGGGTCGGGACGGGGATCCGCTCCCAGGCGAACTCCTCGATGCGGATCTGCGCTTCGCGGATCGGGGACTGCGAGGAGACGAAGTGCTTGGCGAGGAGGATGCCGAAGGCCTCGGGGGAGGCGATGCCGTGCTCCTTGCCGAAGGCGTACACCGTGTTCTTGGTGGTGTCGGTCGGCAGGCAGTTGGCGTTGTCGCCGGTGAGGTGGACGTCGCGGAACTCGCCGCGCAGGGCCACGGAGACGTTCAGGTCGCGGATCTCGGCCCAGGAGCCGTCGCTGCCCTTGCGGGTCACCACGACGATGCGGTTCTCGGCCTTGCCGTACTGGTTCTGGCCCAGGACGTGCTTGCTCATGCTGTCTTCCTTCGGGTACTCGGGAACACGGAGTCCGTTGTTCTGGATCCCGTACGCCCGGCGTCCAGCGCCCGCCCTCCTGGAGGACGTCCCGCTCCCCGCCGTTCGGCCCCGCAGGACCGCCCCGGGACTGACGTGCATCCCGGTCCGTAGGTGCTGATTCGTACTGAAGTACTGACGGGATTGCACCATGTGTACGGCGGGTTAACCACCGCACGGAACATCCGAACACCAGCACCCACGGATTGGGCGACCGCACAAGCTCGCAGGTCAGGACATGTGCGCATCCGTGACCGACAGGGCCTCGTCGAGGATCGCCAGTCCCTTGGCCACGTCGTCGGCCGAGATGTTGCAGGGCGGGGCGACGTGGATGCGGTTCCCGGCGAGGAGCGGCCACAGGCCGCCCTTTTTCAGGGCCGCGCCGAAGGCGCCCATCGGGGCGTTGTCGGCGCCCGAGGCGTTGTACGGGACCAGCGGCTCGCGGGTCTCCGCGTCCTTCACCAGCTCCAGGGCCCAGAAGGTGCCCATCCCGCGGACCTCGCCGACGGAGGGGTGGCGCTCCGCGATCTCGCGCAGGCCGGGGCCCAGCAGCTCGGCGCCGGTGCGCGCGGACTGCTCGACGATGCCCTCCTCCGCCATGGTGTTGACCGTGGCGACGGCGGCGGCGCAGGCCAGCACGTGTCCCGAGTACGTCAGACCGCCCGGGTAGGGCCGGCGGGCGAAGGTCTCGGCGATGGCGGCGGAGATGGCGACGCCGCCGAGCGGCACGTAACCGCTGGTGATGCCCTTGGCGAAGCAGAGGAGGTCGGGGGTGACGTCCCAGTGGTCGGCGGCGAACCACCTGCCGGTGCGCCCGAAGCCGACCATGACCTCGTCCAGGATGAAGACGATGCCGTAGCGGTCGCAGAGCTCGCGCACGCCCTTGAGGTAGCCGGCCGGGGGCACGAGCACGCCGGGGGCGCCGCCGACGGTCTCCAGGATGATCGCGGCGATGGACTGCGGGCCCTCGAAGACGATCGTGTCCTCCAGGTGGCGCAGCGCCCGCTCGCACTCCTCCTGCTCGGTGGTCGCGTGGAAGGGCGAGCGGTAGAGGAACGGGCCCCAGAAGTGGACGACGCCGGCCGTCGCGCCGTCGTTGCCGAAGCGGCGGGCGTCACCGGTGAGGTTGATCGCGGTGGTGGTCGCCCCGTGGTACGAGCGGTACGCGGACATCACCTTGGGCCGGCCGGTGTGCAGCCGGGCCATGCGTACGGCGTTCTCCACGGCCTCGGCGCCGGCGTTGGTGAAGAAGATCTTGTCGAGGTCGCCGGGGGTGCGCTCCGCGATCAGGCGCGCCGCCTCGGAGCGGACGTCGACGGCGAAGCCGGGCGCGAGGGTGCAGAGCCTGGTCGCCTGCTCGGCGATGGCTGCGGCCACCTTGGGGTGCTGGTAGCCGATGTTGGTGTAGACGAGCGCGCTGGAGAAGTCGAGGTAGCGGTTGCCGTCGTAGTCCCAGAAGTAGGAGCCCTCGGCACCGGCCACGGCGAGCGGGTCGATGAGCTCCTGGGCCGACCACGAATGGAAAACGTGGTTTCGGTCTGCTTCTTTGACTGCGTCTTTCACGGCCGCGAGGGCGTCGGCTTCTGCGTTCATATATCGAGGGTAGTTGTCCAGGATGTGGACGCCGGGGTGCCTCGGTCACGACACCCCGCGCGGGCGACTTGACGGATCCCGGGGCGGGTCCTCGACTGGTCCGGACCACGCGCATAGCGTCCGTCGGACCGGCCGCTCCACGGGGGAGAACGGCGGAAAACCCGAGGTGGGAGCCCTTTGCGGCCCCACGCGGCGCGTCGGGGGCGGCCCCGGGCCGCCCCGGCGCGCCCCCCGGTCGCAGTCCGTCCGCCGTCGAGGCCCCTTCGAGCCCGACCGGGCCCGGGGCGGCGGAGGGGACCCTCCGCGACCCCCGTACGGTCCCGCCGCGACCCCTCGCCGCCGCGCGTCACGCTCCGGACACCGGCTCGGCAGTAGCGTGGGGTCCGCGCGGGATTTGTCCGTCCCGGCCGGGGGTAGGTGCGGCGCCGGGGGGAGCGGTGTCGGAGACGGGAGAGCCTGTGGCGGAGCAGACGCGGCGGCTGGTCCTGGGCGGCGCCACGGCAGGGGTCGTGGCCCGGTGCCGGGACTTCACCCGGAGGGCCCTCACCGACTGGCTCTGGCCCGAGGGATCGGAGGCCGAGGAGGACCTGCTCCTGCTGGTCTCCGAAGTGGTCACCAACGCCTGCCTGCACGCGGGCGGCCCCCGCGAGCTGGTGCTGCGCAACGGCCTCGGCCTGCTGCGGGTCGAGGTGAGCGACGACAGCCCCGAGGTGCCGGTGCGCCGGGCGGCCCGGGACCGCTCCCGGCCGGGCGGCCACGGGCTGGTGCTGCTGGAGCGCCTCGCGAAGAACTGGGGTGCCGTGCCGGCGGCGGACGGCCGCCCCGGCAAGACGGTCTGGCTTGAGGTGACGGCCCCTGAACTCCCCACCGACCTCCCGCGCCCCTGACCCCGCCCCCGCTGCCGCGTATCCCTCCCCGCCCGGGCCCCCGAGCCGCCCGGGCCACCCCCGGTCCGCCCCCGGTCCGGTCCCGGTCCGCCGCGCGGCCTACGCCTAGGCCTCGGTGAGCAGGCCGCAGCGCAGCCGGGTCAGGGTGCGGTTCAGCAGCCGTGAGACGTGCATCTGGGACAGGCCCAGCCGGGCCCCGATCTCGGACTGGGTCAGCTCCTGGCCGAACCGCAGCGACAGCAGCTCCCGCTCCCGCTCGGGCAGCACGGCGAGCATGGGCTTGAGGGCCTCCAGGCACTCGATGCGGTCGTACGCGGGCTCCTCCTCGCCGAGCGAGGCCCGCTCGGCGGCCGGGTCGCGCTCCGAGTCCTCCTGCACGGGTGCGTCCAGGGAGCGCGCGGAGTACGCGCTGGCCGCCTTGCGGCCCTCGCTGAACTCCTCCGGCGTGACGTCCAGCTCCCGCGCCATCTCGGCGTCGGTGGGCTCGCGGCCGAGGTCCTGCTCCAGCGCGTCGTGGGCCTTCGCGCTGTCGATCCGCAGCTCCTGGAGCCGGCGGGGCACCTTCACGGCCCAGCTGGTGTCGCGGAAGAACCGCTTGATCTCCCCGCTGATCGTCGGCATCGCGAAGGTGGTGAACTCGACCCCGCGCTCGGGGTCGAACCGGTTGATGGCCTTGATCAGTCCGACCGTGCCGACCTGGACGATGTCCTCCATCGGCTCGCTGCGCCCGCGGAACCGCCGGGCGGCGTACTTCACGAGACTGAGGTTCAGCTCGACCAGGGTGTTGCGGACGTACGAGTAGTCGGCCGTCCCCTCGTCCAGTTCGGCGAGCCGGTGGAACAGGGTCGTGGAGAGGGCCCTGGCCTCCAGGGTGGCCGCGTCGATGCGCTCGGTACGGTCCATCGCTCTGCGCTCCTCCGACGGAGGGCCCCCGGTAGCGGGCCGAGGTCATGCGCTGGTGGGGCCGTCACCGTCCAGGTGGATATACCCCCCGATACAGGTCGATACCCGCACTTTCTCCTGCCCGATGTTTCACGTGAAACCACCCCTGCGCCAAATCCCCTGGTCACAGGGGTGGTCGCGGCCCGCCGCCGCCCTGATCGCCGCCCGAGCCCGGCACCGCCTACGCTGCGGTGCATGGAGTCCTACACGATCGGCCAGGCAGCGCGGCTGCTCGGCGTCAGCAGTGACACCGCCCGCCGCTGGGCGGACGCCGAGCGCTTCCCGACCCGGCGGGAGGGCAACCGGAGGATCGTCGACGGGCCGGATCTGGCGGCGTTCTGCGTCGAGGTGGCCCAGGAGGCGGGGGAGGACGAGGAGGCCCCGTACACCTCCGCCCGCAATGCCTTCCCCGGCATCGTGACGGGCATCCGGCTGGGCTCGGTCAGCGCGCAGGTGGAGATCCAGGCGGGTCCGCACCGGGTGGTGTCGCTGCTGACCCGTGAGGCGGTGGAGGAGCTGGGCCTGGAGGTCGGCATGCGTGCCACCGCCCGGGTGAAGTCCACCAGCGTCTTCGTCGACCGCACCTGAGACCGGCCCCGGCGAGGCCCCGGCGCGGCCCCGCCCCCACGCGGCCCCGGCCTCAGAGCGGCAGGCCGACCAGCCCCCAGCCCCGGGCGGCGGCGCCCGTGACGACCTCGCCCCACTCGCGCATCAGCGCGGTGGCCCCGTCGAAGGTGTCGGGCCACACCGACCAGTCGAAGTCCGCGGCGGCGACGGGTCCGCGCAGCTCCGCCAGCCGGGGCGCGACGTCCTGCCAGGCGCGGGCGAGCGCCGGCACCTCGTCCGGCGTCCGGCCCAGCAGCAGCTGCGGGCGCCACGGCTCGGGGTCGTGCGGGAAGCCGCGCAGGGCCGGCGGGTCCTCGTCGTCCGGGTCCTCGTCGTAGTACGGCCCGTCCCACACCAGGCCGCCGAGGAAGGCGTCGAGGCCGTCCCGCAGTCCGGGTTCGGCGGAGCCCCTGGCGACCTGCCAGAGCTCGGCCAGCCAGAAGTGCCAGGCGTAGGTGCCGGTCGTCCCGGCGAACCGGTACTCGGCGCACCACGGGACCCCGAGCGGCTGGGCCCAGCCGCTCCGGACCGCGCGGTCGGCCTCTTCGCAGGCGTCGCAGCAGAAGTACGGGTGCACGGCGTCGGTCAGGGCGTCCAGGCGTTCTTCCGCCGGTATCCGGGCGAGGTGTTCCCAGTCGGCCGCGACCACGGTGATGTCCAGTCCCATCGCCGCAGGCTAACAACCGCCGCCGACGGCTACGGGGTTCGTACGAAGGCCCCCGCGCGGGCCGCCGCCACCGCCGCCGCGGCCGCCCGCCGGGCCGCGTCCTCGTCCAGCGGGGCGTCCGTGGTCAGCAGCCGGTAGTACAGCGGGGCGGAGACGGCGCGGACCACCTCGGCGGCGTCGGTGCCCGCGGGCAGCTCGCCCCGCTCGACGGCCTCCCGGACGCAGGGCGCCCACTCCGCGACCCGGACCTCGTAGAACCGGTGCAGGGCCTCGGCGGTCCGGGCGTCGCCCGTGGCCGCGGCGATGACGGCCCTGAACAGGGGGCCCTGGCGCGGGTCGGACAGGGTGCGCCGGACGAGCCGGGCGTTGGCCAGCAGGTCCTCCTCCAGCGAGCCCGTCTCGGTGCGCGGCAGCGACTGCTCGGCCATGTCCGTCAGCAGGTCGGCGACCAGGCCGGCCACGGTGCCCCAGCGCCGGTAGACGGTGGTCTTGCCGACCTCGGCCCGCCGGGCGACCTCGGCGAGGTCCAGCCCGTGGAAGCCCTGTTCGGCCAGCATGTCCCCGGCCGCTTCCAGCACGGCGGCACGCACCCGGGCGGTCCTGCCCCCGGGGCGCACGGTCCCCGGCTCGGTGGCGTCCGGGGCCTCACTCGGCGAAGTCATAACGGGTCTCCGGTTCCATTAGCGGCGGGCGGCTGTTACGTTGGGATCACCTTAAAGGGTCTGCGGTTCCATTACCGCTCACGGGAGGAGTCCGTCATGGAGTACAGGCAGCTCGGCGCGTCCGGTCTGAAGGTCCCCGCCCTCGGCTTCGGAGCCGGCACCTTCGGCGGCCGGGGCCCCCTCTTCGGCGCCTGGGGCAGCACGGACGCCCAGCAGGCACGCCGGCTGGTGGACATCTGCCTGGACGCCGGCATCACCCTGTTCGACACCGCCGACGTCTACTCGGCGGGAGCCTCGGAGGAGGTCCTCGGGCAGGCGGTCAAGGGCCGCCGGGACGAGGTGCTCATCTCCACCAAGGCGGGCCTGCCCACCGGCGACGGCCCCGGCGAGTACGGCACCTCCCGCTCCCGGCTGATCCGGGCGGTCGAGGACGCCCTGCGCCGGCTCGGCACCGACCGCATCGACCTGTTCCAGCTGCACGGCTTCGACGCCGCGACCCCCGTCGAGGAGGTGCTGTCCACCCTCGACCAGCTCGTGCGGTCCGGCAAGGTCCGCTACACCGGTGTCTCCAACTTCGCGGGCTGGCAGCTGATGAAGTCCCTCTCGGCCGCCGAGAAGCACGGCTTCCCCCGCTACGCCGCCCACCAGGTGTACTACTCCCTCGTCGGCCGGGACTACGAGTGGGAGCTGATGCCGCTCGGCCACGACCAGGGCGTCGGCGCCATCGTGTGGAGCCCCCTGGGCTGGGGGCGGCTCACCGGCAAGGTCCGCCGGGGCCACCCGCTGCCGGCCGGCAGCCGGCTGCACGAGACCGCCGACTACGGCCCGCCGGTGGAGGAGGAGCGCCTCTACGACGTGGTCGACGCCCTCGACGAGGTCGCGCGGGAGACGGGCCGGACCGTCCCGCAGGTCGCCATCAACTGGCTGCTGCGCCGTCCCACCGTCTCCACCGTCCTCGTCGGCGCCCGCGACGAGGAGCAGCTGCGGCAGAACATCGGGGCCGTCGGGTGGGAGCTGACCCCCGGGCAGGTGGCCCGGCTGGACGCCGCCGGCCACCGTCCCGCCCCCTACCCGTACTTCCCGTACGAGCGGCAGGAGGGCTTCGCGCGCCTCAACCCGTCGCTGCTGGCGCGGAATTGACCGTCTGGACTTGGCCGGAACCATGGCCGGAACGTGCCCCTGGCGCGTAGGGTCCAGGCGCCCTGCCGCACACGGGGCGTGCCGCCGGTCGCCGACGACCGGCGGTCTGCGGTCGGACGATCGGGGGATCCATGGAACAGGCGAAGAACCGGCGCGTGCTGGTGTCCGGTGCGGGCGTCGCGGGCACCACGCTCGCCTACTGGCTGTTGCGGCACGGCTTCGAGCCCACGGTGGTCGAGAGGGCCCCCGTCCTCCGCGAGGGCGGGTACAAGATCGATGTCCGGGGCGCGGCCCTGGAGGTCGTCAAGCGGATGGGCGTCATGGCGGACGTCCGCCGCGAACGCACCGACGTACAGGGCGGATCCGTCGTCACCGCCACGGGCAAGCGGGTGGCGAGCATGGACGGGGACACCTTCGGCGGGCGCGAGGGGGAGGACGCCGAGATCCTGCGCGGCGATCTGAACCGCATCCTGTACGACCTCACCAAGGGCGAGGCCGAGTACCTCTTCGGCGATTCCGTGGTCTCGCTGGAGGAGGGGCCGGACGGGGTCGAGGCCGTCTTCGAGAGCGGCGGACGGCGGGTGTTCGACCTGGTGGTCGGCGCGGACGGCCTGCACTCCACGACGCGGGCCCTGGCCTTCGGGCCGGAGGAACCCTTCGTCCACGACCTCGGCTACTACGTCTCCATCTACAGCGTCCCCAACCACCTCGGCCTCGACCGGTGGGAGCTGACCTACGTCTCCCCGAACCGGACGGCGCTGACCTACAGCACCGCCAAGGACACCGGGGCCAAGGCCATGTTCCTCTTCGCCTCCGGGCCGCTGGAGTACGACCGCCGTGACCCCGTCGCGCAGAAGCGGCTCCTGGCCGAGGCGTACGAGGGCGAGGGCTGGGAGGTGCCCCGGCTGCTGGCGGCGGTCGGGGACGCGCCCGACTTCTACTTCGACTCCCTCAGCCAGGTCCGGATGGACCGCTGGTCCAAGGGGCGCACCGTACTGGCCGGGGACGCCGCCCACTGCGCCTCTCCCGCCTCGGGACAGGGCACCAGCATGGCCCTGGTCGGCGGCTACGTCCTCGCCGGGGAGCTCGCCGCCGCGGCGGGCGACCACGAGGCCGCCTTCGCCGCGTACGAGAGCGTGATGCGGCCCTTCGTGGACGCCAACCAGAAGCTCGGCCCCGCCAACATCAAGCACATGGTGCTGCGGAGCAAGGGCCAGGTCTGGATGCAGCTGAAGCTGCTCGCGCTGATGAACCGGCTGCCGGGCAAGGAGAAGATGGCGGCGAAGGTCCTGGAGCCGATCCACCGTGCGGCCAACGCCATCACGCTCAAGGAGTACGAGCGCCCCTGACCCCGGGCGTACCCGCTCCCCGCTCCCGGGCCCGCCCCGCCCCGGAGCGCCTCGGCCGCCGGACGCCGTCAGATCCACTCCCGCTGCGCGGCCCGCAGGCCCGCCTCGAAGCGGCTGCCGGCGCCGAGGCGCTTCATCAGTTCGGCCATCATCCGGCGCACCGTGCGCAGGGACAGGCCCAGTTGGCGGCCGGCGGCCTCGTCGGTGAGGCCGCGGCCGAGCAGCTTCAGCAGCTCCCGCTCCTGGCGCGTCAGACCCTGGTCGTCGCGGTCCGGGCTCGCGCCCAGGGGGGTGGCCGACTCCCAGACGCGGTCGAAGAGCCCGGCGAAGCCCGCGACCACGCCCGGTTCGGACAGCTCCACCGCGCCCTTGCGGGTGTTGTCCGGGTCGGCGGGCACGATGACGGTCTTCCGGTCGAAGAGCAGCATCCGCACGGGCAGCGTGGGGACGGTGCGGACCTCGCCGCCGAGGCCTGTCAGCCACTCCGCGTACTCGCGGGTCACGGCGTCGTTGCGGACGCTGTCGAGGTAGACCGTCCGCATCCGGACGCCCCGGCCGAGGGTGTCGCGGTCCAGCTCCCTGCTCGCCTCCAGGCTGGCCCGGGACTGGGCGCCGCCCGGGTTGAAGGTGAGGCACTCGGAGCCGGCTTCGGCGGACAGCTCCCGGATCCGGCTCTGTACGGAGGCCACGCCGAGGAACTGGCGGGCCACGCGCCGGGTCTGGCCGGCGTACAGGTCGGAGTAGGTGGCGAGGGCCGCTGCCATGTCGGCCTCGCAGCGGGCGACGGCCTCCTGCCGCCGCTCCAGTTCGCGCTTGTGGTGGCCGAAGAGTTCGCGCAGGCCCACGGCCGGGTCGCTGGGCCTGAGTTCGTCGTCGAGCGGGGAGCGGTGCAGGAGCCGCAGTTCGGTGAGCTTGGCCAGGGAGGCGCGGACGGCGGCCGCCGGCAGTGCCAGGCGGGAGGCGAGTTCGGCCTCGCCCCAGGTGCGGTCGGCCAGCACGAGTTCGTAGACCGCGGCCGTCCCGGCATCGAGCCCCAGTAGTTCCAGCATGGGCGTTCCCCGTCCGGTCCCCCGCGCACTCTTCCTGCCCGAGCCGCGCCGAAGCGTCCAACTTATGAGACGCCGTGGTGCGATCGCCAGTTCGAGCCGCTCGGGGAGGGGGGTGGCACCGACCTGCCAGGCGGTTCTTCCTGCCTGCGGATCCGCTTCCGTCCGGCGCCGCGCGTGGGTGAGGCTGGACGCGGAGACAAGGAGAACAAAACTGTGGAAAAGACCATCGCCGGCCCCGGCGTCCGCCCTGCCGTCCGCACCCGGCGGGAGCAGCTCCGCAACGGCGGCAGAGGAGCGCTGATCGGTACGGCGTTCGGGCTGATGTGGTTCGTGCTGGGCCGGCCGGCCGTCCACGGCGCGGCCCGTTGGGCCGTACTCGGGGGCGGGCTGGTCCTGCTGGCGGCGAGCGCGGCCGCCGTCGTACGCCTCTTCGTGCTGGCGCGGCGCACCCCCGCCGACGAGCCGGGACTTCCGATGGCGCCCGCCCCGGCCGGCGGGCCGAGGTTCCTCACGGTGGTGCTGGTCCAGGCCGTCGCGCTCGGGGTGGGCAACGGCTTCGTGCGCAACGCCCTGCACCGGCCGGAGCTCATGCTGAGCTGGTCGGCGCTGGTCGTCGGGGCGCACTTCTTCCCGATGGCCCGGAGCCTGAGCGCGCCGGTGCTGCGGGTGGTCGGCGTGGTGATGATCGCCACCGTCGGCCTGGCGGCCCTGGCCGCGCTGCTGCCGGGGGCGACCGCGAACGTCTGGCAGGCGGTGCCGGGCCTCGGCTGCGCGGCGGTGCTGTGGGCGGCGGGGGCGGTGACGGGCCTGCGGGCGGGCCGTCGCAACGCCCCGGCCTGAGACGGCCGGGGAGCCGCCGGGCTCGGGGCCGCCGGACCCAGGGCGGCCGGACCCGGGGCGGCCGGACCCGGGCCCGAAGGCCGGGCGAGGGCTCAGGCCCGGGCGGGCAGGGAGTCCAGCCAGTCGGCGAGCCGCCGGCGCTTGTCGGCCGCCCGTGCCGTGCGGGATCCGGGTGAGTCAGTCACCCGACCGACTGTAGGGGCCCCGCCGCCGGCGGCGGCGGGGTGAAGATCCGGTCCAGGTGGTGGCGCAGCACCGCAATGGCAGAGTCGGGTCCGCGCTGGCCCACCAGGATGCTGGTGCCGAGGGTGCCTGCCATGGCGAGCAGGCCGATGGCCTCCGTGCGCGCGTCGATGTCCGGGCCGGTCAGGCCGGCCTCCCGGGCCTGTGCGAGCAGTCCGGCCAGGGCGTCCTCGGCGGCGTCGGGGTTGTCGATGAACGGCTGCGCGGCCAGCGCCTCGTCGGTGACGGACAGGATCGCGTACGAGCTGTAGAGCAGGTGGAAGGTGCGGCTCTCCTCGTCGGTGGGCAGGGAGGCCAGCAGCAGGGCCTCGGCCGTGGCGCGCGGGCCCGGGGAGGGGCCGGCGGCGGCGAGGCGGGCGCCGACGCGCGCGGTGAAGCCGTCGGTGAGGTGCTGGAGCCCGTAGAGGAGCAGCTTCTCCTTGGTCTCGAAGTAGTACTGCACGAGGCGGAGCGAGACCCCGGCCTCGGCGGCGACGTCGCGCATGCCGACGGCGTGCAGTCCGCGCCGTCCGGCGACCCGGACGAGCGCCTCGGCGATCTGGCCGCGCCGTTCCTCGTGGTCAACGCGTTTCGGCATGTCCTCGTGTCTCCGTCCGTCGCCCTGTCCGTCGCCTTGCCCCCGCCTTGATGATACCGCCGTACCAACAACATGGTACGTTCGTATCACGAAGAACGGATCTTCCCAGGAGGTGCCGCCGTGCCCGAGACCGCCGCGACCCAGAGCACGACCCGCGTACGCCGCGACGTCGGCCGCTACGTCAACGACACCCTGCGCGACCGCTACTTCGCCGCCGCCGAGGTCCTCTTCGCGATGGGTGCGCCGGCCCGCTCCGAGACGGACGTGGAGACCAGCTTCGGCACCACCCACGTCTACCGGTACGGTCCTACCGACCCCGCCGCGGAGTCCCGGACCCCGATCGTCCTGATCCACGGCGCCGGCTACGGATCGGCGATGTGGTACCCCAACACCCCGGGCCTGAGCCTCGACCGCCCCGTCTACGCCCTCGACACCCCCGGCGACGCCAACCGCAGCGTCCACCGCGAGCCCATGTGGCAGCCCGAGCGCGCCGCGCAGTGGATGGACGAGGCCCTCGACGCGCTCGGCCTCGACCGGGTCCACCTCGTCGGCTCCTCCTACGGCGGCTGGCTCGTGCTCAACCAGGCCCACCTGCGCCCCGGACGGCTCGCCTCCGTCACCGCACTCGACCCCGGCGGCCTGGAGAAGGTCGGCCTGCGCTTCTTCGGCTGGGTCTTCCTGAGTCTGTTCGCCACCTTCGCCCCCAAGGCGCTGCGCCCCCGGCTCGCCAAGTGGCTGGACCAGCCCGTCCTCGCCGTGCCCGAGATGCGCCCGTGGATCCAGCTCGGCGCCCGCGCGTACCGGATCCGCCGCCCCGCGCCCCTGCCGCTGACCGAGGACGAGCTGCGGACCATCCGGACCCCGCTCTACGTGATCATGGGCAAGCACAGCCTGCTCGTGCACCCGAAGCGGCAGCTGGAGCGCGTCCCCCGGCTGATACCCGGAGCCCGCGCCGAGATCATCAGCGCGACCGGCCACGGCCCGCAGATCGACCACCCCGACGTGGTCAACGCCCGGATGCTCTCCTTCATGGAGGACGCCGACTCCCTCACCGCGCAGCGCGGCTGAAGGCCCTCCGGTACGAGCGCGGCGGCACCCCGCGCCGCCGTACGAACTGCTCGCGCAGCACCGCCGCGCTCCCGAAGCCGACCAGCCGGGCGATCTCCTCGACCGGCAGCTCGGTGGTCTCCAGCAGCTCCTCGGCACGGCTGATCCGCAGCCCCAGCAGCCAGGCGTGCGGGGTGGTGCCGGTCGAGGCCGCGAAACGCCGGGCGAAGGAGCGCCGGCTCATCAGGGCCCGGCGGGCCAGCTCCGCCACCGGCAGCGGCTCGGCCAGGTGCTCCCGCGCCCACGCCAGCACCTCGGCCAGCTTCTCGTCCCGGCAGTCCTCCGGCACCGGCGTCGCCAGGTACTGGGCCTGCCCGCCGTCGCGGTGGGAGGGCAGCACCAGGTCCCGGGCTATCGCGTTGGCCGTGGCGGCCCCGTACTCCCGCCGCAGCAGGTGCAGGCACAGGTCGAAGCCGGCGGCGGCGCCCGCGCCCGTGACGACCGCCCCCTCGTCCACGTACAGGGAGTCCGGTTCGACGCGGACCTGCGGATGGCGTTCGGCCAGCAGCCCGGCGAACCGCCAGTGGGTGGTGGCCCGGCGCCCGTCCAGCAGCCCGGCCGCCGCGAGCGCGAACGCCCCCACGCAGTGCGCCGCCACCAGCGCCCCCCGCTCCCGCGCGGCGGCCAGGGCCTCCAGCACGGCGGGGGACGGCGGCGTACGGAAGTCCGCCCAGGGCAGGGCGATCACCAGGTCGGCCGAGGCCAGCCGGTCCAGGCCGTGCTCCACCGTCAGCGGCAGCCCGACATCGCTGCGCACCGCACCGGGCCGGTCCGTGCAGAGGGCGAAGTCGAAGCGGGGCAGCCCCTGTCCGCGGTCGTCGAACACCTCGGAGACGATCCCCGCCCCCAGCATCCCGACACCGGGAGGGGCGTACGCGGCGACGGACACGAAGGGCGGCATGCGCGCAGTCTGGCACGCGGACGGCCGGCGCGGTGGCCCGATTCCCGCGATCAGTGGCAGTACGGCCACTCGTGAAGGGGCCCGCCACGCCGAAGACTTGGGGGCATGACGAACGCACCGCTCGGCGCCACCGCCCGCTTCCGCATCCTGACCACCGGCTACACCCTCTCCACCGGCCCCGGCGTCGCCGCCACCGTCTCCTACGTCGGCGACGGCGACCGCCACGTGATCGTGGACCCCGGCATGGTCGCCGGCCGCGACCGGATCCTGGGCCCGCTCGCGGAGATGGGGCTCGGCCCCGACGACATCACCGACGTGGTCCTCAGCCACCACCACCCCGACAACACCATGAACGTCGGTCTCTTCGGACACGCACGCGTCCACGACCACAAGGCGATCTACGAGAACGACCAGTGGACCGACCGCGACGCCGAGGGCCACGAACTGGCCCCCTCGCTCCGGCTGATCCGCACCCCCGGCCACAGCCGCGAGGACATCACGCTGCTCGCCGGCACGGACGAGGGCGTCGTCGCCTTCGTCGGCGACCTGTGGTGGCGCCCCAACGGCCCGGTCGACGACCCGGTCGCCCCGGACCACGACGTCCTGCGGGCCTCCCGGGAGCGGGTGCTCGCGGCCGCGGACGTGATCGTCCCCGGCCACGGCCCCGCCTTCCCGGCGGACGACACCGCGCCGCTCTAGAACGCCCTCGGCCCGCCGCGCTCAGCCCGCCACGGCCGCCGCCGCCCGCCGCACGGCCGCCCGCCGCTCGGTCACGTAGGCGTACGGGGAGCTGCCGTAGGCCAGCTCGAACTCGCGGACCAGCTGCCCCGCCGCCATGCCCGCGGCCCGCGCGAGGGCCAGGACGTCCAGCGGCCGCGCGTGCTCCCGGTCGATCCGGTCACGCACCCGGCGCAGCCGTACGAGCGTCCTCAGGTGCTGCGCCTCGGTGAGCGCGCGCGCCCACCCGGGGCGGCACATCAGCGCCGTTCCTGGATCCGGACCAGGTTCCCCGCCGGGTCGCGGAACGCGCAGTCCCGCACGCCGTACGGCTGGTCGGTCGGCTCCTGGACCACCTCTGCGTCGGTGGCCTGCACCTTCTCGAACGTGCCGTCCAGGTCCGGCGTGGCCAGCAGGATCCACCCGTAGGTGCCCTTGGCCATCATCTCCAGGATGGTCCGGCGCTCGGCCTCGGTGATGCCCGGGTCGACGGCCGGCGGCGCCAGCAGGATCGACGTACCGGGCTGGCCGACGGGGCCGACGGTGATCCAGCGCATCTTGCCCTGCCCGACGTCGCTGCGGACCTCGAAGCCGAGGACGTCGCGGTAGAAGGCCACCGAGGCGTCCGGGTCGTCGTGCGGGAGGGCCGTGGTGTGAATGGTGATGTCCATGCCCGCCACGTTAGTTGCGGGCCCAGCGGGGCGCTTCTCGAATCCTGACCGCTTCACCTGCCGCCGCCCACCCCCCCCTCAGGGGATGTCCAGCTGGTCGGTCAGCCGTTTGAGGGCCTTGGCGCCCAGTGGGTCCACCAGGGGGTGCAGGGCCCGGTCCAGCCACCGGACGCCCGGGATCCGCAGGGCGCCGAAGAAGGCGAAGCGGGTGCCGTCCCCCTCGGGAACGGCGGCCATCCCGCCCAGCACGAACCGGCTCTGCATCAGGCACCAGCCGGGCCGCAGCACCACGTCGAAGCGCGCCCGCAGGCCCAGCGGGCTGCGCGCCCTGGCCTCCAGGCGGTCGCCGCGCACCGAGGTCACGGTGAAGGCGCTGATGTCGGTGATCAGCCGGGGCAGCTGCTCCTCCAGGTCGGAGGCCAGCCCCCAGACCCGGTCGAAGGGCGCCGGAACCAGGTGTTCCGCGTAACCGGCGGCCGGAGTGGTGCGGGCGACGACCCGCAGCCTGCGGACCGCGTCGAGTTCGGCGACGGGCCAGTCCTCGTTCAACGTCCCCACGCCTTCCTGAAGTTGCGGCGGGCCCGGAAGAGCCGGGTCCGCACGGTGGGCCCGGGTACGCCGAGCAGTGCGCTGACGGAGTGCTCGTCCATGCCCTCCAGGTCGCGCAGGACCAGGACGGCGCGGTGGGCCGGGGTGAGCCGCTCCAGCACGTCCCGTACGTCGGCGGCGAGCTGGGGATCGCCGGCGGCGGGGACGTCGTCGAGCGGGTCCGGGACGGCGCGCGCCGCCGCACGGGCGACCCGGACCGCCTCCCGTACGGCGATCACCCGCACCCACCCGAACAGGGCGGCGGGCTCGCGCAGTTGGCCCAGCTTGCGGAAGACCGTGATCAGCGCCTCCTGCGTGGCGTCCGGACCGTCCTGGAGGGCGATGGGCCCGCACAGCCGGCCCACGTAGGGGGTCAGCAGGTCGAGCAGGTTCTGGACGGCCATCCGGTCGCCGCGCTGTGCGGCGCGCACGAGCGCGGCGGTGTCGGTGTCCGGTGCGGTGCCGGTGCCGGTGCTCACCGCTCGCCGGGCTCCGTCGGGAACCGGGATCCCCATTGCTTCCTCCTTGGCGAGGTCTCGGCAGGAAGAGCGGGCGGAGCGCCGGAACGTTCCCCGTGACCCGCGTCACATCCGGATGGCCGGTGACGTGTCCGGGGCCCCCTCGTTGCCGTTCGTAAAGGATCACGTTGCGGAGGGCCGGCAGTGAACGGACAGCGGACGAGGACGAGCGGGCGGCATCCGGTCCTGGACGACGCAGAGGACGTACGGGCCGCGGCCGCCGCACTCGCGGAAGGCTTCGCCGTGGCCCACGGGTTCGGGAACTTCTACGCCGTCACCGCGCGCGCCGACCGGGGTGCCGTAGACCGGGTCAACCGGATGAAGGGCAGGCCCGACGGGCAGGTCGCCAGCGTCACCACGGTCCCCGAGCGGGTCGCTTCGCTCTTCGACTGGACCCTGCTCCCCGCGGCCCTGCCGCGCCGGCAGCTCCGCCAGCTCGTCGAAGAGCTGTTCCTGCTCGGCCCGTTCGGCTTCCGGGGACCGGCGGCCGGACATGTGCCGCGCCATCTGACGGCCGTCCAGGACGGGGTCACGACCGTGCAGCTCATCGGCCCGGGATACCGCTGCCCGTCCAACGGCTTCCTCGCCGAGGCGCTGGACCGCACGGGGGACGCCCTGCTGTCCGTCACCTCGGTGAACCGCTCCCGGCACCTGACCGGCGCCGAGCACGAACCGGCCCACTGGCGGGCCGAGGGCGTGATCGCAGACTTCGGCGAGGAGGAGGGCGTCCGGATCCTCGTGCACGACGACGAGCCCGCCGCACGCCTGCGCCACCCGCACCACGCCCCGATGCCGGCCACGGTGCTGGCCTTCCACCACGCGCCCGGCCGCAGCCGCTCGGGCCTCCCCGTCCTCACCCTCGAACGGCACGGCTCCCTCTCGGCGGACCACACCCGGGCCGTCGCGGCCAACCACGGCTTCGCCGTCGTCCCCTCGCCCCGGGCGGCCCGCCGCCTGCACTCCCGTACGTACGCGGACCGGCGGGCTCAGGCCGGCAGCGCGGGGTAGTCGGTGTACCCGTCCGCGCCGCCCACGTACATCAGGCCCTCCTCCCGCAGGGGGTTCAGGGCGGCGCCGGTACGCAGCCGCTCCACCAGGTCCGGGTTGGCGAGGAAGGCCCGGCCGAGGGAGACCAGGTCGGCGCCGGCCGCGAGCAGCCGCTCGGCCTCGTGCCGGCCGCCGTCGGCGGGCAGCGGGCCCGGCCACGGCAGCGCCGGGTTCGCGATCAGCGTGCCCGCCCACTGCTTGCGGATGCGCTGGAAGAGGGGCTGGTCCGGGTCGGCGAAGACCACGTGCAGATAGGCCAGGCCGGTGTCGGAGAGGGCGTCGACGAGCGCCGGGTACACCTCCTGCGGGTCGTCCTCGTGCATGCCGTTCGCGGTGACCCCGGGGGCGACGCGCAGGCCCACCCGCTCCGGTCCGACCGCGGCCGCGACGGCCTCGACCACCTCCCGCACGAAGCGGGTGCGGCCCTCGACCGAGCCGCCGTAGCCGTCGGTGCGGTGGTTGGTCCCGGAGGCCAGGAACTGGTGCAGCAGGTAGCCGTTGCCGCCGTGCACCTCCACCCCGGCGAACCCGGCGTCGACCGCCCGGCGCGCGGCAGCGGCGAAGTCGGCCACGGTGGAGCGGATCTCCGCGGCGGTCATCTCGCGCGGCACCACGGCGGGCACGTGCCCGCCCGGGGTGAAGATCGTGCCGGGCAGCGCGACCGGAGAGGGCGCCACGGGCGGCAGGCCGCCGCTGTTGTCGGGGTGGCCGATCCGGCCGCCGTGCTGGATCTGGAGGAACATCCGCCCGCCGGCGGCGCCCACCGCCTCCGTGACGCGCCGCCAGCCCGCGACGTGCGCGTCGTTGTGGATCGCGGAGATGTCCGGGTACGTCTGGCCCACCGCGTTCGGCGTCGACGCCTCGGCGATGATCAGGCCCGCCGACGCGCGCTGCGCGTAGTACGTGGCCATCAGCGGCGTCGGAACGCCGTCGGCGGTGGCGCGATTACGGGTCATCGGCGCCATCACCAGGCGGTTGGGCAGGTTCAGGGCACCGAGACGGAAGGTGTCGAAGACGCTGGTCATGGGCCCACTTTCGAACGGTCCAGGGGGCCGAACAAGACCGATCTGATCTACGATCGGTGACCGGAACTCACCGATGGAGGCCGGGCGGTGGAACGACACGAGATCGAGGCATTCCTCACGCTGGCCGAGGAGTTGCACTTCAGGCGCACCTCCGAGCGGCTCGGCCTGGCCCAGGGCCGGGTCAGCCAGACCATCAAGAAGCTGGAACGACGCATCGGCACCGCCCTGTTCGAACGGACCAGCCGGCGCGTCGCCCTGACCCCGGTGGGCCGCCGGCTGCGCGACGACCTGCTGCCCGTCCAGGAGCAGCTGCGGCGGGCCGTCGACCGCGCCACGGCCGCGGGCCGGGGCTTCACGGGCGTGCTCCGCGTCGGGTACTCCAGCCCCATGGTCGCCGAGATGCTCCTCAGGGGCGGCGACGCGTTCCGCTCCCGCTACCCCGACTGCGAGGTCGAGATCCACGAGGTGCAGCTCTCCGACCCGTTCGGGCCGATGCGCGCCGGCCGGGTCCACCTCCAGGTCAGCGAACTCCCCGTGGAAGAGCCCGATTTCACGGTCGGCCCGCTGCTGCGGCGCGAACCCCGCGTACTGATGGTCCCGGCCGGCCACCCCTTCGCGCGGCGTGCGTCCGTGTCCGTGGAGGATCTCGCCGAGGCGCAGCTCCTCGCCGTCTCCGGGGAGGCCGTACCGCGGCACTGGCTGGACCACCACTACCCCCGGCACACCCCGCAGGGCCGGACGGTCCCGCACGCGCCCGCCGTCACGTACTGGACGGAGCTGCTGAGCCTGATCGGCCGGGGCAAGGGGGTCTCGCCCGCCTCCGCGGCCGCGGAGGGCTACTACGCGCGGCCCGACGTGGCGTGGATCCCCTTCAGCGACGCCCCGACCGTCGACTACGGCTTCTTCTGGCCGACGGCCGGCGAGAGCGCCCGCGTACGCGCCTTCGTCGGGACGGTGTGCGAGCTCGCCGGCCCCGACCTGCCCTGACGCCCCTCCGGGGTGCGGCTCCCGGCGAAGGCGCGGATGCTGGTGGTGCCGGTCGTGCTCAGGGCCGGCCGGCATCCGCGAGGAGGAACCCATGTCGATGCTCGACAAGCTCAAGGGCCTGCTGAAGGGCCACGAGGACACGGTCCGGCAGGGGGTCGAGAAGGCGGGCGACGCCTTCGACGCGAAGACCGGCAACAAGTACCAGAGCCAGGTCGACATGGCCCAGCAGAAGATCAACGAGCAGCTGGGGACCGACCAGCCCCGGGAGAACCCGCCTCAGGGCTGAACGTCCCCCAGGAATTCCCGGAGCGCGTCCAGCAGGACCTCCGGCCGTTCCAGGTGGACGTCGTGCCCCGTCCCCGGGACGCTCAGCGCCACCGTCTGCGGCCGCAGCCGCAGCATCCCGTCGATCTCTTCGGGCGCGATGAAGCCGGACTGGGCGACCACGGCCAGGGTCGGGCAGGACACCTGCGCCCATTCGTCCCAGAAGGCCCGCCGGGCGTTCTCCGCGAGCGACCCGACCATCACGTCGCGCTCGAAGCGCGGCCACCAGCCGCCGTCGCGTTCCTCCAGGCCGGCCGCCCAGCCCTCGCCGACCGGGCCGCCGCCGAGGAACCCGACGGCGGCTTGCCGCGACGGGAACGGCGTGGGCCAGGAGTCGAGCCACCCCCCGATCTCCGCCGGCACGTCCGGGCTGGGCCCGCCCGGCCCGGCCTCCACCAGGACGAGCGCGCGGAAGAGCCCGGGGTGCGCGGCGGCGGCGAGCATGGCGGTGTGGCCGCCCAGCGACTGGCCGACCAGGACGGGCCGCCGCAGGCCGAGCCGCTCGCACACGGCGACGGTGTCCGCGACGTACGCGGCCCGGGACACGTCCCCAGGGCGCCGCTCGGCGGCGCCGTGGCCGCGCTGGTCCACGGCCACGACCCGGTGACGGAGGCTCAGCTCCCGTGCCACGGCGTCCCATTCGCCCGCGTGCCCGGCCAGCCCGTGCAACAGCACGACGGCCGGCCCCGGGCCGTCCGGTCCGTCGGGGTCGCCCCAGTCGCGGCAGGAGATCCGGACGCCCTCGCGGACGACGACGTGCTCCGTCCAGGAGGTCACGCGGTCTCCTCCAGCCAGCGGCCGTCGCGCATGAGGTCGCGCCCGCGCAGCTCGTTGGCCTCGCGCCAGGCCTGGATGCGGTGCGGCCGGACGAGGAAGTACTGGTAGGCGTCGAGGTCGCGAGGGTCGAAGCCGGTCTTGGCCGAGAACAGCTCCCCGGTCCCCGGGGGCAGCCCGGCGAGGTCCACCGCCTCGGCGGTGCCCTCGACCATGACGACGTCCCGGGTCGGCCCGAGGCTGAGCCGCACCCGGCCGTCGGCCAGCAGGTTGCGGCCGGTCACCGAGGCGCGGGGGGTCGACACGAGGAACGCCGTGCCGTCCCACAGGAACGACAGCGGCACCAGGTGCGCGCCGCCCGGCGCACCCGAGGACGCGAGCCACAGGTCGACGTCCTCCTCGAACCGCTTGCGCGTGTCCCGGAGCCTCTCGTCGCGTTCACGCGGCGGCGCGGTCGTCATGGTGTCCTCCGTCAAGTCGGCCTGCATGCTGGCCGGTTCAGCGTACGGGTACGGCCGGCGCGGCCGTCCGGCCGGCGTACCCGACCGGAGCGGGCACGGAATGTCGGGTGAGGCAGGCTTGGCCCTGCCTAGCGTGGTGGGCGAAAGGGAAGGAGCCCGGGAATGCTGGATCGGCTGAACCAGGCCATGGAGTACGTCGAGGACCACCTCGACCGGCACCTCGACGTGTCCGAGCTGGCCCGGATCACGGTCACGTCGGAGTACCACTTCCGGCGGATGTTCTCGTCGCTGGCGGGGATGCCGCTGTCGGAGTACGTCCGGCGCCGGCGGCTCACCGTCGCCGGGGCCGAAGTGCTCGCCGGCGGACCGGCCCTGCTGGAGATCGCGGTCCGCTACGGCTACGCCTCGGGCGAGGCGTTCGCCCGGGCGTTCCGGGCGGTGCACGGTGTCGGTCCCGGCGAGGCCAGGCGCACCGGCGCCGCTCTGAGATCGCAGCCCCGGCTCTCCTTCCGCCTCACCGTCGAAGGGAACAGCACCATGCGCTACCGCATCGTGGAGAAGGAAGCATTCAGGGTCGTCGGCCGGAAGGCCCGCGTCCCGCTGATCCACCAGGGGGTCAACCCGCACATCGCCGAGCACGTCCAGGGCATCCCGCCCGAGACGGCCCGGCGGATCGCGAGCCTCTCGGACCAGGAACCGCAGGGGGTGGTGTCGGCGACCGTACGCCTCTCGGACGGCTTCGAGGAGGGCGCCGAGCTCGACTTCTACCTGGCCGCGGTGACCACGGCCGCCGAGCTGCCCGAGGACCTCGACGTACTGGACTGCCCGGCGGGCACCTGGGCCGTGTTCGAGAACACCGGGCCGTTCCCGGAGGCGCTGCAGCAGCTGTGGGCCGACGTGGCCGCCCAGTGGATGCCGTCGAACCCGTACGAGTACCGCCCGGGGCCGGAGATCCTCCGCGCCCGCCCCCAGGAGCCCGGGACGCTGTCCGAAGCGCAGCTGTGGATCCCGGTGACCCGCACGGCGCCGTGACCCGCACGACGCCCTGAGCCGGCGGGCGGCCACCCCTGCCGGTCCCTGCGTGTCCGCTGTAGGACATGGCCACGTTGCCCTCCCCTTCCCCTCTTCATCCGGTCTTCCGGCCCGGCAAGAATTTGGGCATCGCGAAGCCTTACGGAGGGGAAGCACGATGACGCGACGCATGAAGGCCCTGTCGATGGCCGCCGTTTTCACAGCCGCTCTGGCGGTCGGCTCGGCAGCCATTGCGCAGGCCACCGGGAATTCGGCGTCGGAGACCATCGTGCAGATCGCGGATTCCGGCTGGCAGAGCCCGGCTCCCGTGGTCGGCCAGCACTACGAAGACTCGGGCTGGCAGTAAAGGCGGACCGCGCCACATCCTCTCCGGGGGCATGCGAGACCGACCCGTTCCCGTTCGGGAACGGGATTCACCACCGCTATTTCAATGGAGGCCAAGATGGCTGACGTACAGAACGACGTACAGAACAACGAGGATGTCTACTCGGACCTCGAGGGCTCGGGCGTGGTCGCCACGGTCTTCCTCGACTGATCCTTGCTCGACATGGCGGCGCCTCCTTTTCCCCACGGGAAAGGAGGCGCCGCCGTAAGGCGGAGAGTTCTTGAAATGATTTCCTCGACAGATCCTGCCGAGATCGCCCTGCGGGCAGTCATCCACGGTCCTCAGGGCGAACAGCCCGAGGCACCCCTCATCGCGCGCGCGGTCTCCCACTGGGCAAGCAGCGGTGACCCGTACGGCTGGTCCAGGATGTACCCGCCGGCGCAGTACCGGCAGGCTCTGCGCCGGGCCGGCTTCGCCGACCCGGACCTGGAGGCGATCGCCGGCACTTGGAGCGCCCCGGCCGCGGCGCGCTTCGCGGCCGTGGCCGACGACCCGGGCGAGCAGGTCTGGGCGGTGCGCCTGCTGCTGCTGATGGGGCTGTACGAGGCGGCCGCCGACCGGTGCGACCGGATCGGCCGGGACGACCCGGAGGCATCGCGGTGGGCCGACTACCTCCGCCACCTGATCGGCGTCCGCACCTCCCGGCCTGCTTCCGGCCCGAGCGGCCGGCAGGCCGGCAGGGCGGGCTCGCCGCTGCTGAGGCTGAACGGGGCACTGCTCTCACTGTCGGCGGCCGTGACGCGCGTCGGCGACGCTGAGCACGTCACCACGTACCGGGACGCCGCGCGGGAACTGGCCGACGGCATCCGGCAGGGCTCCCGGGCCCTGGGCGCCGCCGCCGACGCGCGCATCCTGCGCACCCTGATCCCCTGGCACCGCGGCCGCGGAGAGTTCGCGGCGGTCCACGCACTGGTCCGGGACCAGCTCGACCGGCTCGCCCAGGCGCGGCGCCTCGCGGACCCTGGGACGCAGTTCGTCCTGGACGAGGCCGCGCGCCGGGTACTCGACGCGGTGACCGTGGAATCGCTGCGCGAGCGGGAGTACCGGGCGGCCGGCGACTGGTCGAAGGAGACGGAGCTGCTGGATCCGCACTGCGCCCGGGGACGCCTGCTGCATGGCATAGCCCTGGAACGTCTGGGCCACACCGCCGAGGCCATCGGGGAGTACCGCAAGGCCGCCCGCTACGGGCTGGCCGAGCGGTCGTTCTCCCGCATGGCGGTCTCGCGCCTGGCCGGGCCGGAGACGGCCACCGGCTGCGACGAGGACCTGGCCGGGTGGCACGACCGCAACGACACCGGCAACCGCCGGCGCTACCTCCTGGACGGCAGCCGCACCCGGGTGCTGTCACGGGTCCCCGTCGACGCCGTCGCACTCGACGCGCAGGCCGAGGAGCTCGAGGCGGGCCCCTCCTCCTTCGAGCAGCGCTTCGCCCCGTACCTGACCATGCGGTCGGCGCCGGTGCCCGCCCCCCTGTTCACCGACGGCCCCCGGCTGGCGTGGGACGCCCACCTCGACAAGGCCGAGCCCTGGTTCTCCAGCCTGTACCTGCAGCGGTCCATGGTGAACAACTTCCGCGTCGAGCTGACGCGCGCCGCCATCCGTGACGGTGTCACCGCTGCCCGGGACCAGGCCGGCTTCGAGTCCTGGCTCCGGCTGCCGGGGGATCCGGCCAAGCAGCAGCTCGCCCGGGCACTGGCCGACCTGCCCGACGACCCGCTCGTCCTGGCACGCCTCGCCCGGGTGGTGTCCTGCCTCGGCTTCCAGGAGAAGGCCCACGACATCCTCACCGCCGTACCCGAGTTGACCGGCCCCGAGTACGCGTACGCACACAGCATGCGCCTCTTCCTCAGCCACGTCATCCACCTCGGCCGCGGCCACGACCACCAAGGCGAGATCGAGCAGGTCTTCGCCGGACTCGGCGACGATCCCCGCTACGCCCGGACCCGGTTGTCGCTGTGCATCGTCGCCATCGTCACCAGCGCCCAGTCCAAGCAGTTGCCCGCCCTGGCCATGTGGCACGGAAGGGGACTGGAGGCACTGGAGCGGTACACGCGTCTGCCCGAGGTGGACGGCTTCGAGCAGACGCTGATGACCAGCCGGTTCTACCGCGCGGCGGCCTTCGAGCCGTTCCTCAACAACCGCCGGGACCAGCTGCGCGCCGACCTCGACCGCTGGCTGGGCCTGGCCCGCGACCTGACCGGCCACGACGCCCGCACCCGCACCCTGGCCCGGGAGAACCTGTTCCCGGCCCTGGAATCGGCCGCGCGCACCGAGGCCGCGCTGGGCAACACCTCCCTCGGCCGGCAGCTGATGGAGGAGATCACCTCCGTCGTCGACCCGCTCGACAGCAAGGCCTGGCTCCAGGTCGCCGACGGCCGCAAGCAGGCCGGCGACCTGCGCGGGGCACTGACGGCCTATCTGAACGCCGCGCGGCAGCAGGTGCCGCTCGGCCGGGTCGCCTGGTTCGGCGCGGGCCGCTGCTGGGAGAAGCTCGGGGACCGGGAGGAGGCCTTCGAGTGCTACCGCAGGTCGCTGGAGTACTGGCCCACCGGACTCGCCCCCGCCCAGCGCATCGCCGCCCTCTTCGCCGACCATCCGCTCGAAGCGGCCTACGCACGGGCCCTGCCCGCCCTGCGGGCAGCCGACGGCGCCTGACCCCGGTTCCCGCACACGAAGGTATTGGATCTCCGGACCATGGCGAACACAGCCCTGGCGGCCCTCGCGGCCTACTTCCTGTTCCTGCTCTGGCGTTCCGTACGCAAGAAGCCGGGATTCGCCACCTGGCACATGTTCGCCGGGTCCAAGATCTCGAAGTTCTCGGTGCGGCGCGACGGCCACGGCGGCGCGCCCCTGAACGTCTGGGACTTCCTGCCGCACACGCAGATCTCGATGAGCCATCAGGAGTCCCGCTTCTTCCTGCTCTACCTGGCCCGGGTGCACAAGATGACCGACCTGCGCGGAACCATCGACGTCCGCGACGAGACGAGCACCTTCACCCTGACCGTCGAGGACTCCCATGTGGTCGACTGACAGCATCACGGCCCACCTCGTGGGCAGCGGGCCCACCGGCGGCATCTGGCTGGCCCGCACCGGATTCGCTCTGGCCTGCCTGATCAAGGTGCTCGTCGAATCGGGGCGCGAGTACCGCGGCTACTACCAGCCCACCACCTACCTCTACTTCCGGCTGCGCGTCCGCTTCCTCAAGCACCGCGACCGGTTGCCCACCGCGGCGCACTACCGCCTCTTCCTGTACGTCCGGGCGGTGTGCGCGGTACTCCTGCTCCTCGGCGTCGCCCCCGGAGCCGCGGCGGCCGGGCTCGCGGTGTGCTTCGCGTTCGAGGGCTTCGTCTACTTCAAGTTCCACGTGAACTTCTTCGCGCTGCTGTCCGCCTGCTTCGTCTTCGCCCCCGCCCTACCCCCGCTCTGGGACGCCGCTGCTGCGGTCGCCGACGGCGGGACGCGGGCCGGCTGGGACGTCATCGACGGGTCGTCCGGCTCCCGGTTCTGCCAGAGCGCCGTACTGCTGACGGTGAGCGCCCTCTACATCGGCAGCGCCTATCGGAAACTGAACCCGACGTTCCTTTCGGGGACCGCCGTCTGGGCGGTCCTAGAGCACACCTTCTCGGAACTGCCCCGGCGCCACCACTTCGACGGCTGGTATCCCGCGCCGGTCCGCCGGTGGGTCGGTGCGGTCCGGCCCGGCGACGCGGTCCTGCGCGTCCCGATGGCGGCCGTCGTCGTGATCGAGGCCGCGTTGCCCTTCGCGCTGCTGTACCCGCCGGCCTGGCCCTACGCCGTCGCCGTCGGCGTGGCCATGCACCTGGCCTTCACCTACCTCTTCCCCGTGACGCTCACCGCGTTCTCCATAGCCACCGTCTCGACCTACTTCGCCTTCCTCTCGCTGAACTGACGGCCTGACCCGGCCCCTCACCCGGCCCGGCAGCGGAACACGGACCCACCATGCGCAAGCCCGCCATCCTCAACACGTCCCCGACCGTCCGGGCACTCCTGATCACCGCTCTGGTCAACGCCACCGGAACCGGGGCGTTCATGTCCGGGTCCGTCCTGTACTTCAGCAACCACCTGGACATCCCCACCGACACCGTGGGCGTCACCCTGTCCGCCTGCGCCCTGCTCACCCTGTTCACCACCGTCCCGGCCAGCCTCCTGCTGGAGCGCTTCGGGGTGAAGCGGACACTGGTCTTCCTGCACGTCTTCCGAGCGGTCGGCTACTCCGCCTACCTCCTGGTCGACTCGGCCGCCCCCTACATCGCGCTGACGCTGGTCCTGACCATCGCGGACCGGCTGGCCAACCCCGCCTCGCAGGCCCTGCTCGCCGCGGTGCTGCCCACGGAACAACGCGTCGAGATCATGGCCTGGCGACATTCGGCCGGCAACGTGGGCATCGGGCTGGGATCCCTGATCGTCGCCGTCGCGATCTCGCTGAGCCCGTCCCTCGGCTATCCGCTGGTGATGCTCCTGGACGGGGTGTCGTTCCTGGTGGCCGCGGCACTCCTCGTCAGGATCCCCTCGCCGGAGCGGCCCGAGGCCCCCAGAAAGGGCGTGGAGCTCTTCACTCGCCGCTGGCCCGGTCCGGCCTACCTGGCCTTCACCGGGATTTCGGCGTTCTTCCTGTTGTCCGACGCGCTGATGACCGTCGCCCTGCCCCTGTGGGTGTCCGAGCGGGCCGATGTCGCGGTCGGCATGGTCGGCGTGCTCTTCCTGATCAACACGGTCGTGACCGTGATCCTGCAGCCCCGGCTCTCCCGCGGCCTCACCGATGCGGCCACCGCCGGCCGGGCCCTGGTCCAGTCGGGCTGCATCCTGGCCGCCGGCGCCACGGCCTTCCTGATCGGCGGCCTCACCACCGCCTGGGCGACCTCCGCGGCCCTGGTCGTCGGCGTCATCCTGCTGTCCGTGGGCGAAGCCCGGTTCACCGCAGCGGGCTGGTGGTTCTCGGTCGAGCTCGCCCCGGCCGCCACACGCCCCCGCTTCCTCGCCGTCTACAGCCTCAGCGCCACGGCCGAGCGCGTCATCGGCCCGCTGTTCGCGTCCTTCGTCGTCGTCCGGCTGGGCACGGTCGGCTGGCTGGCCGCCGCCGCGGTCTTCGTGGTCTGCGCGGTCACCGGCCGGGTCTTCCGCCACGCCGCGCCCCAGGAGCACCGGGAAGCCGAAGTCCCGGCGCCGGTGTGGTCCTGAGATGACGTCAGCCTTCCAGGGCGCCGGCCGTGAATCCGGAGCGCGGGCGGAAACCCAGCCGCTGGTACAGCGCGTTGCTGGTGGGATTGTCCGCGTCGGTGAACAGGATGACCTGCCCGGCGCCCGCCGCCCGGGCGTCCTCCGTGACGGCGAAGGTCACGGCCGCCGCATACCCGTGCCCGCGCAGCCCGGCCGGCGTGTACACGGGCGCCACCCGGGCCTGTCCCGCCACCACGGCGGAACGTCCGGCCAGCGAGACCACCTCTCCGTCGGTCTCCCAGACGGTGATCTGTCCCTCCTCGATGCGCCGCCGGGCCATCTCGAACAGGTCCCCGCCCGCCGGTTCACCCACCTCGCGGGTGTACTCACCGAACCAGCGGGCCACCAGGGGCGCATCCGGCTCTCCGGCGAGCCGGGCCCGCCCCGGTGGCCGCGGTGCCACCGCGGTCAGGGCCGCCAGCTCGAACAGCCGCTCCCGCCGTGCCGGCCGCCAGCCACCCCCCAGCTCCCGCCAGGCATGCACCAGCGGCCCGACCGCCTCGTCGGGGCCGACGACCAGGGGCGCCGGGGGGCCGTTCTCCCGCCACAGCAGGGCCAGTTCCCGCGCGGCGGCCTCCGGCATCGGGCCGACCGCCAGCCGTCGGCCGGGTACCCAGGTGAAGGCACCCTCGACGGCGGCGCCGGTCCCGGCGCGCCACCAGCCGAACCCTGCTGCCCGCCCCGGCCGCCGTGATGACGCCACCATGCCCGTCAGGTACGTGCACTCGGCCGGATCCGCCGCCGGATATTCGCCGACAGCTGTCTCGAATTCGTCCGGATCATTCGACGTCGCCCAGGTCATGGCTCATGATCGCACGGTCTTCCGCTGAAGATCCGGGCTCCCCGGCCGTCGAATTCGAATCCGCCGCCCGGCGGAAAACCCTCATGAAACCCGTCCGGAAATTTGCAGAAGGCTGGTTCAAGATGACCGAACTGCTCACCGTCGCGCCGCCGGGAGCGGCCGGCCCCGCGGCCGCCGCGCCCCAGGACTTCACGGAGTTCATGAGCGGCTTCCCTTCCGGCGTCGCCGTCGTCACGACCCGCTCGCCGGAACACGGTCCACGGGGACTCACCTGCTCCTCGCTCATCAGCGTCACCCTGACCCCGCCGACCCTGCTCGTCTCAATCAAGAGCCACAGTCCCGTCCTGGCGGCGATCCGCGAGCGCGGACACTTCGCCGTCAACCTGCTCCGTGACGGGAGGGAGCGGTCCGCCCGGGTCTTCTCGTCGCCCGGGGCAGACCGCTTCGGGGAGGTCGCATGGCGTGACTCACCCGCGCTCGGGCTTCCGTGGCTTGACGACGACGCGTTCGCGATGGCCGAGTGCACGCTCGCCGGCACCCATGAGGTGGGCGATCACGTCCTGGTGATCGGCCGGGTGGCGAACGTCGAGCAGTCGGGCCGCACGTCACCGCTGCTGTACGGGCTGCGTACCTTCGCGTCCTGGGTGCCCCGGTGAGGCGGACGCCCGCCGGGTCAGTCGGGGAGGCGCGGCAGGTAGCCGCGCTGCACGGCATGGACGCCGGCCTGCAGGCGGCTGCGCGCCTCCAGCCGGGCCAGCAGACTCGTCACGGTGCGCCGCACCGTGCGGGTGGAGACTCCGAGGCTTTTGGCTATGGACTCGTCGGTACGGCCCTGGGCCATCAGCCGCAGCGTCTCCATCTCCTGCTTGGACAGTTCCTGCGGACTCCGCGGCAGGGAGGCGCTCAGCGGCTCGGCCGACTGCCACAGCGTGTCGAACAGCGCGCACAGCAGGGCGATCATTCCGGGGCTGTGCACGACGACCGCGCCCGCGGCCGTGTCGTGGCTGTCCGCGGCGATCAGCGCGATTTCCCGGTCGTAGATGATCACACGGTTGGGCAGGGTCGGCACCGTCCGGACCTGGGCGCCCAACTCCTCCAGCCACATGGCGTGTTCCAGCGTCGGCCCGTCCCGGCGGATGCTGTCCAGGTAGATCGTGCGCATCCGCACCCCGCGGCCCAGCAGCCTTTCGTTCAGGGGGCGGGAGGCCCGCATGTTCTCGGGGGTCTGGGGCCCGCCCGGCGCGAAGGTCAGGAATTCCCTGCGGACCTGGCCGTTGAGCAGTTCGAGGTGCTCGCGGATGGATTCGATGCCCCGGAGATACTCGATTCCCGCCCCGGAATGGGCCCCGCCCTGGCTGTATTCCGCGATCAGTTCGGCGGCCGCGGCGCGGGCGGCTTCGACGCGCTGCTGCTGGGCGACCAGGTCTGCCTGTTGACGGGCCAGCAGGACTTCCATGCCGAGGCGGGGGCTGACGGCGCGTAGCTGACCGGAGTCATCGGCCGAGGAACGCACCAGCGCCAGTTCGCTGAGTTGGTCCAACGCCGAGCGGGCCTCCGCCTCGGCCAGGCCCAACCGGTCGGCCAGGTCCAGTACGCCGTCCTGCGGGTGCTGCAGCAGGCCGCGGTACACGGCCTCGGTCGTGGCGCTCAGTCCCAGTCGCGTCAACATCGGGTTCTTCTCTCCTTGCACACGCCATTACGCCGACGCGGGCGGAATGGTCTCAGCAGGGTAACCCGATTATCTAAAGAATCAGTCAAAAAATCGGTCAAAATGGGTCAATGGAATCGGGTGGCCATGTATCTCGTGCACGTGCATCTCGGGCGCCACGCCCATGGCGATCGGCTCCCCGGTCACGCCGCGGCGGTGATAGTCGCTTCGGTGGCGGGAATCCCGGGAATTGAGCACATCGCCGTGCATGCCGACGCCCGGCCGCACCCGGTCGTCGGTATCTATCTGCACGCGAAAAGCCCGCGGGACGCCGAATCCGCGGCGGCGGACGCGTGGACGCGCGCCACCGCCGCCGAACCGTGGCTGCGACAGTGGGAGTTCCTGCGTGCCACGGCCCCGTTGGTGATGTCCGGCCTTTCCTGGTGATCCGGCCCCCGGCGCGCTCCGCCCGGACGTGTCACCCTGTTCTCTCGTAAAGAGCGCGTATGGGCTGATTTGGGTATCGGGGGAGTGGCATGGCGGACCGGGAAGCTGCGGAGAGCCGTCTGGCGGGGTACACCGACGTCCTGCGGGACGCGAGTGCCACCGGGCGCCGGCTCACCCGGGCCGAGGTGGAAGCCCGCCGGGCGGAGGGGGAGCGGGCCGCGGACGCGGGGCTGCCGCTGCGGGGCCTGATACGGGACCACCTGGCCACGGCCCGGGGCGCCGCGCCGGCGTTGCGGGCCGGCCCGCTGCTGGCCGCCGTGGAGCAGGCGGTGGACGCGTTCGTCGAGGGCTACGAGCGGGCCCAGCGCCAGGCCGTACGGCAGGAGGAGGCCGCGCGCCGCGAGTTCATCGATGACCTGCTGTACGGGCGGGGCGGACTGGGCCGGCTGGCCGAGCGGGCGGAGCGGTACGGACTGCGGCTGTCCCAGGCGCACGCGGTGGGGGTGGCCGTCGGCCCGGAGCCCTACGGTGACGGCTACGCCGTGGCCCGCCGCATTGAGGAGGCGGTGCTCGGCCGGTTCGGGAACCGGCTGATCCTGCTCGCCACCAAGGACGGCCGGCTCGTCTGCGTGGCCCCGGGCGACCAGCCCGATGTCCTCGCCTTCTTCGCCGAGCAGGCGCACGCCGCCACCGACGGCGGCCGAGCCGCGATCGGCCGCTCCCATCCGGGCCCCGGCGGGGTCGTGCACTCGTACGAGGAGGCGCTCAACGCCCTCGACCTCGCCGAGCGGATGGGCCTGGAAGGGCCGGTGCTGCACGCGGCCGACCTGCTCGTCTACCCCGTCCTCACCCGCGACCGGCAGGCCATGGCCGATCTGGTGGAGAGCGCCCTGGGGCCGCTGCGCAAGGCCCGCGGCGGACCCCGGACGCTGCTGGACACGCTGATCGCGTACTTCGACAGCGGGTGCGTGGCCACCGAGACGGCCCGCCGGCTCTCGCTGAGCGTACGGGCCCTGACCTACCGGCTGGAGCGCGTCCACGCGCTCTGCGGTGCGGACCCGATGGACCCGCGGCACCGGTACACGCTCCAGACCGCGGCGATCGGCGCACGGCTGCTGGGCTGGCCCGACGCCGAGGTGTGAGCGGGCGCGCGCGTCCCCCGTGCGTCAAAGGCGCGTAAAGACTGCCGACGGCTGGCAGTGTGCGCCACCCGCTCCCCTTGGCACGATCCCGTTGTCCAGCGGAAACGCGCGTTCGGCGGGGAGGTGCGCATGAGCCTTTTTCTGGGTCTCGGCAGCGGGGGGATCGTCCTGCTGGTGTGCGCGCTGGTGTTCGACGGGGTGCTCGAAGGTGTCTTCGGCGGCGCCCTGGACGGACCGTTCGACGGCTGGCTGTCGCTCCCGGTGATCGCGGGCTTCGTCTCGATGCTCGGTTTCACGGGGGCGATCGTGCTCGGGACCACGGGTCTCGGACCGGGAGCGGCAGCAGTCTGCGGGGGCGTCACCGGAACCGGCGCGGGCTGGCTGACGTACCGGTTCGGCCGGTCCCTCGCCCGGGACGCGAGCGCCGCCGCGCCGCGCCGGGCCGAGCTCGTCGGCTCGGCCGGGTACGTGGTCACCCCCATCCCGGCCGCCGGCTACGGCGAAGTCCTGCTGCGGCTGGGCGGCCAGCCGGTCAAGTGCGCGGCCACGGCCGACGGCCCGGTGCCCCTGGGCGCGGAGGTGTGGGTGACGGCGGTGCCGTCGTCCACCTCGGTCAGCGTCCGCTCCGTGGACCCTTCATCCGTCATCGATCACCGAACTGCCCCCTGAGCGCGGGCAGGGAGGGGGATACCTCATGAGTCCAGTCGTCATCGCGGTCGTCGGAGTGGTCGTACTCCTCGTCCTGCTCGCCCTGGCCGTCGTCACCCGTTACAAGGTCGCCGGCCCCAGCGAGGCGTTCATCATCACGGGCCGGCGCGGCAAGAAGTCCACCGATCCGGCGACCGGGCAGGTCTTCACCGACAACAGCGGCCAGAAGGTCGTGGTCGGCGGCGGGGTGTTCGTCGTCCCGTTCGTCCAGCAGCGCTACACCCTCGACCTGTCCAGCCGGCACATCCCGATCGCGGTCCGCGGGGCGGTGACCCTGCGCGGCATCAAGGCCAACCTCGAAGGAGTCGCGATCGTCAAGGTCGGCGGCAACGAGGACGCCATCCGCGCCGCCGCGCAGCGCTTCCTCCAGCAGCAGGACGGCATCGTCGGCTTCACGCAGGAGGTGCTCTCCGGCGCGCTGCGCGCCATCGTCGGCCGGATGTCGGTGGAGGACATCATCCGCGACCGGGCCGCGTTCGCCGGGCAGGTCGCGGAGGAGGCCGAGGCCAGTCTGTCCGGCCAGGGCCTGGTCCTGGACGCCTTCCAGATCCAGGACATCACCACCGAGGGCTCCTACCTGGAGGACCTCGGCCGCCCGGAAGCCGCCAGCGCCAAGCGGGAGGCGGACATCGCCGAGGCCAATGCCCGCCAGGCCGCCGAGCAGGCCCGGCTGAAGGCCGAGGAGGAGATCGCGGTCGCGCAGCGCACCCTCTACCTGCGGCAGGCCGAGATCAAGGCCGAGACCGACGCCGCCACGGCCCAGGCGAACGCCGCCGGCCCGCTGGCCGAGGCCGACCGGCAGCAGCAGATCCTCGCCGAGCAGGAGAAGGTCGCGCAGCGGCAGGCCGCGCTGACCGACCGCCAGCTGGACACGGAGATCCGCAAGCCCGCCGACGCCCGCCGCTACCAGGCCGAGCAGGAGGCCGAGGCCCAGAGGGTCGCCCGGGTGAAGCAGGCCGAGGCCGAACGCCTGGCCGCCATCGCCGCCGCCCAGGCGGAGGCCGAGCGGGCCCGGCTGACCGGTGAGGGCGAGAAGCAGCGCCGCTCCGCCCTCGCGGAGGCCGAGGCGATCGAGGGCGCCAGGCGCGGTGAGGCCGAGCGCGCCCGCCGCTCGGCGATCGCCGACGCCGTCCGGATGGAGGGCGACGCCGAAGCGGCCGCCATCGCGGCCAAGGGCGCGGCGGAGGCCGAGGCGATGCAGAAGAAGGCGGACGCCTTTGAGGGCTACGGCGAGGCCGCGGTGATCCAGATGCTCGTGGAGGCGCTCCCGCAGGTGGTCGCCAAGGCCGCCGAACCGCTGGGCGCCATCGACAAGATGACCGTCATCTCCACCGACGGCGCGGGCAGGCTGCCCCGCACGGTCGCCGACAACGTCGCCCAGGGCATGGAACTCCTCGGCGCCACGACCGGCGTCGACCTCGCACAGCTCCTCAAGACCCTCACCGCCCCCAAGCCGGCAGCCGCCACCGGGCCCACGGCCCCGGACGGAAAGATCCCCATCACCGGCTGACCACGCGGGATTCCGGCCGGTCGTATCGAATCGCGGCCGTGCCAGCGGTGTTGAGCAGGCTCGTGTAGATTGACAATCTGTTGAATCGGCGGGGGCTGAGGTGCGGCCGGGGCCGGCGTGCGTGGTGCGCGCTGCCCTGTGCCGGGTACGTTCAGCAGGATCGGTACGGGGAGATGGACGTGTGAGTGCCTTCGACGGGGATCACCACACGGCGGACGCCATCTTCTGACGCCGCTCTCGGGGCAGTGCCCCACACGGGTGGCCCGGCCGGCCAATCGTCGGCCCGCCTCCCGTCTTCCACGCGCCGGTCCCGCGATCACCTCGCTCGGGGCCGCGCGTTCGCCGCCGTCCGCCTTCCCGAGAGCCGCCGGTATCCCGCGGCCCACCCGCAGCGGTCGCTCCGACCCGCGATGCCGTAGAACCCCACGGCCCTGTGCTCCCGCCTGGCGGCCATCCCGCCGCGCACCGCGCAGAACAGGAACAGGACCCGACGGCAGGAACGGCCCCCGACCGGATCGCGATCACGCCGGCTGCCCCGGCAGAGGGCGGGGGCGTCAGGAGATGGGGGAGTCGATGCTGGAGTCTCTTGGCCTGGACATGGACGCACTTGCCGTGTATCGGGCGATGTTCGAGTACCCGCAGGCCGAGGTGAAGCAGCTCACCGAGCGGCTGGGCTGGCCGGAGGAGCGGGTCCGCACCGCCATGGACGCATTGGCCCGGCTCTCGCTGCTGAGACCGTCCTCCGACGTGCGGGGAGCGGCCCGCGCGGTCAATCCGGAGGTGGCCTTCGCGGCGATGATCGAAGCCCGCGAGGCGGAGATCTTCGAACGTCAGCGGGAGCTGCAGGCCAGCCGCAACGCCGTGGCGCGCATGGTCCAGGACTACGGGGAACTGCGCTCCTCGCAGCGAAGCGGCGGAACGGAGCAGCTGATCGGGCTCGACGAGGTCCGGGCCAAGATCGAGTCCCTCACCCGGTCCGCCCGGCACGAGCTCGTCAGTCTCGTCCCCAGCGGTTCCATCAGCCCGGAAGGGATCAAGGCCAGCCGGCCGGTCAACAAGGAACTCCTGGGGCGGGGAGTCCGGATGCGGACCGTCTACCTGGCCAGCATGCAGAACAACACCGCCACCTCCGCCCACATCCGGTGGCTCGCGGACCTCGGCTGCGAAGTCCGTACCCGCCCGGCGCTGCCGATCCGCATGATGATCGTCGACCGCGAGCTGGCTCTCGTGCCGCTGGATCCCGAAGAGGTCAACAGCGGCGCGATGCTCCTGCGGGGCAGCGGAGCGACCGCCGCCCTGTACGCACTCTTCGAATACATCTGGGACATCGCCACCCCGTGGGGGGAACGGCCGGAGAAATCGGACGACGGTCTGACCGGCCAGGAGCGCGAGGTCCTGCGTCTGCTGGGAGAAGGGCACACGGACGAAGTGGTGGCCCGCAAACTGGGCGTCTCGGTTCGCACCTGCCGGCGGATCACCGCCGAACTCTCCACCCGCCTCGGCGCCGTCAGCCGTTTTCAGGCCGGACTCCGTGCGGCTCAGGAAGGCTGGCTCACGAGCCGCTCCTGAATTGTCCGTGTGGTTCGGAAGAGGGGAGGGGCGGAGAATCAGCCCCAGGTCGCGTCATCGACGGTCGCGACGGTCGGCGCGGCCACCGTGGAATTCGCGGACGTGGAACCGCTGCCGGCCCAGGCGGCGGAGCCGAGAGTGAGGCCGAGGGCGACGAAGAGGAGACCGGCCGTACGGCGAATGGTGTTCATGAGAGCAATTCCCCCTGTGTGATGACGTGAGTTCTTCGACGTTCTCGCATATGAATTCTGGAAGTTCCGGCGCTCTGCCGGTCTTCCCCCGTGACACCAAGCATCCGTCACAGGGAGTTCCCGTGTCAGCGCTCTGAGCTGTCAGGGTCCTGCCCTGGCAAGGCCTTGCCATCCGGGCCGGCGTCGCCCAGCAGGGCGGGCCCCGCGAGCGGGGCGACCAGGTCGGCGCCGCAGCGGGTCAGCAGCCAGCCGCGCAGTTCCGGGCGGCTGGTCAGCAGCGAGGTGTGGATGCGCAGGGCGGACCCCTCCGCCGCGGCGAGGCTCGTGGCGAGCAGGAAGAGCGTGACGTCCGCCCCCGCCGGGTCCGTCTGTACGTACACGTGCTCCAGGCCGTCGGCCGCGTCGGCCGCCTCCAGCACCAGCTCCCGCAGCCTGGTGCGGGAGAGCGGGTCCACCCCGGCGGCGAGCCGGGCGTTCACCAGGTACATCCGCTGCCCTGTCCGGCCGGCTTCAGGCGAGCGACGGGTCGAGGGAGTAGTGCCCGGTGAACGACGCCTCGTCCAGGACGTGGCCGTCGATCGCCTCCAGGACGTCGGCGGCGGTGAAGGTGCCGCCCAGGGGGACGCGGTCCAGGTCCGTCGCGTAGAGGAGGAACACGCGGCGGTGCGCCAGCCCGTCGTTCCGCGGCGGGTACGGGCCGCCGGGGCCGGAGCGGGTGCCGGCCCTCGCCGGGTCCCCGGCGAAGAAGCCGCGGTGGCCGTCGGCGCCCAGCGCACCCTCGGCGATCTCGCCGAGTCCGGGATCGATGTCGACGAGCACCCAGTGGTCGAACTCCTGGCGGGGCATGTCGGCCGGCGCGGCCGGTCCTGTCCGGTCCAGGCCGTCGAACCCGGCCGGGATGCCCACGTCGACGGCGGCCAGTACGAGCGAGCGGGTCCCCTCGGGCACGTCCGACCAGGCCACGTGCGGGTTGCGGTCCGCCGTCGGAGCGTCGTGGCCGGCCGCGGCGAACGTGTTGCTGAATACCTTCATGCGTAAATCCTCCTGTTTCCATCCGGGCGTAAAACCGACGGCTGGAGAAGACATTTCGGCGCAGCGCCTCCGGCATTCGCCGTGATGTCGTCCTGGCCGCCGTCGAGTCTGCTGCGGAGAACCGGTGGAAACCAGAGCTGCGGGCGGCAGCGTCCTGCCCCGGCAGCATTCGGACGTTCCGCGGTGGCATGGGGTTGCCAACGCAGCCTGATGCCATTGGTTTTGGTTGCCGGCGGCCGTCCGCCCGGACCAGAGTTGTCGTCAGCGGGCCTCACGGCCGAACTCGACGGTGTCGTCCTCACGGGGTGGACGGCGGGGAGTTTCAACGGCTATCTACAGCTTGGGAATTCGCTCGTCATTACATGTCTCAGCCTTTGAAAGGCAGCCGAGTTGCGCATGTGTCACTTGCTACTGTCTCAAAATGTAATCACGCAGTCCACAATATGAAATGAGGTGCCGTGGCCAGGAACACCCTGCTGGAGCGGATCTGGGCGGAGCACACCATCGACGGGACCGGCGGTGAGCTCGTCTACGTCGACATGCACCTGCTGCACGAACTGACCTCCCCCCAGGCCTTCGAAGGGCTCCGGGAGGCGGGCCGGAAGGTGCGCCGCCCGGACCTGACCGTCGCCACCGCGGACCACGACGTCCCGACGCGGAGCCGGCGGGTACCGCTCAGCGACTCCATCGGCCGCCGCCAGCTGGCGCTCCAGATCCGCAACAGCAGGGAGTTCGGGGTGGAGCTCCACCCCATGAACAGCCTCGGCCAGGGCATCGTGCACGTCATCGGCCCGCAGATGGGCCTCACCCTGCCCGGCATGCTGATCGTCTGCGGAGACAGCCACACCGCCACCCACGGCGCGTTCGGCGCGGTGGCCTTCGGCATCGGCACCAGCCAGGTCGAGCACGTGCTGGCCACCCAGACGCTGCGCATCGCCAAGCCGAAGAGCATGCGCGTCCTCATCGAGGGGACGCCCGCGGCCGAAGCCACCGCCAAGGACATCGCCCTGGCGGTGATCCGGGCCATCGGCACCGACGGCGGCACCGGTCACCTCATCGAGTTCCAGGGCGACGTCATCGACCGCATGAGCATGGAAGGCCGGATGACGCTGTGCAACATGGCCATCGAGGCCGGCGCCCGCAGCGGAATGATCGCCCCGGACGAGACGACCTTCGCCTACCTGGAGGGGCGTGACCGGGCCCCCCGGGGCGAGGACTGGGAGAGGGCCAAGGAGGCCTGGGCCGCGTACCGCAGTGCCCCGGACGCCGAGTTCGACCGGGAGGTCGTGGTCGACGTGGACGGGCTGCGCGCGATGGTCACCTGGGGGATCAACCCCGGTCAGGCGGTCGCGGTCGACGGACGGGTCCCGGACCCCGAGGCCATGGCCGACCCGGTCTCCCGCGAGGCCGGCCGGCGCGCCCTCGACTACATGGGGCTCACGGCGGGACAGCGCCTGGCCGACATCCCCATCGGCACCGTCTTCATCGGCTCCTGCACCAACGGGCGCATGGAGGACCTGCGGGCGGCCGCCGCGGTGGTCGAGGGGCGCAAGGTGGCCGCCGAGGTGACCGCCCTCGTCGTGCCCGGCTCGGAACAGATCAAGCGCCAGGCCGAGGCCGAGGGCCTGGACCGCGTCTTCACGGAAGCCGGCTTCGAGTGGCGCAATCCGGGCTGCTCGATGTGCATCGCCGTCAACGGTGACCGGGTGCCGACCGGCACCCACTCCGCCTCCACCTCGAACCGGAACTTCGAGGGGCGGCAGGGGCCCGGAGCCCGTACCCACCTGGTGTCCCCCGAGACGGCTGCGGCGACCGCCCTGCTCGGGCGCCTGGCCGGCAGCGCGGAGATCTCCTGAAGGTCCCGGACCGCCACCGCCCGCCCTGCCGGGGATATTTTTCTGACTAAGGATCAAAAATGGAAAAAGTAGAGGTAATACGTGGGCGGGGCGTCCCGCTGGACGCCTCCGACGTAGATACGGACCAGATCATTCCGGCCGTGTGGATGAAGCGGGTCGAACGGACCGGCTTTGAGGACGGCCTGTTCCAGAAGTGGCGCCGCGACCCGGAGTTCGTCCTGAACCGCCCCGAGCGCGCGGGGGCCACCGTCCTGGTCTCCGGCCCCAACTTCGGCTGCGGCTCCTCGCGGGAGCACGCGCCCTGGGCCCTGCGGGACTACGGCTTCAAGGCGGTGATCGCGCCGAGCTTCGCCGACATCTTCCGCAACAACCTGCCCAACGTGGGCCTGGTGCCCGTCACCCTCGACGCGTCCGCCACCGGGAAGATCCTGGCCGCGGTCACGGCGGACGCCACGGCCGAGGTGACGGTCGACCTGCTGCGGGCCACGGTCACCTGCGAGGCCGCGGGCGTGGTGGCGGAGCCGTTCTTCCTCGACGAGGGGGCCCGCTACCGGCTCACGCGCGGACTGGACCTCATCGACCTCGCCGCCGAGGCCGAGGAGGCCATCGGCCTCCACGAGGCGTCCCGGCCCTTCTGGATGCCGCGCACCAACGGACAGGTCGAGGACGTCTTCGAGGACTCGGGGGTGGAGGTCGCATGAGCGCCGAGATCATCGACGAGACCGACGGCGACGGAATCCGCCGGGCCGCCGACGCCCTGCGGGCCGGGGCGGTGGTGGCCGCCCAGACCGACACCAACTACGGGATCTTCTGCAACCCGTTCCTGGAGCGGTCCTGCGAGCGCCTGTACGACATGAAGCGCCGCGACGGCAGCAAACCGCTGACCCTGTTCGTCTCCAGCCCCTCGGACTGGGTGCGCTGGGCCCGCCGGCCGGCGGGCGTGGACGTCGAGGCGCTGGTGGAGCGGTTCTGGCCGGGGCCGCTGAACCTCATCATGCGCAAGCGGGAACTCGTACCGGACTGGGTCACCTCCGGCAAGGACACCGTGTCCGTGGTCCACAACGTCAGCCGCACGCTGAACCAGCTGTCGCTCTACAGCGGGCTGGCGATCGCCGCCACCTCGGCGAACATCAGCGGCACCATGGACGAGGGCCTCGTCACCTTCGACATCGCCTACGAGCACATCGGCGAACACTGCGACCTCATCGTCCGCGCGGCCGCCCCCTCGAAGTTCACCCGCAGCAGCACCATCCTCAGCCTGCTGGACACGCCCGCCATCGTGCGCCAGGGCGACCTGGCGGCCGCGGAGATCGCCCCGTACCTGCCGGGCCTGGAGCGGTGAACGACGTGAAGGAGCAGGCCCGGTACGCCGCACGGGTACAGGCCTACCGCATCGTCTCCCGCGCCTACTTCCACCTGCCGGTCGTCGTCGTCTTCCTCACCCAGCAGGGCTTCGGCCCGCTGGCCACGGCGGCCCTGCTCGCCCTCTACGGAGTCACCGCGGCCCTGGGGGACCACGTGGTGGCCCCCCTCCGGCGGCGGCTGTCGCTGGCGGGCTGCCTGGTGGCGGGAGAGGCCGTCAAACTCGCGGGCCTGCTGGTCCTGCTGGCGCCGGTCTCCACCGGGGTCGCGGTCGTCTCCCAGCTGCTCGCCGGCCTGGGGTTCTGTCTGACGGCCGGGACGGACGCGGCCCTCGCCTCGACCCTGCTCTCCGGCGAGCGCTTCCGCACCCGGGAGGCACGGACCCAGGCGGGCATGTTCCTCATCTCCTTCGCCGCGGGCGTCCTCGGAGCGGTGGCCTACGCCCAGTACGACCGGGCCCCCTTCCTGCTGTCGGCGCTGGGCTGCGCCGTCGCCGCGCTCTTCGTCCTGCCGGGCGGCCGGAGCGGGCTGCGCCCGCAGACGGCGCAGCCGGGCACCGGCGGTGCGGCGGCGACCGGTCAGGGCCGGGTGCTGCCCTGGCAGGTACGGCTCTGGGCCTCGTACTACTCCGTGTCCCGTGCCGTGCTGCTGACCGCCTACACCTTCCTGCTGCCGCTGCTGCTGTTCTTCGGGGAGCGGCTCTCCGTGACCATGTTCGGCGCGGTGCTGGGCCTCTACACCCTGTGCGGGCTGATGTCCGTACGCCTGTCCCTGGCCTGGCAGCGCCGGTACTCGGCGACCACCCTCTTCTGGCTCAGCAGCGGGGCCATGGTGCTCGGCCTGCTCCTCCTCGTCCCCGGCGGCCTCCTCGCCACGGCCGGCGGCACCGCGCTGCTGGGCCTGGCCGGCGGCACCGTCCGGCCCACCACGATGGGCTTCCTCGGACCGGCCATGGCCGGCCTGTCCGACGCGGAGCGCCAGCGGGTGACCCGCGGCCTGGAGCGGCGCCAGGGCATCGTCCAGGCGGCCCTGCTGATCGGCGCGGGCCTGTGGCTCGGCTCCGGCGGCAGCGCCGCGGAGGCCGTGGCGGGGTGCGCCGTGCTGGTGCTGGCCGGCCAGGCGGTCGCGGCCCGGCTGGTGGCCCGCAGGCCGGCCGCGACGAATCCGGACGGCGGGCCGGAAGACCGTACGCCCGCCCGGGCGGACGCCCCGCCCGTCCCCGTGAAGTGACAGTGCGTCAATTCCGCCTCCGGCTGCGGCACCGCCCGGTTCCGCGCCCGACGGCATCTCGACGAGTCCTGCTTCCCACCCTGTCATCCATCTCCGCCGGCCCCCCGCCCGCTCGGTGCGGCCGGCGCACCGACGACGAAGGAGCACACCCGTGCTGACCCGTGCGACCCCGCCCCACCCCTACGACTTCCTCCCGGAGCTGCCCGAGCTGAAGGTCGTCTCCGACGACGTCCGGCACGGCGGCCGGCTGTCCGAGGCCCAGCTGGCCTCGGGCGGGAACGTCAGCCCGGCCCTCACCTGGGAGCCGGGCCCGGAGGGAACCGCCTCCTACGCGGTGACCTGCTTCGACCCGGACGCCCCCACACCGGGCGGCGTCTGGCACTGGGTCCTGGCCGACATCCCGGCGCACGTGCACGGCCTGCCGGCAGGCGGGGAGCCCGGAGCCGGACGGGAGCTGCTCAACGACCTCGGCTCCCTCGGCTTCGCGGGCGCCGCCCCGCCGCCGGGAGACCGCGAGCACCGGTACATCTTCGCGGTCCACGCCCTCGGCGTGGCCGAGCTGCCGGTCGACGAACGGACCCCGGCCGCCCTCGTCGGCTTCCACCTGACGGTGAACTCCCTGGCCCGCGGCACGATCACCGGCCTCGCCCGGACCGCCGAGCAGTCCGCGTAGCCCCCCGGCCGCCTCCCGGCGGCACCTGCGACACCCACATCCCCGTGCATCCGTACGGGTTCCACAAGAGCGGAGCGACATTCCGATGCCGAGCAACACCCCGCGGGGCCCCTGGCAGGGAGAACCCGTACCCGAGGCCCTGGAGGCCCTGTCCGCGCCGGGCGGCCTGGTCGTCTGTGCGACCAAGGTCGGATACATCCTGATGACCGCGGACGGCCGCGGTCTGGAGCGGAAGTTCGACGCCAAGCGGCGCAACCGGAACAAGCCCGGTGTCGTGCTGTGCGCCGATCTGGAACAGCTCAAGGAGCTGGCCGAGCTGAACGAGGAGGTCCTGGCCTTCTACGAGAAGCACTGGGAGCAGGACGTGCTGCTCGGCTGCATCCTGCCGTGGCGCCAGGAGGCCCTCGCGCTGCTCCCCGACGAGACCACCCGCGAGCTGGCCACGGACACCCGCGGCACCAGCTGCTTCGTGATCCGCTTCGGCCGGCCCGCCGAGCAGCTGGTCGAGCGGATGTGGTCCGAGCGCCGGCTCGTCTTCGCCAGCTCCGCCAACCCCTCCGGGGTGGGCAACAGGGGGCGGGTCGAGAACATCGGCACGCGCATCGAGGAGGAAGCGGACTTCATCGTCAGCGCCGACGACTACGTGGCCTCCATCCAGCCCGACAAGGACGAGGACACCCGCCACGAACAGGGCGTCATGGTGTCCATGGTCGACGCCGAGGGGGCGCTCGTGCCCGTGCAGAAGGGGGAGCGCTCCGTATCCCCGGCACCGGTGCTCATCCGTCGTGGCCTCGACTACCCGGCGATCATGGAGAACCTGTCGGAGATCTACCCCTCCTGGGACTACCGCCACGGCGAGTACTACTGAGGGAACCCGTCCCCGGGGGGGGGGGGGGGGGGGGGGGGGGGGGGGGGGGGGGGGGGAGGGGGGGGAGGG
>NZ_JBWKEZ010000014.1:51042-91977 GCF_056434525.1 Streptomyces sp. NPDC044002
TACGCAACCCACAGACTCCACCCCCCCCCCCCCCCCCCCCCCCCCCCCCCCCCCCCCCCCCCCCCCCCCCCCCCCCCCCCCCCCCCCCCCCGGACCCCCCCCCCCCCCCCCCCCCCCCCCCCCCCCCCCCCCCCGGGGTCCACCAGCCAGAGCTGAGATCGACTCTAGGGGGGAGTTGAAATCCGCAATGAACACACAGGCAGAATGGCTCGCACCGTCGTACGCCACACCGGCGCAGAGGGCCGCGGAAGAATGGGGGGAGCGATGTGACGACCTCCTGGAACAGGTGGGACTGCAGTTCTTCTCACGGTCCGACCTCAGGAACCACGCCCAGGAATACGTCCGCTCCCTGCTCGTGGGAACCACCAGGGCCGAAAGCATTCTGCCGGTCGCGGCGGAGAGCGGTGCGTTCTGGCTGCAACAGCATCTGCTCGGCCGGTCGGTATGGGATGCCGACAGCCTGCGCGACTTCACCACGCGCTATGTCGTGGAAGGGCTGGCCGACAGCAGCGGAACCGGTGTCCTCGTCCTCGACGAGACCGCTTTCAAGAAGAAGGGCAACGCCTCGGCCGGGGTCGCCCGGCAGTATTCGGAGGAGCTCGGCGGCGCCGTCTCCTGCCAGATGGGGGTGATGGCCTCCTGGTCCACCCGGACCGGCACCGCCCTGGTCGACCGGGAGCTGTACCTGCCGCCGGACTGGGACACGGACCGGGTCAGACGCCGCAACGCGCACGTTCCCGACAGGGCCCGCCACGTCTCCAGGGCCGAGCTCGCGCGCCGCATCGTCCAGCGCTTCCGGACCCGGGCCCCGGCCGGCGCCGCGGCGGGGATGTGGGTCGTGGCCGATACCCGGCTGGGCTGCGACCGGGCCTTCTGCACCTACCTGGAGGAGCAGGGAGTACCCCACGTGGTGGGAGTGCCTCCGGACCACCCCGTGCTGCCGCATCCGGGCTGGCGCCGGGTGTCCCGGCTGGTGCAGCGGTACGCCGAGGAGCGGGAATGGGACAGGCTGGCCGTCGGCTCCGACACGATGGACGCCGGCCCCTGGGAGTGGTGGGTGCGGCGCATACCGTCGGAGCCGGTGCAGACGGCCGGACAGGCGGCCGCGAGGCCGGGCGGCATGGCGCGCTGGCTCCTCGCCTGCCGCCGGGCGGGGGACCCGCAGCCGCGGCGGTATTTCATCGCCCGCGGCCCGGTGGACGTCTCCCTCTACGACCTGGCGCAGGCGGTCGCGGCCTGGCGGCACGGCCGCGACGCGATCGCCGGGGCCACCGAGCGCTGCGGCCTGGGGGCGTACCGCGTGCGCTCCTGGCACGGCTGGTACCGGCACATCACGCTCGCCCAGCTCGCGGCGGGCTTCCTGGCCGTGCACGCCGGCGGGCACTCCTACGGCGCGGCCCCGTGGGAGCCGGGGCCGTCCGTCCCGTGGGAGCCGCTGGCGGGCGTCGGCGGGGGGTGCTGACGGACGCCGTCCGGACATGGCGGCGGCGACGCCTGGCGTTCCTGTCGCCGGGCGTCGCCGCCGCCATGTCCGTGGCCTCTGCGCGGGATGCGTGCGGGATGCGTGCGGGCATCCGGGGAGGGCTCAGTCCAGTACGCGTCCGCGCACCCCGTCGAGCCATACGTCGCTGTGGACGTCGGCGGCGGCGTCGTCGCGGAAGGCGTACGTCTTCAGGAGCCAGCGCAGCCGCGTGGTCTCGAAGTGCTGGATGTCCACCATCTGGCGGCTGTGCAGGCCGTCCTGGTTGGCGATCACGAGGAGGTCGCCCTCCTGGATGCGGTGGTACTGCTCGCGGCTCTTGGCCAGCGCGTCACGGAACTGCCGCAGTGCCTCGTAGTGCGCCGCCGAGGAGGGGTCCGCGGGCATGGTGCGGGTGTCGTAGTAGCGGAAGCTGTGCTCGTTCTCCAGGAGCGTGTGCAGGTCGGAGACCTGCTGCTTCCGGTTGGAGGCCCGGGACAGCTCGTCGTAGGGGGTGACGAACGCCTTCTCCCGCAGCAGCTCCTGGTTCTCGGGGGAGATGAACTTCAGGAGTTCACGGCCGTCCACGTACTTCGTGTACACGAGGTCGTCGGTGGGGCAGCGCATGCCGAGCAGGGCCAGGTAGTCGGCCCGGACCGGGTGCGCCGTACGGTCGTTGTGCCAGTAGAGCTCCCAGTCCGTCTTCTGCGTCTGGGTGCCGCTGTAGCGGTTGTCGGCGTACACGTCGTGGAAGAAGTCGCCGTTGTTGCGCGTGGCGTAGGACAGGAGCGGGGTCGCGGTGAGCTGGGCGAGGAGTTCGAGCACTCCCTCCCCTACGAAGGTCTGCTTCTGTAGGTACTTGTCGTCCACCGGGTTCGCCTGGTCGAAGACCGGCCTGTCCACGTCCAGCGGGCAGTTGGACACTACGTGCGCGTAGGTCACCTTTTCCTCGCGCTGACTCTTGATCAGGCGGCAGGCTTCGACGAAGGCGGCCGGTACGCGCTCGTCGGCAATGAGGTTCCCGATCGCTTCGCGGAACTTCTCGTAATCCGCGTACGGGTTCGCCCCGAGGAACGTAAGAGAATCCGAAAGGCTGTTGCGGTCGGTTTCCGAGAAGGTGTAAACGGACTTCATGGGGCAGGTGATCCTCTGAGACTTGGAGGCGTGCTGCACCGGGATTCCCGGTGCAGCACAGTGGCGTTGATCGTCGACCTGGAGCGCTGTGGAGACGGGTTGTGCCCGAATCTCTGGCCGAATGGCTCCAATTGACTGCGTGCCGCCCTCTTGAGGCTTGATCAACTTATCCAAATCCCGTCGGCGGCAGGCGGATTCCGGCAGACGAGGATCTCCACCTGCAGAACTTTCTTTTCCTGTAAAAGGCACGCCTCCGCGCCCGAAGGGTTGTCCCGCGCGAATACGGGGAGACCGTCCCGGAACGGCCGGCGGCGGCCGGGACCGGGGCCGACGCCTGGTGCTGTACTTCGCCGCCCGGCCGATGTGTGACCCAGCGCACACCGACGGGGCCGATGAGTCCTCTCCTCGCCGCCGGTCATATGGGCGACACGTTCGAAGCGAGGAAGGCCCAGCCATGACCGACACGCTCACCGCGCCCCGCCGCGTCCTCTCCGCCGTGCCCGCGTCGCGATCCGCCGCGCGGCGGGCCCTGGCCGCTGGTGTCGTGGCGGGTCCGCTGTTCCTGGCGGCCGGACTCGCCCAGGGGTTCGTCCGGGACGGCTTCGACTTCACCCGGAACGCGATCAGCCAGCTCGCCCTCGGTGAGGCGGGCTGGATCCAGACGGCGAGCTTCGTGCTCACCGGAGCACTGCTGCTCGCCGGCGCGACCGGACTGAGGCGTGTACTGCGCGGCGGCCCCGGCGGGACGTGGGGCCCGGCCCTCGTCGCTGTCTTCGGCGTCTCCTTCTGGGCCGCGGCGGCCTTCCCCGCCGACGCCGGGGCGGGCTTCCCCGCCGGTGCGCCCGAGGCGACCGTGATGAGCGGGCACGGCGCCGCCCACATGTTCGGCGGCATGATCGGCTACCTCGCCCTGTGCGCCGCGCTCGTGGTTCTGGCCCGCCCGCTCGCGGCCAGGGGGCTGCGGGGCTGGGCCGTCGCGTCCCGGGCCGTGCCCGTGGCCGTCCTCGCCGGGTTCACGGCCTCGGCCGCCTCGGTGCTCGCGTTCACCGCCGGCGCCGGCCTCGGCCTGCTGTGGCTGAGCGCGGTGACGGCCCGCCTGGCCGCCGCTCCGGCCGACCGCTAGCCGCCCGGCGCCCTGACGGGCGTCATCCCTCCGCCGGCCGCTCCAGCCGCTCCGGCAGGCCGAACAGCGGGAAGAGGCGGGCGGTGTCGCGGAAGGCGGTGATGTCCGCGATGCGGTCGCCGGAGAATTCGACGACCTGGAGCGCCCAGGGCTCGTAGCCGGTTCCGTCTGTGTGGGGGCGGTACTGGCCGAAGGCGGGGGAGCCGTTGGCCACGGTCGGGACGAGCCGCGATCCGCGGCAGGCCGCATGTCGGCTCGACGGCTTGCCGATGAGCTGGGGGTCTCCGTGCGCACCGCCTACCGCGATCTCGACCGCTTGCAGGCGTCCGGGGTCCCGGTCTACGCCGAGCCTGGACCGAGGCCGTCATCCCGACCGAGAGCACCGGACACGCCTGCGGAGAACTGCTGCGGCTCGGTGCCGATGTCGAGGTCGTCGCGCCGGACGAACTGCGCCGGGCCATGACCGACGCCGTAACCGCACTCGCTCGGACCTATGGGCACGGCCGACCGGCCGCCGGCACGCCACGAGCGAGTTCCTGACCGAAGCCACTGAGGCGGCGTGCCTCGCGGAGGCCCCGGACCTGGTCAGGGGGTCTGGCGTGGAGAGTCCAGGGAGTCGAGCCAGCGGAGGAGGCGGGCTCCCTCGCGGGTCATGACGTCCGGGTCGCGCAGGGCGTTGGCCAGGAGTGACATGCCCTGATAGGCGGAGACGAGGGTGAGGGCGAGGTCGTCCGGGTCGGGCAGGCTCAGGGCGGCGAACTGCTGTCCGGCCCAGTCCAGCAGGCGCCGGATCACTGCACCGGCCTCCGCGTCGAGGGTCCCGTCCGCGCGCTTGTCCAGTTCGACGGCCAGGGTGCCGGTGGGGCACCCGTGGCGGGCGGCGACGTCGCGCTGGCCGACCCAGGCTTCGATCAGGGCCTTGAGGCGGTCGCGGGGGTCGGTCAACTCATCGAGCTGGCGGGTGAGTTCATCCAGATGCGCGCTGTGCTCGGACAGTGCGGCCCGGACCAGCTCGTCCTTGGTCTTGAAGTAGTAGTAGACGTTCCCGACGGGGACGTCGGCCACGCGCGCGATGTCGGCGAGGGTGGTCCGTTCGACGCCCTGCTCGTGCAGGATCCGGGCCGCCGCGGCCGTGAGCCGTCGGCGCTTGTCGGCCCCCCGAGTCGCCCGGGGCTTCACTGAGTCAGTCACCCAACCAACTATAGACAACACCCGAAGGGGCCGTGCTACAGTCCATCTCAGTCAGTCAGTCAGCCAACTAACTCTCTCGGGGGCCGTAATGATCGTGGTGACGGGTGCGACGGGCAACATCGGGCGGACGCTGGTGCCGCTGCTGGCCGAGGCGGGCGAGGAGGTCGTGGCCGTCTCGCGGCAGCCGCAGCATGCCGGGCTTCCGGCCGGCGCCCGGCACGCCCAGGCCGACGTCGGAGACGCCGCGAACATGCGGCCGGTCCTCGACGGCGCCGACGCCTTCTTCGTCCTGCTGGGCGGCGAGCTCAACGGCCACGGCGAGAGTCCGGAGGCCCTGTTGGCTGCGGCCGAGGCTGCCGGGGTCAAGCGGATCGTCCTGCTCTCCTCCCAGATCAACTCCACCCGCCCCGAGGCCCTCTCGCACACCCGCCTGCGCGAGTTCGAGGCCGCCGTGCGTGAGTCCGGACCGGACTTCACCATCCTGCGCCCGGGCGGTTTCGCCTCCAACGCCTTCGCCTGGGCCGAGTCGGTCCGCACGAAGCGCACGGTCTTCGCCCCGTTCGGAGACGTGGCACTGCCCGTCATCGACCCGGCGGACATCGCCGCGGTCGCCGCTGCCGCGCTGCGCGAGGACGGCCACACGGGCCGTACGTACGAGCTGACCGGCCCCGAGGCGATCAGCCCCCGGCAGCAGGCCGCAGTGATGTCCGAGGCCTTGGGTGAGGAAGTGGCCTTCGTGGAACTGTCCCGCGAAGACGCCCACGCGCACATGGCGCAGTTCATGCCGGAGGAGGTCATCGGCGGGACCCTGGACGTCCTCGGCCTCCCGCTGCCGGCCGAGCGGGAGGTCAGCCCCGATGTGGAGAGCGTCCTCCACCGTCCGGCCAGGTCCTTCGGTGACTGGGTCGCGCGCAACCTGCCGGCCTTCCGCTAGAGCCAGCCTCGTGGATCCCTCGGCGTCGTTCATCACTGGGCAATCCGTTCGCGCCGACGGCGGCCGGCTGCTGCACTGAGACCGTCAACAAGCAAGGAGACAGGCCGAAATGAAGGAACGAGTCCGCGCCGTCCTCGTCACCGCTGACGAAACGATGCTGGTCATCCGCCGCACCAAGCCCGACATCCCCCAGTACTGGGTCCTCCCCGGCGGCGGCGTCGAGCCCGGCGACGAGTCCCGGGAGGCCGCACTCCATCGGGAGATCCACGAGGAGATCGCCGGGAAGGCCGACATCGTCCGCCTCCTCCACACGATGGAGTCCGACGAGGAGCGTCAGCTCTTCTACCTCGCCCGCATCACGACCTGGTCCTTCGACGACCGCACCGGTCCCGAGTTCGGCGCCGAGGGACGCGGCGAGTACGCGCTGGAGGAGATTCCGCTGACCGCGGAAGGGCTCGACGGCATCGACCTCAAGCCCGAGGAGATCGCCCACGTCCTGCGGGGCGCCATCAGCGCCGGGACCCTCGCCCCGTTCAGTCGCTGAACGACCCGGGCGCGCTTCCGGGGCACACCTGCCTGCTCCGGGAGGGACGTGTCCGCCGCCAGTGATGGCGGCGGACATCGGCCTGCCGTCCGATCCGGCGACCGCCCGCGTCGGGGTGCGGTCGGGCCGCTCGGGCGAGGTGATCCTCACAAGGGGCACGTCACCAAACCTGATGCCCTGTGAGAGAACTTGTGGCACGCGAATGGCACGCGAGCCTCGATAGGTCTAGGCAACAAACAAGCCCCAGGTCGCTGACCTGGGGCTTTGCAATGGAGCGGATGACGGGAATCGAGGCCACTGCGCCGCATGTGCGCGGCGCTCAAGGGCGCCGTCCCGGCCTAAGCGCCGGCGGGCGCGGTTCTGTTGCGGAGGTGGCCGGGGGTGGTGCCGAGGCGCTGGCGCAGCAGGGTGGTGAGCGTGGAGGCGTTCTCGTAGCCGACGCGGCGGGCGACGGTTTCCGTGGGTAGGTCCGTGGTGCGCAGGAGGTGGGCGGCCTGTTCGAGCCGGATGGTCTGGGCGAATCGCAGGGGTGAGACGCCCAGGACCTTGTCCACGGCGCGCTGGAGGGTCCGCTCGCTCGCGCCGACAGCCCGGGCCGCTTCGGCCATTCGCAGGGGCTGGTCGAGGTGCGCGCGGACCCAGCTCTCGAAGGCGCTGACGGTGGGATCGGTGCGGGCGAGGTGGCTGGGAATGGCGTAGCCGGCTTGGGTGGGGCGGTCGTCGACCACGAGGTAGCGGGCTGTGAGGTCGGCGAGGGTCGGGCTTGCCTGCCTCACCAGGGCGAGGGCGAGGTCGAGGTGCGCCATGGCGGCTCCGGCCGTGGTCACCCCCGGGGCGTGGACCAGCATGTGGCTCTCGTCCAGGGTCACGTGGGGGTACGTCTGCCGGAAGGCCGGGGCCAGCCACCAGCTGGTGGTGGCGGCGAGCCCGTCCAGCACCCCTGCCTCGGCGAGGAGGAACGTACTCGTGCAGGCTGCGGCCAGGGGGACGCCCTCGCCCCGGGCCCGCCGGAGCGCCTCGCGTTCGGGTTCGCGTTCCGGCGCGGCCACCCACTCCAGCAGGGGTGCGGGCTGTTTGGGGCCGGCCCCGGGCACGATGAGGAGGTCGGGCCGGGGTCCGTCGCCGGCGGCCTGGGCTTCGATCACGTGCCCGGAGGCCGTGCGGACGGCACCCCGCCCGCTGACGCGGGTCAGTTCCCAGCGCGGTGGGGGGTGGGGTAGTTCCTCACGCAGTTCGTTGGCCATCTGCAGGACGTCGAGGACCGTGGCCAGCCCGGAGTCGAAGAGGTCGTCCATGACCAGTACCGAAATCCTCATGTCGGAAACGGTAAAACATCCGGCGGATCCGCCACTGACCGGAGCCCCTCGGCCGCTCATACGGTGATCACATCGCACGACGGCGCGACACCCCACCGGGTCGCCCCGCACCCACCATGCACCGAGGAGCACTCCATGACCAACGCCCTTGTCCCCGAGACCACCCGCATCGGTCTGCTCGCCCGCATCGAGGCCAAGCCGGAGTGCGTCCGCGAGGTCGAGGAACTCCTCACCGGTGCCCTCGCCCTGGCCCGGGAAGAGGCCGGCACCACCGTCTGGTTCGCCCTGCGCCTGAGCCCCACCACCTTCGGCATCTTCGACGCCTTCGGAACCGAGGAGAACCGCCAGGCACACCTCCAGGGCAAGATCGCGGCCGCGCTCATGGAGCACGCCCCCGAGCTGCTCGCCGAGGCCCCCGAGATCCTGCCCGTCGACGTCCTGGCCGCGAAGCTCTCCTAACCCGCCCGCACCCCCACGACGACGCCTGTCAGAACTCCCAACGCCCCGTCAACACCCCGGGAACCGCATGAGAATCCGCACCCTGGCCGGCCTCGCCGCCATCGGCACCGCCGTCGCCCTCACCACCCCCACGCCGGCCCTGGCTGCCGAGGCGCCCCGGCACTGCGTGGTGGACCTGTCCCAGGGCCCGGCGGCGCAGCCCGTCTGTGTCACCTCCTTCACTGCAGCCATTGCGAGGGCCACGGGCGGCCGCGTCACCGATGCTCCGGCCGACCCCGCCAAGGCCCTGAAGGACAGGAAGCTGGCCGACCGCATCTACAACAGCCCCGGCGGCGCGCCCCCGCTCGCCAAGGCCGACGGCCCGCGTCCCGCAGCGATGGCCACCGCGGACTCAGGCGGGGTCATCGTTGCCACGTTCTTCGAGCACTGGAACTACCAGGGCCCCAGCTTGACCTTCACCGCTCCCGCCAAGTGCAAGGACGACGGAGGCTGGGACTGGGGCTATCCCACGCTCAAGTACAACGACGCGGTCTCCTCCTTCTTCACCGCCGGCAACTGTCATGTCGAACTGTTCGAAGACACCTACTTCAAGGGCGCCCACGCCTACTACGAGAACGCGGTGCCGCGCCTGACCGTGATGAACGATGCGGCCAGCTCGATCAGGCTCCACTGATCCTGAAGGACACGCGCCCGCCGAGAGGTCTAGACAACGACGAAGGTCCAGGTCGCTGACCTGGGCCTTCTTTAAAGAGCGGATGACGGGAATCGAACCCGCGCTATAAGCTTGGGAATCGCGCGGCACTTGGCCCTGGCCGACCCTGTTGACCTGCGGGAACGCCCACCTTGAGGGTGTCGTGACTGCTTCTGGCGTGGCCCCTGTTGACCGCTGGTTACCGCCCCTGCTGGCACGTTGCGGCACGGTCCTGCCGAGGTGTCAGGCGCCGCAGGCAGGGCCATTCGGGTATTCTTCAGCTCTTTCATCATGAAAAGGACGCTATGGTCCGGGCACCGGCTTCTCGATGATGAGGACGCACTGCCTATGCGACGCGTTTCGGCCTTCGCCGCCACAGCCCTGCTCTTCTCGTCCCTGAGTGGGACCGCCTACGCGGAACCATCACCCCCTGAGCCCCGTGCGGCTTTCATCTGCCAAGTCAACGAGCACGCTCCGACCTTGGATGCCGAGGGGCGGATCTACGGCTATGCGGATCACACCTGCGACTCACGCCCTGACTGGGCCCCGAAGTGGCTGGAGGTCCGCCTCCTGAGCCGGGCTTGCGAGCGATGTGCGGACCGTGAGGTGACCGTCTGGCGTCGAAGCGACCGCAAGGAGGACAACTGGAGGGTCTCCCGCACCTGGTTCGCCACGCCGTGCAAGAGGAGTTCCGCTGCCCGGTGGTACGTGACGGAGGCAAGGGCCTACGTCCAGAACGGCGTCTTTCACGGTGGGGGCAAGTCATCTCCGGCGAAGCTGGGGTGCTCGAATTGACGACGCCCACGCCTGAGGGGCTGGGGTGGCTCCGGCCGCCGGCCGACGGAGCGGACGGCGCTGTCTGGTTGTTCGCCGAGCGGACGACCTCAGGAACGGAACTTCTCGTCGGATCCGTGGTCGCCGCCGATCCTGACCGGGCTCCGGACCCCGTCTGCTTCGTACCCGGACCGGACACGGCCCCGATCGCGGCCGACGAGCTGACCCTCCTTGGCCCACCTCGGGCCCGCCTGTCCCAGCTCATCCTCCCGGACGCCCCCGGAAGCGACGCCCGCATCCTGCTTCCCGACCGGGGCGAACAGTACGCGCTCAACAGGCTCGCCGAACCTGACATCAAACCGGGCGCCTTCCTGCGACTCCTGCTCCCGGGGGCCGTCGTGCACGAGGACACCGAGTGGACCGTTCGGCACGGCGGGGTCGTGTCATCACCCCAAGGCTGCCACGTCACCGCCCACGCCGTGCGACGCCCGGGCGCCCCTGACTTCCCCGACCCCTGGCCGCAGCAGCCTCTGAGGCTTCTCTTCGAGCACGGTCCGGACATGGAGGACCCCGAGGAAATTTCCGGCGGAGGAAGCGGCACACCCCCGCACTTCGACGAGTACCGTGCCGTCACCGCCACCACGGATCGCCGACCGAACGCCGTTGTCGTCGTCCTGGACGATCCGACCCGTGAAGGTCCCCCGATCCGGCTGAGGCTCCCGCTCCCCGCAACCTGAGCGTGTACGCCCTTCGTTGTCGTACAGGTCGCAGGGGTAGCTGATGGCGACCGTGCTCGGGCCGCGGGACCGGCGGCGGCTCCGAACCGTGCGTACAGGCCGGCCAGATGGCCAGGCCTTCGGGCATCCGCAAGAGCGAAGTTACGAGCAGACCCGCCGAGGGTGGGCAGGTCTGTACACGACAAAGCCCCAGGTCGCTGACCTGGGGCTTTGCTATGGAGCGGATGACGGGAATCGAACCCGCGCTATAAGCTTGGGAATCCCCCGGCACTTGAGCGCCCGGATGGCCTCTGACCTGCGAAAAGGGCATCAGATGCAGGGCCCCCGGCCGTCTTCCCCGTGCCTGCTGTTGACCGCTGTTCACCGCCCCTACTGGCACGCTGTGGCACGTTGTCGCACGGGATGTGCGCAGTGCGAGCGGTACAGGGGCAGCCACCTGGCGTACCGCTCCAGCGAGCGTACGGAGGACAGGCACGATGACGCGACGTACGCCGGAGCCCGCGGGGGGAAGCACCGTCGATGTGCGGAATATCGAGGGCGTGGCTCGCGGGCCGCAAGCTCACAGGTCGGCGAAGGGCGGGATGACCCGGATGACGGCGATGAGTTTCATGCGGGGCACGGGGAGTGCGTAGAACCAACCGTCGGTCAGCAGGGGGATACGGCGCAGACCGCCAGGGCCACCGTGGCTGGGTCCGGCGCCGATGTCGGAGATGTCGACGCCGACCTCGGCGAGGGCGACCAGTTCGCCGGAGAGCCGCTCGACTTCATGGATGACGTGCTGGGGCAGGCCGGAGATGACGTGTTCGGCATCGGGGTCGTACTCCCAGCGCCACTGTTCCTCGTCGCTCACGTGGGGCCCTGTCCGGGCTCGATTCCGGCTTCGGTGCATGCGGTGTCGATGATGCGGCCGATCTCGGCGGCGATGGCACGGGCCTCGGAGAGGTCGGTGGTCTGGGTGGCGCGTGCCTCGAGCTCGTGGAGGCGGGCTGCGCGCTCCGGGTGGCGTTCGACGGCGACGTAGACGGCCCATTGGCCGACGAAGCGGCGCATCGGCGCAGCACTGACCTGCTCCCGGGCCTGTTGGAGGGCGAGGGCCCGCTCTGCGTCGAAGGTCGCCAGTGTCTCGGGGGCGAGGAGCGCGAGGGCAGCGCGTAGACCTTCGGGGGTACTGGCGGGCTGCGGCAGGCGGGGAGCGCCGGATGGAGGGTCCCAGGCGGTTGTCATGCGGCCTGCCTCGTCTTGTCGGAGTCGCTGCTGTGTTTCAGCGTCCCGAATGCGGTGTGGAAACTCAAGCGCGGGCCAAAGCCGTCGTCCTGCGCCGGAGCTCGGTCACCCTCCACCCGCTCGCCGTGCGGATCACCGAGGCGGCCCTGGAACTGGACACCGGCCGCCGGGTCGAGGGCGACACCAAGTCGGCGGCGGGCGTCCGCACCATCCACCTGCCGGCCTTCCTCTACATGGAGGTCAAGCGGCACCTGGACTGGTTCGCGGAGAAGGAGCCCGACGGGCTGCTGTTCGTGGGGGAGAAGGGGGCGCCGTTCCGCCGCACGACCTTCGGCCGGAAGTGGGCCCAGGCCCGCGCGCAGGTCGGCCTGCCGAAGGACTTCCGCTTCTACGACCTGCGCCACACGGGCCACCCTGTCGACGCAGTCCGGCGCCACGCTGAAGGACACGATGGTCCGCGCCGGCCAGTCCTCGGAGAAGGCCGCGATGATCTACCAGCACTCCGACGACGAACGCCAGCAGGAGGTCGCCGGAGGCATCGACGCTCGGGTCCGTGCCGCTCGCGAGAGGGCAGGGGCGAAGCAGAGGCCTCGACTCGCCTGGGAAGCCTAGACGTACGCCGGCGGGCGGGAACAACCTCTTGGGTCGTTCCCGCCCGCCGGCGTACGTGTGATCGGGTGACGTCAGGCAGTGGGCTGCGGCTGGTGCAGTTCGGCCTGTCCGAAGAGGAGCGCGTAGCCGGTGGGGAGCCGGTGGAGGATGCGGCCGAGGAGGTCGGGTCCGGCGAGGCGGGTGACGACGGCGAGTACGGCGCCGGTGTCCCAGCGGGCGATGGCCGGGCTGGTGCCGGTGCGGGCGGCCAGGTCCTTGACGAAGTTCCAGCCGGTGAGCTGTTCGGTGTCGGGGATCTGGGCGGTCAGGGCGAGGGCGGCTTCGACGGGCAGGGCCTGGGCGAGGTCGACGCGTTCGTCTCCGACGAGCTGGCGGCCGAGTGCGGCCAGGACGGTGCGGACGGCTTCTTCTGCGCGTTCGCGGGTGGGGTAGGCGCCTTCGTAGCGCACGCGTTCCAGCATCTGCTCGAACGTCATGGCGGGGTGGGCCCGGTGCGGTCGAGGCTGGTCGTACATGGTGCCGTGGTTGCCTTTCTCATCGCTGGTTCGGTGTGCGCCCGGCGTCGGCCGGTCAGGTGGGCTGGGGGTGGCCGAAGAGGAGGTCGTAGCCGGGCGGGAGCTGGAGCAGGGCTTCGCGGGTGAGGTCCTCTCCGGCCGCGGCGGCCACGGTGGACAGGACCGCGCCGATGTCCCACAAGGCCGTCTTCTCGGTGGCGCCTTCGATCCAGGCCGCGGTGGCGCGGACGAAGCGTTCGGGGGTGAGGGGCTCCGCGGCCTGCAGGGGGTTGAGGAGGATCAGGGCGTAGGTCTCGGGGAGCCGGGCGGCGAGTGCGGCCCGTACGGCGCCGACGAGGTGGGCGCCCAGCAGGGCCAGGACGACGCGGGCCGCGCGTTCGGCTTCTTCCCGGGTCTGGTACTCGCCGCGTTCCTGGACGTGGTCCAGGAAGGCATCCCGGCGCATCGACATCTCACGTCACCTCCAGGGGAGGGGTGAAAGGTGAAGGGGGGCGAGGGCTGCGGAGGACGGGGTGCCGGAGGGGGATCGGGTTCCCCGTCCTCCGCCGCTGGTGCCGGCCTGGTCAGCCGGAGATCTGCTTGCGGCCGGACTCGCCGCCGATGGCGATCTTCCGCGGCTTGGCGCGCTCGGCGATCGGGATCCGCAGGGTCAGGACGCCCGCGTCGTAGTCGGCTTCGATGTGCTCGGTGTCGAGGGTGTCGGCCAGCATGATCTGGCGGGAGAAGACACCGAGGGGCCGCTCGGAGAGTTCCATCTGCACGCCGTCGGACTTCTCCGCGGGCCGGCGCTCGGCCTTCACGGTCAGCATGTTCCGCTCGACGTCGATGTCGATCGCCTCGGTGCTCACACCGGGCAGGTCGAAGGCGATCACGTACGCGTCGCCGTCGCGGTAGGCGTCCATGGGCATCACGGACGGCTTCGACCACGTGCCGGACGCTCCGGAGAGCTGCTGAATGATCCGGTCCATCTCGCGGAACGGGTCGGTGCGCATCAACATCGCGAAACACCTCCAGTCGGTTCAGGCAGGAACTGCCAATGCGCTTCAACGTGCTCCCGTTGTAACATGTCATCGAAACGATGACAAGCGAGGCGTCATCTGGAGGATGACAGAGTACGGAGACCGTCATGAACGAGGCTGCAGACCGGACCTCACCCGTCACCTTCCTCGCCGCCGCCGCGGCGCTGGAGGCCATCGACCAGGCCGTCAAGGACGCGCAGCAAGGCTCCACAAGCACGCCGGCAGCGATTTCGGAACCGGGCGCCGGCCCGCACCCGGCCCTGGCCGCGCTGCTGCTTCTGCGCGAGGTGCGCGAGCAGCTCGCCGGCTGGGAAACCGGCCTCATCGAAACCGCCCGCGGCGAGGGCGCCAGCTGGGCCGACCTAGCAGGCCCCCTCGGGGTCTCCAGCCGCCAGGCCGCCGAGCGCCGCTACCTGCGGCTACGCCCCGGCAAGGCCGGAAGCACTGGCGAGGAACGCGTCCAGGCCACCCGCGACACCCGCGCCGCCGACCGGAGCGTGGACGCCTGGGCCCGAGGCAACGCCGCCGACCTGCGCCGCCTCGCTGGCCAGATCACCGCCCTCACCGGCCTCGCCGCCGGCGCCGAGGGTGCCATCGGCGACCTGAACCAGGCCCTCGCCCACAGCGACACCGCCCGGCTGGTGCGGCCCCTCGCCGACACCCGCGCCCACCTGCGGCCCGAGGACGCCGAGCTCGCCGAACGCATCGACGCCATGACCCGACATGCCGACCAGCTCCGCCAGGACACCCGCGATCAGCGCAGCACGTGACCCGTCCCCCTGGGCGCCGGGAAGGGGCACATCCGTCGATGGAAGGAGTGATCACCATGGCCGCACAGCTTCCCCAGGATGCCGGCGGCAACGGCGTCGCCGTGGAGGTCCTGGACCACGCTGTCGCGATCAGGCCCACGGGCGAGATCGACATCGACACGGCACCCGCCCTGCGCCGCGCCCTCTGTGAGGCCCTCGCCCACGCCTCGGCGGCCAAGCCCGTGGCGGTTGACTGCAGCGGCCTCACCTTCTGTGACTCCTCGGCGCTGAACGTGCTCCTCACCGCGCGCCGCACAGCCCAAGAGGGACCGGCACCGTCATCCGCCTGGCGCCCCCCAGCCACCAGCTTTAGCGTCTCCTGGAGATCACCGGCGCGCGGCCCCTCTTCCCTGTGGACCCGGAACCGCCAGCCCGTCGACAGGGCGCGGGGGTAGCCGCCGACTGAGCGGGCGTCCGTCAACTGCCTCTTTGGGGTTGTGAATTCGCACAGGGCGGCCGCTGTTGTGGCGCAGTTACGCGAATCGCTTCTCGCGATATGAGACGCCGGCGCGTCCGAGTGGTGGAGGCGGGGCGCGGAAGCTCTCCGGCCTGGGCAATCACGCGAGTTGGGGCACGCGGAGGGCACGGCCAGGGCTGAGAGGTCTAGACAACGACGAAGGCCCAGGTCGCTGACCTGGGCCTTCGTTCAAGAGCGGATGACGGGAATCGAACCCGCGCTATAAGCTTGGGAAGCTCATGTTCTACCATTAAACTACATCCGCGCAGTGGTCCAGTTGCCTGGATCCCTACCGTTGCACACTGTACCCCATGATCGACCCCCGGTGAATTCTCCCGTCGGGGTCGTCATCGCCCCCGGCGCGCAGGAGGGTTCGTGGGGGCGGGAGTTGGGGCGTACCGTTGGGGTGCGGAGCGGCGGCTGGAGTGGGTCTTGTTCATCCCCTAATGTGGCGATTCATCGCGTTACGGCTCGTTGGGGAAAGGGACTCGATGGAGCACACAGTCGTCCGTTGTGCCGAAGGGCATGTTTTCAACACCGCTTCGTTCCCGTTGCAGCACCTCGGTGCCGGACGGATCGGGCCCGGGCGGCTGCTCCGGTGTCCGCGGTGCGCGCGGCTGAGGCACGCGGTGCCCGTCGGCGGCGTCAAGCGGTAGGACGGCGGTTCGGCGGTACGGGCGCGCGGGGGCCTTCTCGATTGGGGGTGGCCCGCGCGCTCTGCGTATCCTCGGGACGTGCTTCTCTCCGACAAAGACATCCGGGCCGAGATCGACAGCGGACGGGTTCGCATTGACCCGTTCGACGAGTCGATGGTGCAGCCCTCCAGCATCGACGTACGCCTCGACCGGTTCTTCCGGGTCTTCGAGAACCACCGCTACGCGCACATCGACCCCGCCATCGAGCAGCCCGACCTGACCCGCATGGTCGAGCCCGAGGGCGACGAGGCGTTCATCCTGCATCCGGGTGAGTTCGTGCTCGCCTCGACGTACGAGGTCATCTCGCTCCCCGAGGACATCGCCTCCAGACTGGAGGGGAAGTCCAGCCTGGGACGCCTGGGTCTGGTGACGCATTCGACCGCCGGATTCATCGACCCCGGCTTCTCCGGGCACGTGACCCTGGAGCTGTCGAACCTGGCCACCCTTCCGATCAAGCTCTGGCCGGGCATGAAGATCGGGCAGCTGTGCATGTTCCGCCTCAGCTCGCCCGCGGAGTTCCCGTACGGCAGCGAGCGGTACGGCTCCAGGTACCAGGGGCAGCGCGGGCCGACCGCCTCGCGCTCCTTCCAGAACTTCCACCGCACCCAGGTGAGGCACGAAGCATGAGTGACGTAGTACGCGAGAACCTCTCCTACGAGGGCTTCGGGCGCGCCGTCCGCGAGCTGGCGCAGACCATCGCCGACGACGGCTACGAGCCGGACATCATCCTGAGCATCGCCCGCGGCGGCGTCTTCGTCGCCGGCGGTCTGGCGTACGCGCTCGACTGCAAGAACATCCACCTGGTGAACGTGGAGTTCTACACCGGCGTCGGCACCACGCTGGAGATGCCGGTCATGCTGGCGCCCGTCCCCGAGGCGATCGACTTCACCGACAAGAAGGTCCTGATCGCCGACGACGTGGCCGACACGGGCAAGACGCTCAAGCTCGTCCACGACTTCTGCCTCGGCCACGTCGCCGAGGTGCGCTCCGCGGTCATCTACGAGAAGTCCCACTCGCTCGTCCAGTGCGAGTACGTGTGGAAGCGCACGGACGACTGGATCGAGTTCCCCTGGTCGGTCCAGCCGCCCGTGGTGAAGCGCGAGGGCCAGGTCCTCGACGCCTGAGCCGGGATAGGGATACGGGAAGGGCCCGTCGCGCGGTCGCGCGGCGGGCCCTTCCCGTACGTGTGTCGTACGTGCCGGCTAGAGCGTGCCCAGCTTGATCATCGAGAGCAGTGCGACCAGCTGGATCGCGGACGCGCCCAGGGCCTTCTGCCAGGGCAGGTCGTGCGACTTGCTCACCATCGAGGTGAAGAGCGCGCCGGCCGCCAGCCAGGTCACCCAGCCCAGCACCTGCACGAACATGTTGTCGCCGCCCAGGAACACCGCCACCAGCAGGCGCGGCGCGTCCGTGAGGGACATGACCAGCATCGACAGGCCGATGGTCGGCTGCCACGCGCCGTCGCCGCCCAGCTGGCGGGCCAGGGTGTGGGTCACCGCGCCGAGGATCATGCCGCACAGGACGAAGGCCACGCCGGCGCTGAGGATGATCGGGATCACCTGGGTGAGGGTCGCCTTGATGGCGTCCTCGCGGGCCTTGTCGAAGCCGAAGACCGCGAGCATGCCGTAGACGAAGGTCACGACCAGCGCCGGGCCCCAGACGGGGTAGTCCCGCATCTGGAGGAAGGTCGGCCCCGGGCGCAGCACGATGCCGCGCAGCAGGTCCTTCCACTGCAGCCGCGGCCCGACGGGGGCCGCGGGGGCCGCGCCCGCCTGGTACGTCGCGCCCTGGCCGTACGGGTCCTCGCCGACCGAGAAGGCCTGGGTGTACCCCGGGTCGTTCGCGTACGAGGCCCCCTGCCGGCCCGCGTACGGGGCCTGCGGCGGCTGCGGGTGCGCGTGCGGGTGCGGCTGGGAGTACGGGTCGAAGTACTCCGGCTCGCCGTGGTCGCCCGCGCCGCCCTGGGCCGGCCAGTGCTGCTGCGGCGGCGGGCCGGCGGGCGGGTAGGGCTGATGACCGTACGGGGCCTGCGGCGCTTGCTGCTGCTGACCGTACGGCTGCTGCCGCGGGGTGTGCGGGGGTTGCTGCGGAGGGTGGTTGTCGTCCCTGCCGCGTCCGATCCTGAATCCAGCCACGTGATCGAAAGTACCTGCTCCGCCGGGCGGCCGTGGCCGGGCCGCCGGAACGGGCGGCCTTTGCGGCTGAGCTGTGACATCCCCTAGGGGGAGCAGGGGGAGGGCGTTTTACACGGTTGCGGGTGCTTCTGTGGTGGTTCGTTACGCAGCCGACGGAATCCGTACGTATCCGGTCCGTAGTTTCGTGAACGTCGCCGCCACGGAGTCACGAACCAGAACGGAAACCCAAGTCATGCGCCGTACCCGCCGCAGCACCACCCTTCGTACCGCCGCAGTCCTCACCGGCGCCGCCGCCGTGCTGGCGCTGCCCGCCGGCTCCGCCTTCGCGGACTCGCCGACGGTGCCGGAGCCCGAGGTGCTGCCGGGGGTCGAGCGGCCGGTGGTGGACCCGTCGGTCGAGCCCTCGGTGAAGCCGTCGGAGAAGCCGGCCGAGAAGCCCGTCGAGAAGCCGGTCGAGAAGCCCGTCGAGAAGCCGTCGAAGGGGCGGGCGTACGTCACCACCGTGAAGCTGGCCGACGGGTCGGTCGCCAAGGTCTACAAGCTCGGCGACGGCCACTTCGAGGCCGACGTCTTCGCCCGGGGCACGAAGCTGGACACCCTGGTCAGCAAGAACGGAAAGCCGGCCCACGGGCAGAACAACGGCCTGCACGTCGTCCTCCAGCCGAACGGCACCGTGACCTCGTGGATCGAGGGCGGCTCCCGCAAGCCGGTCGAGAAGCCGGTCGAGAAGCCGAAGCCGAAGCCGAAGCCGCAGGTCAAGAAGGAGACCTCGGTGCGCATCACCATGCCGGACGGGCGGATCGCGCGGCTGATCGACGGCCCGACGGGCAAGCGCGCCGAGATCTCCATGCCGAACGGGAACCTGCTCGGCACGATCGACATGAAGAACCGCAGCGCGCTGAACGACGGCTGGACGTACAAGCTCGTCCAGGACGGGAAGCGCGTGAAGTTCGTCGTCATCGACGGCAAGGGGGGCGGGGACAGCTGGGTGTACGACTTCTCCACCGGCAGGCTGATCGAGCAGTACAAGGCGGAGAAGAAGCCGTCGAAGATGGAGCGGGTCGTGCCGAAGGGCGGCGTGAACGCCGGTGCCGGCGGCTCCGCCGAGCAGGGCGAGACCCCGCTGCTGCTGGCCGCGGGCGGCGGCATGGCCGCGACGGGCGCGGCGGGCCTCGGCTTCGCGATGCTCCGCCGGAACCGCACCAACGACTGATCCGGATACGCCGAACGGCCGGCCCCCGTGAGGGGACCGGCCGTTCGGTGCGTACGGGGCGCTCGGCCCGGGGCTACTTGGCCGCCTCGGGCTTCGCCTCGCCCTTGCCGTCCTCGGCCGCGTCCGTCGCGTCGGCCGGAGCGTCCGCCTCGGCCTGGGCCGGAGCGTTCGCCTCGGCCTCGCCCGCCGCGGCGGCCTCGTCCTCGCCCTTAGCCTCAGCCTCGGCCTTGGCCTCAGCCTCGGCCGGAGCCTCCTCCTCGGCCTCAGCCTCCGGCTTCGCCGCAGGCGCCTCGTCGGCGGCCTCGGTCTTCGCTGCGGGCTTGTCTTCGGCCTTCGCCTCGGAGTTGGCCTTCGACGCCGCCTCGTCCGCGGCCGGAGCCTCGTCCGCGGCCTCCGGCTTCGCCGCAGGCGCCTCGGCCTCGGCCTCGGCCTCAGCCGGAGCGTCCGCCTTGGCCTCAGCCTCGGCCGGAGCGTCCGCCTCGGCCTTGGGCTCGTCCTCGGCCGGAGCCTCGTCCGCGGCCTCCGCCTCCGCCTCCGCCTCCGCCTTGGCCTTCGCCTCCGCAGCGGCAGCCGCCTCGGCCTCCGCCTTGGCCTTGGCTTCGGCCTCAGCCTTGGCCTTCGCCTCGGCTTCCGCAGCCGCCTTCGCCTCGGCTTCCGCAGCGGCAGCGGCAGCGGCAGCGGCTTCGGCGGCTTCGGCCTCCGCCGCCAGTGCCGCGAGCTCCTCCTCCGTCGGCTCCGGGGCCTTCACCGACTCCAGCAGCAGCTGCGCCACGTCCACGACCTGGACGGATTCCTTCGCCTGGCCGTCGTTCTTCTTGCCGTTCACCGAGTCGGTCAGCATCACCAGGCAGAACGGGCAGGCCGTGGAGACGATGTCCGGGTTCAGGGACAGGGCCTCGTCGACGCGCTCGTTGTTGATGCGCTTGCCGATCCGCTCCTCCATCCACATCCGCGCACCACCGGCGCCGCAGCAGAAGCCGCGCTCCTTGTGGCGGTGCATCTCCTGCTGCCGCAGCCCCGGTACGGCGGACATGATCTCGCGCGGCGGCGTGTAGACCTTGTTGTGCCGGCCCAGGTAGCAGGGGTCGTGGTACGTGATCAGGCCCTCGACCGGCGTCACCGGCGTCAGCCGGCCCTCGTCGATCAGGTGCTGGAGCAGCTGCGTGTGGTGGATGACCTCGTACTCGCCGCCCAGCTGCGGGTACTCGTTCGCGATGGTGTTGAAGCAGTGCGGGCAGGTGGAGACGATCCGCTTCGCCGACTTCGGCTTCTTCGTCGACGGGTCGTCGTCGTCCTCGCCGAACGCCATGTTCAGCATGGCCACGTTCTCCTGGCCCAGCTGCTGGAACAGCGGCTCGTTGCCCAGGCGGCGCGGCGAGTCACCGGTGCACTTCTCGTCGCCGCCCATGATCGCGAACTTGACGCCCGCGATGTTCAGCAGCTCCGCGAAGGCCTTCGTGGTCTTCTTCGCCCGGTCCTCCAGGGCGCCGGCGCAGCCGACCCAGTACAGGTAGTCGAACTCCGAGAGGTCCTCCGCGTCCTTCCCGATGATCGGGACCTCGAAGTCGACCTCCTTCGTCCACTCCACGCGCTGCTTCTTGGCCAGACCCCAGGGGTTGCCCTTCTTCTCCAGGTTCTTGAGCATCGTGCCCGCCTCCGACGGGAACGCGCTCTCGATCATCACCTGGTAGCGGCGCATGTCGACGATGTGGTCGATGTGCTCGATGTCGACCGGGCACTGCTCCACGCACGCGCCACAGGTCGTGCAGGACCACAGCACGTCCGGGTCGATGACGCCGTTCTCCTCGGCCGTGCCGATCAGCGGGCGCTCCGCCTCGGCCAGGGCCGCCGCCGGGACGTCCTTGAGCTGCTCGGCGGTGGCCTTCTCCTCGCCCTCCATCGTCTTGCCGCCGCCCGCGAGCAGGTACGGGGCCTTCGCGTGCGCGTGGTCGCGCAGCGACATGATCAGGAGCTTCGGGGACAGCGGCTTGCCGGTGTTCCAGGCGGGGCACTGCGACTGGCAGCGGCCGCACTCGGTGCAGGTGGAGAAGTCGAGGATGCCCTTCCAGGAGAACTGCTCGACCTGGGAGACGCCGAAGACGTCGTCCTCGCCGGGCTCCTCGAAGTCGATCTCCTTGCCGCCGCTCGTCATCGGCTGGAGGGCGCCGAGCGCCGTCGAGCCGTCGGCGTTGCGCTTGAACCAGATGTTCGGGAAGCCGAGGAAGCGGTGCCAGGCCACACCCATGTTGGTGTTGAGCGAGACCGTGATCATCCAGATGAAGGAGACGCTGATCTTCACCATCGCGGTGAAGTAGATGGCGTTCTGGATGCCGCCGTAGGTGAGCCCCTTGAAGGCCAGTACCAGCGGGTACGAGGCGAAGTACGCCGGCTCGTACGACTCGACGCCGTGGATCGCGCCCTCGAGGCCGCGCAGCGCGAGGATCGCGAGGCCGATGGTGAGGATGACGTACTCGACGAAGTACGCCTGCCAGGCCTTCGAGCCGGCGAAGCGCGACTTGCGACCGGCCCGCGAGGGGAGGTTGAGCAGGCGGATCACCATCAGGACGACGATGCCGACGACGGTCATCACGCCGATGAACTCGGTGTAGAGCTCGAAGGGCAGGAAGTCGCCGACGATCGGCAGCAGCCAGTCGGCCTGGAAGAGCTGGCCGAAGGCCTGCACCAGGGTGGGCGGCAGCGTCAGGAAGCCGATCGCGACGAACCAGTGCGCGAAGCCGACGATCCCCCACCGGTTCATCCGGGTGTGGCCGAGGAACTCCCGGACCAGGGTGATCGTTCGGTCCTTCGGGCGGTCCGTGCGGCTGCCCGCCGGTACGGGTTGGCCGAGCTTCACGAACCGGTAGATCTGCGCCACGGCTCGGGCGATCAGCGCGACGCCGACAACGGTCAGGACCAGCGACACGATGATCGCGGCGAGTTGCATGGGAGGGCTCCTCGGGCGGGACTTACTAAGCGGTAACTTATTGAGTCAAGGCTTGAGGTTACCCAGTTCCCGCGCCGCACTGTAGGTGAGCGTGCGGTGATCTGTGTCGCTCAGGCATGCCTCTGTCGGTAGGCCGCCCGAGGGGTCTGCGCGAGGATCGCGAGATCCATCCCCAGCCAATGGCTCTCCACATAGTGCCGGTCGAGCAGGGCCATCTCCTCCCAGGGGAGGTCGGAACGCGCGCTGACCTGCCACAATCCGGTCATTCCGGGACGTACGAGCAGCCGTTCCGGGTGGTCGGTACGGGCCTCGGGGCGCGGCCCGACCAGCGACATCTCGCCGCGCGCCACGTTGAGCAGCCGCGGCAGCCCCTCCAGTGCGCACCGCCGGACCAGCGCGCCGACCCGCCCGGCGTCCTCCGTGCGCAGCCGCCAGGCGAGGAAGGGGCGCCCGCCGAGCCCGAGCGCGGGTTCGCGTACGAGGACCCGCGCGCGGGTCGCCGCGTACAGCGCGGCGGCGGTCAGCAGCAGCGGGACGGCCGCCGCCGCGAGCAGGGCCACCGCGCCGATCAGGTCGAACACCCGCTTGGCCGGCGGCACGGCCGGCCGCAGCCCTGGCCGGGCGGTGAGGGTGGTCAGTCGCAGCCCTGGCCGGGCGGTGGGGAGGCGCAGCAGAGGCATGCCAGCACGCTGCCGGACGCCTGTCCGCCCCCCGGCGCGCCGCGCGGCCGTGGCTCCACCGGGAACCCGTTCGGGTGCGGCCCGGCGGGCTGGGGGCTCTGCCCCCAGACCCCCGCGCCTCAATCGCCGGCGGGGCTGAGGATGCTGCGGCCCCCGGCGGGGCTGGGTTCGGCTGCGAGCGACGGCCGCTGGCCGCCGGCCGCAGGTCCGGCCGCGCCGGCGATCGGGGCGACGGGTGCGCAGCGCCTGCGCGGTCCCGCGGCTCGGCGCGGGTGCGGGCTCGGGGCCGGCCCGGGCCAGGGGCTGTGCCCCTGAGCGTAAGCGCAGCCTAAAGGTTGAGCCCCCTCGACTCACCTCTGTTGACGCCAGCGCAGCGTTACGGCATTCTTGAGCCTGTTCCACTCAAGTCAGCTGGAGGAATTGAAATGGCACGTGCGGTCGGCATCGACCTGGGCACCACTAACTCCGTCGTCAGCGTTCTCGAAGGCGGCGAGCCCACCGTCATCACCAACGCCGAGGGTGCCAGGACCACGCCGTCCGTCGTCGCCTTCGCCAAGAACGGCGAGGTCCTCGTCGGCGAGGTGGCCAAGCGCCAGGCGGTCACGAACGTTGACCGGACCATCCGCTCCGTCAAGCGCCACATGGGCACTGACTGGAAGATCAACCTGGATGGCAAGGACTTCAACCCGCAGCAGATGAGCGCCTTCATCCTGCAGAAGCTGAAGCGCGACGCCGAGGCGTACCTGGGCGAGAAGGTCACGGACGCGGTCATCACCGTTCCTGCCTACTTCAACGACTCCGAGCGCCAGGCGACGAAGGAGGCCGGCGAGATCGCCGGTCTGAACGTCCTGCGCATCGTCAACGAGCCGACCGCCGCCGCCCTGGCGTACGGCCTCGACAAGGACGACCAGACCATTCTCGTCTTCGACCTCGGTGGCGGCACCTTCGACGTGTCGCTCCTGGAGATCGGCGACGGTGTCGTCGAGGTCAAGGCCACCAACGGTGACAACCACCTCGGTGGCGACGACTGGGACCAGCGCGTCGTCGACTACCTGGTGAAGCAGTTCGCCAACGGCCACGGCGTCGACCTGTCCAAGGACAAGATGGCGCTCCAGCGCCTGCGCGAGGCCGCCGAGAAGGCGAAGATCGAGCTGTCCTCCTCCACGGAGACCTCGATCAACCTGCCCTACATCACGGCCTCCGCCGAGGGCCCGCTGCACCTGGACGAGAAGCTCACCCGCGCCCAGTTCCAGCAGCTGACCGCGGACCTGCTCGACCGCTGCAAGACCCCGTTCCACAACGTCATCAAGGACGCCGGCATCGCGCTGTCCGAGATCGACCACGTGGTCCTGGTCGGCGGCTCCACCCGCATGCCGGCCGTCGCCGAGCTCGTCAAGGAGCTCACCGGCGGTCAGGACGCCAACAAGGGCGTCAACCCGGACGAGGTCGTCGCCATCGGCGCCACCCTCCAGGCCGGTGTCCTCAAGGGTGAGGTCAAGGACGTCCTGCTCCTCGACGTGACCCCGCTGTCCCTCGGCATCGAGACCAAGGGCGGCATCATGACCAAGCTCATCGAGCGCAACACGACCATCCCGACCAAGCGGTCGGAGATCTTCACGACGGCCGAGGACAACCAGCCGTCCGTGCAGATCCAGGTCTACCAGGGCGAGCGCGAGATCGCGGCGTACAACAAGAAGCTCGGCATGTTCGAGCTGACGGGCCTGCCGCCGGCCCCGCGCGGCGTCCCGCAGATCGAGGTCTCCTTCGACATCGACGCCAACGGCATCATGCACGTCACGGCCAAGGACCTTGGCACGGGCAAGGAGCAGAAGATGACCGTCACCGGCGGCTCCTCGCTCGGCAAGGACGAGGTCGACCGCATGCGCCAGGAGGCCGAGCAGTACGCGGACGAGGACCTGCGCCGCAAGGAGGCCGCCGAGTCCCGCAACCAGGGCGAGCAGCTCGTCTACCAGACGGAGAAGTTCCTCGCGGACAACGCGGAGAAGGTCCCGGCCGAGGTCAAGACCGAGGTCGAGACGGCCGTCACCGAGCTGAAGGACAAGCTCAAGGGCGAGGACACCGCCGAGATCCGCACCGCGACGGAGAAGCTGGCCGCGGTCAGCCAGAAGCTCGGCCAGGCCATCTACGCCGACGCCCAGGCCGCCCAGGGTGCCGCCGGCGCCGCGGGTGACGCGGGCCAGGCCAAGGCCGACGACGACGTCGTCGACGCCGAGATCGTCGACGACGAGAAGCCGAAGGGCGGCGCTGCCTGATGTCGGAGGAGACCCCGGGCTTCGACGAGAAGCCCGAAGTCCCCGCCGGCGCCGGCGCTGACGACGCGGAGCCGAAGGCCGCCGACTCCTCCAAGAAGGAGGACGAGGCGGCCCCGGCCGGGGACAAGGCTCAGGATGTTGCGCTGCTGGCGCAGCTGGACCAGGCCCGTACCGCGCTCGGCGAGCGCACCGCGGACCTCCAGCGGCTCCAGGCCGAGTACCAGAACTACCGTCGCCGCGTGGAGCGGGACCGGGTCGCCGTCAAGGAGATCGCGGTCGCGAGCCTGCTGACGGAGCTCCTCCCGACCCTGGACGACATCGGCCGGGCCCGGGAGCACGGCGAGCTGGTCGGCGGCTTCAAGTCGGTGGCCGAGTCGCTGGAGACCGCCGCCGCCAAGATGGGGCTGCAGCAGTTCGGCAAGGAGGGCGAGCCCTTCGACCCGACGATCCACGAGGCCCTGATGCACTCGTACGCGCCGGACGTCACCGAGACGACCTGCGTGGCGATCCTGCAGCCGGGGTACCGGATCGGCGAGCGCACGATCCGCCCCGCGCGGGTCGCGGTGGCCGAGCCCCAGCCGGGCGCGGCACCCGCCGCGAAGTCCGAGTCCGGCGACGGCGACACGCCGTCCGACAAGGACACGGATGCCCCCGACAAGGGCTGACGCACACCATGTAGGGATCCGAGAGGAGGGACACCGGGGATGAGCACGAAGGACTTCGTCGAGAAGGACTACTACAAGGTCCTCGGTGTCCCGAAGGACGCCACCGAGGCCGAGATCAAGAAGGCGTACCGGAAGCTCGCCCGCGAGTTCCACCCGGACGCCAACAAGGGCGACGCCTCGGCCGAGGAGCGCTTCAAGGAGATCTCCGAGGCGAACGACGTCCTCGGCGACGCCAAGAAGCGCAAGGAGTACGACGACGCCCGCGCGCTGTTCGGGAACGGCGGCTTCCGCGCCGGTCCCGGCGGCGGCGGCTCGTTCAACTTCGACCTGGGCGACCTCTTCGGGGGCACCCAGGCCGGCGGCCAGGGCGGCTTCGGCGGCGGCCTCGGCGACGTCTTCGGCGGCCTGTTCAACCGCGGCGCCGGGGCCGGTGCGGGGACCCGCACCCAGCCGCGCCGCGGCCAGGACATCGAGTCGGAGGTCACGCTCTCCTTCACGGAGGCCGTGGACGGCGCGACCGTGCCGCTGCGGATGTCCTCGCAGGCCCCCTGCAAGGCCTGTTCGGGCACCGGCGACAAGAACGGCACGCCCCGCGTCTGCCCGACCTGCGTCGGCACCGGCCAGGTCTCCCGGGGCAGCGGCGGCGGCTTCTCGCTGACCGACCCCTGCGCGGACTGCAAGGGCCGCGGCCTGATCGCGGAGAACCCCTGCGAGGTCTGCAAGGGCAGCGGGCGCGCGAAGTCCTCCCGCACCATGCAGGTCCGGATCCCGGCGGGCGTCTTCGACGGCCAGCGGATCCGGCTGCGCGGCAAGGGCGCCCCGGGCGAGCGCGGCGGCCCGGCCGGCGACCTGTACGTCGTCGTGCACGTCGGCAGCCACCCGGTGTTCGGCCGCAAGGACGACAACCTCACGGTGACCGTGCCCGTCACGATCGCGGAGGCGGCCCTCGGAGCCGACATCAAGGTTCCGACCCTGGGCGGCCCGGCGGTGACGCTGAAGCTGCCCCCGGGCACCCCGACCGGCCGTACGATGCGGGCCCGCGGCAAGGGCGCGGTCCGCAAGGACGGCACCCGCGGCGACCTGCTCGTCACGGTGGAGGTCGCGGTTCCGGCGGAGTTGTCCGACAAGGCCCGCGAGGCCCTGGAGATGTACCGGGACGCGACCGGGTCCGAGGATCCGCGTGCCCTCCTGTTCGAGTCCGCGAAGGGAGCATGACATGGACGGCCGCCGACGACAGCCCCGCTTCGGCGAGGGGGCGTACCAGCTCACCGACGAGACCCCGGTCTACGTGATCTCGGTGGCCGCCCAGCTCTCGGGCCTGCATCCGCAGACCCTGCGCCAGTACGACCGCCTCGGTCTGGTCTCGCCGGACCGTACGGCCGGCCGCGGCCGGCGGTATTCGGCGAGGGACATCGAGCTGCTCCGCACGGTGCAGCAGCTGTCCCAGGACGAGGGCATCAACCTGGCCGGCATCAAGCGGATCATCGAACTGGAGAACCAGGTGGCCGCGCTCCAGCAGCGCGTGGCCGAGCTGTCCGCCGCCGTGGACGGGGCGGCCGCCGCCCTCCAGGCCCGTGAGGCCCAGGTGCACGCCTCGTACCGCCGCGACCTGGTCCCGTACCAGCCGCCGGTGCCGGGCAGCGCGCTGGTCGTCTGGCGCCCCACCAAGCGCCCGGGCGACTGACCGCGGCCCCCGCACGCCGTGAAGGCCCCGTCGGGCCTCTCCCGCACAGGAGGAGCCCGACGGGGCCTTCGGCGTGTCCCGGGGGCTCCTGAGGGCCTCCCGAGGGCCCCTGTCAGCCCTCGGGGAGCTGGGCGGGCCCCTGGCCGTGCAGGATCCCGGACTGGGCGATGAGGTAGCCCAGCTGGGCCCTGCTGCCGCTGCCCAGGGCGGCGGCCAGCTTCGCTATGTGCGCGCGGCAGGTGCGTACGTTCATTCCCAGCCGGCGGGCGATCGCCTCGTCCACGTGGCCCTCGATCAGCAGCTGTGCAATGGAGCGCTGCACTCCGGAGATACCATCCGGACTGTGCGTGTACGTGACCTCGTCGCCCAACGGCACGGCCCTGCGCCAGAGTTGCTCGAAGACCTTGATGAGGTAGTCCACCAGTCCCGGGTGCCGCAGCTCCAGGGCCACCCGCCGGTCGTCGCTGGCGGGGATGATGGCCACGGTGCGGTCGAAGATCATGAGACGCTCGATCAGCTCCTCCAGCGTGCGGATCTCGACCTTTCCGGCGGAGATCCGGTCCACGTAGGCGAGCGTGCCCTGGCTGTGCCGCACCGTGTGCTGGTAGAGCGTGCGGATGCTCACCCCGCGGTCGATCATCGGCGTGGCCCGCTCCAGGGACTCGCTGAGCACGTTGGTCGGCCGGGCGCCACCCGGCTGGACCGTCAGGGCCTCGGTGTGGCACTCGGCGGTGGCCAGGTCGATGGCGGCGTTGATCTGGTCGAAGCCCTCCAGCACCGTGATGGCGTGGGTGTTGGCGGGGCTTTGTGCGCTGATGGTCAGGAACGGCTCGAATGCGTCGGTGAGATCTACGGCGGTGCGCCTGCGCTCCTGGATCTCGCGTTCGAGCGGATGGAGCCGTTGGGCCAGTGCGATGGACGGGGGAACCGCGCGCAGCTGGTTGGCGTCGTCCGGGTCGGGTCGCAGTAGCGCGAATTCGAGCAGGCAGGGGGCGTTCGCGACCTCGCCGCGGGCGACGCGGCCGGTGCTCAGGGCCGCCGCGTAGAGTCGCGCGCCCTCGGTGCACATCTCCGTGACGGGGTGGCGATGTGTCGGGTTTATGTCGCTCTTGGGCAAATCTCCACCCCCCAGGGTCCTGAACATGTAAGAACATGATGCATCGTCCCTGTGGCACTGACGTGCCTGAATGAGCCATCGTCTGACAGTGCGGGGGAGAGGATTCCATCAAGTGAGGACGAAGCCGACCATGTATAAGAGAATGCTTCGCTCGGCGCTTGCCGTTGTTTTCTCCGCCGTTGCGGTCTTTGGGGCGGTCGTCGCCGTCGACGGGGACACGGGAAGCGCTCAGGCTGCTGCCGGTCCGTCGGCCGGAACCGCCGTCGAGAGCGATTTCGGCTGGAACAGCACCCCTGCGAAGGCCTCGTCATGACCCCCGACGACCGCGACTTCCGCCGCGAAATGGCATCCGCGTACCGCTCGGGATGGCAGTTCATAGACCTCGCCACGGCGATCCCCTACGCCGGCGATTCGTTGATGGTCACTCTTTTCGGCCAGCCGATCGTCGTCGTGCGCGAAGAGGACGAGGACGTCCGCGCCTACCGCTGCCTGCGCCGCCCCCGGGGCGCACCGCAGCCCGTCCGCTGTGAAGTGCGGTACGGCATGGTCTTCGTCAACCTCGACCAGCGGGACCACCAGCTGTTCGAGCCCGATATCACCACCGCCACCCCCCGCAGTGCCTGAGGCGATTCCCCCGTCGTTGCAGATCGCTCCAGGTGCTACCCCCACACAACGGCGCCATCGTGGACCTGACCACGATGGCGCCGTTGTGATGTCCGCGTCCAGTGGTTGAACCGGACAATCGCTTTCCGGGCTCAGGTCCGGCCCAGGCCCGCCTCGGGCCCGCCTCAGGCCCGGCCCATGGCCCGGTCGAGGGTGATCTCCAGGACCACCCGGTCCGGATTGGGCGAGGGCATCCGCCCGTACCGCTCCGCGTAGCGCGCCACGGCCTCGGCGACCGCCGCCTCGTCCGTACGGATCACCGCGCGCCCCTCCAGGGTGGCCCAGCGCCGGCCCTCCATCTGGCAGACCGCCACCCGGGCGCCGCCGCCGGCCGCCGCCAGGACGTTGCGGACCTTCTTGCTGTGCTTGTTGCTGATCACCCGCGCCAGCCCCGCCTCCGGGTCGTAGGTCACGCCGACGGGCACCACGTGCGGCGTGCCGTCCGGGCGCGGGGTGGTCAGGGTGCAGACGTGCCGCTCCCGCCAGAAGGCGAGGTACTCGGGCGTCGGGTTGAGTACGTCATGGGACATGGGCCGAAGCGTACGCCCGCGTACCCGCCGGATCCGGCGGCAGAATGGCCCCGGACGATGCCTTGAGTGGAATAGACTCAACTTTGCAGATGCTGAATCTGTCAGAGTGCGCATCCGGCCAGCCGGGTGCGACGCGTCACGTACGCCCGCCGGAGAGGAGAAACCGAGAGTGGACGCCGAGCTGACCAACAAGAGCCGCGACGCCCTGAACGCGGCCACGAGCAGGGCCGTCAAGGACGGCCACGCCGACCTGACCCCCGCGCACCTCCTGCTGGCGCTGCTCGCCGGCGAGGACAACGAGAACGTCGTCGACCTGCTGGTCGCCACCGACGCCGACCAGGCCGCCGTCCGCGCCGGCGCCGAGCGCCTGCTCGCCGCCCTGCCCAGCGTCACCGGCTCCACCGTCGCGCCCCCGCAGCCCAGCCGCGACCTGCTCGCCGTACTGGCCGAGGCCGACTCCCAGGCCGGCCGCCTCGGCGACGAGTACCTCTCCACCGAACACCTCCTCATCGCCATCGCCGCCAAGGGCGGACCGGCCGGTGAGGTCCTTTCCGCCCAGGGCGCCACGGCGAAGAAGCTGCTGGACGCCTTCCAGAACGCACGAGGAGCACGGCGGGTGACCACCCCCGACCCCGAGGGCCAGTACAAGGCCCTGGAGAAGTTCGGCACCGACTTCACCGCCGCCGCCCGCGACGGCAAGCTCGACCCCGTCATCGGCCGCGACCACGAGATCCGGCGCGTCGTCCAGGTCCTCTCCCGCCGCACCAAGAACAACCCGGTGCTCATCGGCGAGCCCGGCGTCGGCAAGACCGCCGTCGTCGAGGGCCTGGCCCAGCGCATCGTCAAGGGCGACGTCCCCGAGTCCCTCAAGGGCAAGCGGCTCGTCTCCCTCGACCTCGGCGCGATGGTGGCCGGCGCCAAGTACCGCGGCGAGTTCGAGGAGCGCCTGAAGACCGTCCTCGCCGAGATCAAGTCGAGCGAGGGCCAGATCATCACCTTCATCGACGAGCTGCACACCGTCGTCGGCGCCGGGGCCGGCGGGGACTCCGCCATGGACGCGGGCAACATGCTCAAGCCCATGCTGGCCCGCGGCGAGCTGCGCATGGTCGGCGCGACCACCCTGGACGAGTACCGCGAGCGCATCGAGAAGGACCCGGCGCTGGAGCGCCGCTTCCAGCAGGTGCTGGTCGCCGAGCCCACCGTCGAGGACACCATCGCGATCCTGCGCGGGCTCAAGGGCCGCTACGAGGCCCACCACAAGGTCGTCATCAACGACAGCGCCCTCGTCGCCGCCGCCACCCTCTCCGACCGCTACATCACCTCCCGTTTCCTGCCCGACAAGGCCATCGACCTCGTCGACGAGGCGGCCTCCCGGCTCCGCATGGAGATCGACTCCTCGCCCGTGGAGATCGACGAGCTCCAGCGCTCCGTGGACCGGATGCGGATGGAGGAGCTGGCGCTGAAGAACGAGTCCGACCCGGCCTCCCTCGAACGCCTCGACAAGATCCGCAAGGACCTCGCCGACCGGGAGGAGGAGCTGCGCGGCCTCACCGCCCGCTGGGAGAAGGAGAAGCAGTCCCTCAACCGCGTCGGCGAGCTCAAGGAGCGCCTGGACGACCTGCGCGGCCAGGCCGAGCGCGCCCAGCGCGACGGAGACTTCGACACCGCCTCCAAGCTGCTCTACGGGGAGATCCCGGGGCTGGAGCGGGAGCTCGCCGAGGCCACCGAGGCCGAGGAGGAGGCCGCCAAGACCGGCGCCGCGAAGAACAGCATGGTCAAGGACGAGGTCGGCCCCGACGACATCGCCGACGTGGTCGGCGCCTGGACCGGGATCCCGGCCGGCCGGCTCCTCGAAGGGGAGACCCAGAAGCTCCTGCGCATGGAGGACGAGCTGGGCCGCCGCCTGATCGGCCAGACCGAGGCCGTACGGGCCGTCGCGGACGCCGTGCGCCGCACCCGGGCCGGCATCGCCGACCCGGACCGCCCCACCGGCTCGTTCCTCTTCCTGGGCCCGACGGGCGTGGGCAAGACCGAGCTGGCCAAGGCCCTCGCGGACTTCCTCTTCGACGACGAGCGGGCCATGGTCCGCATCGACATGTCCGAGTACTCCGAGAAGCACAGCGTGGCCCGGCTCGTCGGCGCCCCGCCCGGCTACGTCGGCTACGAGGAGGGCGGCCAGCTCACCGAGGCCGTCCGGCGCCGCCCGTACAGCGTGGTGCTGCTGGACGAGGTCGAGAAGGCCCACCCCGAGGTCTTCGACATCCTGCTCCAGGTCCTCGACGACGGCCGCCTCACCGACGGCCAGGGCCGTACGGTGGACTTCCGCAACACCATCCTGATCCTGACCTCGAACCTGGGCAGCCAGTTCCTGGTGGACCCCGTCACCCCGGCCGAGCAGAAGAAGGCGCAGGTCCTGGAGGTGGTCCGGGCGAGCTTCAAGCCGGAGTTCCTCAACCGCCTCGACGACCTCGTCGTCTTCTCCGCGCTGACCCGCGACGAGCTGGCGCACATCGCCGAGCTCCAGATCGCCCGGCTCGCCAAGCGCCTCGCCGACCGCCGGCTCGCCCTGGACGTCACCCCCGAGGCCCTGGCCTGGCTGGCGGACAAGGGCAACGACCCGGCGTACGGCGCCCGCCCCCTGCGCCGCCTGATCCAGACGGCCGTGGGCGACCGCCTCGCCAAGGAGATCCTCTCCGGCGAGGTCCGCGACGGCGACACCGTACGGGTCGACGTGGCCGGCGAGGACCTGCTGGTCGGCCGGGCCCTGTAAGGGCCGCCGGGGCCCCGTGTCCGCCGGGAGCGGATCGCGGGTGCGGGGCTGGACACGGGGTAGGCGAGATGGGGGAGGATGGCGTCATCCGCACGAAGGGAAGTACACGGTGAGCATCGACCCGGCCTCGATTCCGAACTTCGGGGGTCAGCCCGAACCGCAAGGCCAAGGACCGGCGGGCCCCGTCGTCCCCGACCAGGACCTGGTGAAGCAGCTCCTGGAGCAGATGGAGCTGAAGTACGTCGTCGACGACGAGGGTGACCTCGCGGCGCCGTGGGAGGACTTCCGCACCTACTTCATGTTCCGCGGCGAGGGCGAGCAGCAGGTCTTCTCCGTGCGGACCTTCTACGACCGTCCGCACGCCATCGACGACAAGCCGCAGCTGCTGGAGTCGATCGACGACTGGAACCGCCGCACCCTGTGGCCCAAGGTCTACAGCCACACGCACGACGACGGCTCGGTCCGCCTGATCGGCGAGGCGCAGATGCTGATCGGCACCGGCGTCAGCCTGGAGCACTTCGTGTCCTCCACGGTCAGCTGGGTCCGCGCGTCGATCGAGTTCGACAAGTGGCTGCTGGAGCAGCTCGGCCTGGAGAAGGACGTCGACTCCGCCGAGGGCGACGAGAAGAAGGAGGAGGACGGCGAGTAGCCGTCCCCCCTCCCCCTGCAGGCCTCCTCCCGGGCCTCCAGGGCCTCCTACAGGGGCACCTCCGCCATGAGCAGCAGGTACGCCCCGTAGGTCCACGAGAGCCCGGCCAGGCCGGCGGTCACCGCGACCGCCGTGCGCGGCCGGGCTCTCGCCACTGCGGCCGCCACCGGCAGCAGCAGCGGGAACGCGGGCAGCAGGAAGCGCGGCTTCGACTCGAAGAAGCCCGCCCCGCCGAAGGTGATCACCAGCAGTGTCGCGGTGTACACGAGCAGCGGCAGCGGCGTCCGGTCCAGTACGGCCGGCACCGCCAGCAGCCCGGCGGCGGCGAGCACGGCCAGCGTCACCGCGACCGGTACGGTCACGGGCCCGCCGGACAGGGCCTTCCAGGCCGTCTCCAGGGTCCCGCCGCCGAAGTCGAAGCGCGAGCCCCACTGCCGCTGGACGGTGAAGTAGCCGAGGGGGTCGTGGCGGTGCGCCCCGACGGCCACGACGTACGAGGCCCAGCCCGCGGGCGCGAGCAGCCCGGCCGCCCACACCCCGGGCGCCCGGTTGCCCCGTACCAGCAGCTCCCGCAGGGCCACGACGGTCACGGCGGCGGCGACGGCGATCCCGGTGGGCCGGGTCAGACCGGCGAGCGCGGCCAGGGAGGCCGCCCACAGCCAGCGCCCCCGCAGCAGCGCGTACAGCGACCAGGCGGCCAGTGCGCACAGCAGGGGCTCGGTGTAGGCCAGGCCCAGCACCACCGCGTGCGGCAGCGAGGCCCACAGCGCGACGAGCAGCACCCCGGCCCGCGCCCCGAGCAGCAGCTCCCCGATCCGGTACACCCCGACGGCGGCAGCGGCGGCGGCCGTCCAGGACACGACGAGCCCGGCGACGGGGCCGCCGCCGGTGAGGTCCACCAGCAGCGGGTACAGCGGGAAGAAGGCGTAGTCGCTCTGGATGGAGTCGGAGGCGGGCCACATCTGGGTGCGGCCGTAGCCGCGGGAGGCGATGGAGAGGTACCAGAAGGAGTCCCAGGAGCCGCCGAGCACCTTCACCGGGTCCTTGCCCGCCCACCAGGCACCGAGGGCGACGACCAGCGCCCCCGTCCCGCGCACGGCGGCGAACGCCCCGAGCGCGACCCCGGCCGACCGGGCCGTCCCCCGTCTTCGCCGGGTCCGCCCGGGGGCGGACGCCACCTCTCTCGTCGGCGTGTCCATACCGGGCCTCAGAGCCGGCGGAGGCGGTCCACGGCCTCCTGGAGGACGTCGGTCCGCTTGCAGAAGGCCCAGCGGACCTGGGTGGCCCCGGCGGACTTGTCGTCGTAGAAGACCTGGTTCGGGATGGCGACGACCCCGCACCGCCCGGGCAGGGCGCGGCAGAAGGCGAGGCCGTCCTTCTCGCCCAGGGGCGAGACGTCGGTGGTGATGAAGTACGTGCCCTGCGGGCGGAAGACCTCGAAGCCGGCGGCGGCGAGCCCGTCGGAGAGGAGGTCGCGCTTGGCGGCGAGGTCCGCGCGGAACTCGTCGAAGTAGGAGCCGGGGAGGGCGAGTGCCTCGGCGACGGCGTACTGGAAGGGGCCGGAGGAGACGTACGTCAGGAACTGCTTGGCGGAGCGGACCGCAGAGACCAGCGCGGGCGGGGCGGTGATCCAGCCGACCTTCCAGCCGGTGAAGGAGAAGGTCTTGCCGGCGGAGGAGATGGTGACGGTGCGTTCGCGCATGCCGGGCAGGGAGGCCAGCGGCACGTGCGCGCCCTCGAAGACGAGGTGCTCGTACACCTCGTCGGTGACGACGAGGAGGTCGCGCTCCACGGCGAGTTCGGCGATGACGGCCAGTTCCTCGCGGGTCAGGACGGTGCCCGTGGGGTTGTGCGGGGTGTTGAGCAGGAGCAGCCGGGTGCGCGGGGTGATCGCGTCGCGCAGGGCGTCGAGGTCGGGGCGGAAGTGCGGGGCGCGCAGGGTGAGCGGGACGCGGACCGCGCCCGCCATGGCGATGCAGGCGGCGTAGGAGTCGTAGAACGGTTCCAGCGCGATGACCTCGTCGCCCGGTTCGAGGAGGGCGAGGAGGGAGGCGGCGATGGCCTCGGTGGCGCCGGCGGTGACGAGGACCTCGGTGTCCGGGTCGTAGGACAGGCCGTAGAAGCGCTGCTGGTGGGCGGTGATCGCGGTGCGCAGTTCGGGGATGCCCGGGCCGGGCGGGTACTGGTTGCCGCGGCCGTCGCGGATCGCGCGTACGGCCGCTTCGGCGATCTCGGCGGGGCCGTCGGTGTCGGGGAAGCCCTGGCCCAGGTTGATCGACCCGGTGGCGGCGGCCAGCGCCGACATCTCCGCGAAGATCGTGGTGCCGAAGGCGGCGAGGCTGCGGTTGAGGAAGGGGCGGCTGCTGTTGCCCGCGGGTGCGCTCATGGGCGTCATCCTCGGGGGAACCTCTGGAGTTGCTCAAGTGTGCTTTCGAGGCTTTGGCCTGCGGGCATCCCTCCTCCACGCGGGCCACGGGGGTGCCGCGACCCGGGCGACCGGGGTGTGGGGAAGGAGGCGGGAACGTGACCCTGGTTCTGATTCTCGTGGCGGTGGCGGTCGTGGGCTTCGTCGTCCTGGTGGCGCGTTTGGGCGGGTCGGGCGGCAGCGGGTCCGGCTCCGGCTCCGGCTCCGGTGGTTCCGGGTCCAGCTGGTGGGCCGGCGGCGGGGGCTCCTCGTCCTCCTGCGGTTCGTCCTCGTCGTGCGGGTCCTCGTCCTCCTGCGGTGGCGGGGGCTGCGGGTCCAGCTGACACTGGTACGTGCGCCGCGGGCCGTGTTCCGTGAACCGCGGTCCGCGCCGTGTGCGGAAGGCGCGCGTACCCCGTGTGGACAAGACGCCCGGCGGGGACAACTTCCTTCGGGCGTCTTCTTGTTCGGGCGGTCACTACGGCGTACGGGCGGCGTGGTGTTGAACAGGTGAACCGTGAAGCCCCCGGGGGGATGTAAACCCCGTCAAGTTGGGTAAAAACGCTGTGAGTGCCGTGCCTTTCATGATTCCCTCGGTTGAGTAGACCAGTCTCCGGACCTTCCGGGACTTCCTGTGGACCCGTGCCGGTGTCCCCCCACCCGTTGACTACCGCTGGCGGGCCCCGGCCCATCTCCCTCGCGCGTTTGCGGAGCCGACTCATGCTCACGACCCTCCAGACCACCTACACCGACACGCGTGCCGCCGATCTCGCCTGGGCCCTGGGACGCGACCGGCTGCCCGCCCTGGCCGTACTGAACCTCCAGCTCGCGGACGCGAAGGTGGAGTTGCGCCTGCTCGGGGCCTCTCACCAGGTGCTCCTGGAGGAGGGCGAGGTGCTCTGTTCGGAGACGGTCGCCTGTATGCCCGGCAGCAGTACGCCGCTGCCGCTCGGCGTGGCGAAGCGGGTGGGCGACTGGGAGTACGAGTTCGCCGCGCGGGTCGAGACCCTCTCCCGGGGGTCCTTCGCGGGGCGGGCGCAGGAGCTGCTCGCGCTGGTCGCGGATCACCCGAACGGGCTAGCAGGCACCTTCCCCGGTGACCCGCACGCGTTCACCGCGATGCTCGCGCAGCGGCACGAGGGCCAGGTGCGCTGGCGCACCTGGCACGCCTACCCGCAGGAGGGTCAGCTGGTGGCCACCCGCACCCGGGTGGGCGTGCGCATGGGGGCCCCCGTCTAGCCCCCGTCCAGCCCCCGCCGGGACCCGGTGCGATTACGCCAACTGGCCTGATCGACAAGGTACTTGCACCCATGTGGGTGACAGGGTGTCGGTGGGCGGTGACGTACGGTTCGCTGCATGATCGACCGTTCCGCCCCCCGCGGGGTGCTCCCGGCGGCGGAGCCGCGGGGCGTGCAGACCGTCCAGGCCGCCCTGCCCGTACGCCCCCGGACCGGCCGACTCCTCGTGCTGGCCACCGTGTTCGTCTGCGCCGCCTGCGGGCTCGTGTACGAGCTGGAACTGCTCGCCCTCGGCTCGTACCTCATCGGCGACTCCGTCACGCAGGCGTCGGTCGTCCTGTCCGTCATGGTCTTCGCCATGGGCGTCGGCTCCCTCCTCGCCAAACGCCTGCGCCACCGGCCCGCCTTCGGCTTCGGCGCCATCGAGGCCGTGCTCGCCCTGCTCGGCGGCTTCTCCGCCATGGCCCTGTACGCCAGCTTCGCCTGGCTGGGGGAGTCCCGGCCGGCCCTCGTCGCGTTCTCCTTCGGCATCGGGGTCCTCATCGGCGCCGAGATCCCGCTGCTGATGGTCCTCATCCAGCGCATCCGCAGACAGGACGCCGGCGGGGCCGTCGCCGACCTCTTCGCCGCCGACTACGTGGGCGCCCTGGCCGGCGGGCTCGCGTTCCCCTTCCTGCTGCTGCCCGTGCTCGGCCAGCTCACCGGAGCCATGCTGACCGGCACGGTGAACGCCGTCGTCGGCGGCGGACTCGTCCTGTGGCTGTTCCGCCACGACCTCAGCAGACGCTGCCGCTGGCTGCTGGTCACCGCCAACGCGACCGTCCTCGCCCTGCTCGCCTCCGCCACCGTCCTCGTCGACGACTTCGAGCGGGCCGCGCGCACCGCCGTCTACGGCGCCGAGGTACGGGTCGCCGCACAGACCGGCGTGCAGGAACTGGTGCTGACCGGGCCGTCGACCGGCTCCCCGCGCTCCCTGGACCTCTTCCTCGACGGGCGGCTGCGGGTCAGCGGCTACGACGAGTACCGGTACCACGAGGCCCTGGTCCACCCCGCGATGACCGGCCCGCACGCCCGGGTCCTGGTCCTCGGCGGCGGCGACGGGCTCGCCGCCCGCGAGGTGCTGCGCTACCGGGACGTCGCCTCCGTCACCGTCGTCGAGCTCGACCCCGGCGTGGTCCGCCTCGCCCGCACCGACCCGATGCTCTCCGCGCTCAACGCCCGGGCGTACGCGGACCCGCGCCTGGGCGTCGTCACCGAGGACGCCTTCCGCTGGCTGCGGGGCCCCGCCGCGCGGGACCGCTTCGACGTCATCGTCTCCGACCTGCCCGACCCGGGCATCACCCCGAGCACCAAGCTGTACTCGCAGGAGTTCTACGGGCTCGCCGCGCGGGCCCTGAAGCCGGGCGGGCGCATCGCGGTGCACGCCGGCCCCCTCACCACGAGGCCGCGTACGTACTGGACCGTCGAGTCCACCCTGCGCGCGGCCGGGCTGCTCACCACCCCGTACAGCACGGGCGGCCGGCTCTCCGGCTTCGCCGCCGGGCCCGACCGCACCCAGGGCGCGGCCGACGCGCCGCCGCAGGACTGGGGCTTCGTGCTCGCCGCCCGCGACCGGGTCCCCGAGCTGCGCGTGGACCGCGACACCCCCGCCCTGCGGGCCGTGTCCACCCGGGGGCTGCAGGACGCGGCCCGGGACGCCGCCCGCAGCCGGCCGGCCGCCGGGCTGCCGCCGTCCACGCTGCCGCATCCGCGTTACCACTGACCCGTGGCGTCGTGTCCGTGTGCAGGGGCGGGCACCCTCGGTAGGCTCGGCCGCATGGAGCATCAGGTGTTCGTTCCGGTACCGGCACAAGACGTCCGCGCCGTGCTGCGCGACCCCGCCCGGGTGGCCCGCTGCGTCCCCGGGCTCCAGCAGGACGCCGACACCGCGTCCGGGCCGCTGGCCGGGCGGCTCAAGGTGCGGGTCGGCGGCCACACCGTGACCTACCGGGGCGCCCTGGCCATCACCGAACGGGACCCCGACCACTTCGCCGCGGAGGGCGGGGGCAGCGAGGTGCGGGGCAGCGGCACCGTCACCCTCGCGCTCGTGCTGAGGCTGGTCCCGCACGACGGCGGGACCCTGCTGGAGTTCAGCGGCGGGGCCACCGCCGACGGCCGGGCCGCCGCCTTCGACCCGGGGGCCACCGCCACCGCCGCCGGACGGCTCCTCGACCGCTTCGCCGCCAACCTGGCCGGCGCGGCCGGCACCGCGGGCGAGTCCGTCGCCGGGGCCGGGCAGGAGGGGGCCGGACCCGCCGGCGCCGTGCCGTCCGAGCCGTCCGTGTTCGACACCGAGGTGCCGCCGCCCTCCCTCGACCCCTTCCTGGAAGGCGAGTTCGCGGACTTCGCCGCCTTCGCCGAGCCGGAGGAGGAGGAAGGGCAGGGCGCGGGCCCCGCCGGCCCCGGGCGGCCGCCGGCCGAGGCCGCCCACGCCCGCCGCACGATGATCGGCCGCAGCGCCGAGGAGGTCGACCACGCGCCCCCGCGCGGCCGTTACGCCCCGGTCCCGGCGCCTTCCGCCTCCGACGGGGGCAACGGCCTGCGCTGGATCGCCCCGGCGGCGGCCCTGGCCCTCGCCTCGGCGGTCGTGGTCGGAAGGGCGTTGCGCCGCCGTCGCTGACGAGCCGTAGGGTCGCCGTATGACTACGCGACTGAGCGCCGGCGGCGCCGAAATCACCATCGATCAGGAGAACGGCTGCCGGGTCAGCGGTCTGCGCGTCGACGGCATCGAGCTGCTGCGGCAGGGCCCGAAGTACGGGGCCTTCCCGATGGTCCCGTGGTGCGGGCGCACGGCGAACGGGCGGTTCCACGACGGCGCCGCCGTCCACCAGCTGCCGCTCAACCACCCGCCGCACGCCATCCACGGCTTCGCCCGGGACGCGCCCTGGAAGACGGCCTCGGCCACCGCCACCACCGCGGCCTTCACCTACGACCTCACCGACCCCTGGCCCTACTCCGGCCGGGTGACGCAGCTCTTCGAGCTGGGCGCGGACGCGCTGACGATCCGCCTGGGCGTGGAGACGTACCAGGACTCCTTTCCGGCGCAGGCGGGCTGGCACCCCTGGTTCAACCGGGTCCTGACCGAGGGCGGGGAGCCGGCCCGGATCGGCTTCGACCCGGCCTGGCAGGAGGAGCGCGACGAGGACCACATCCCCACCGGCCGCCGCACCGACCCGAAGCCCGGCCCCTGGGACGACTGCTTCGGCATGCCCTACGGGGTCGACGTCACCCTCACCTGGCCCGGTCAGCTGGAGCTGAAGGTCACCAGCCCCGCCGAATGGGTGGTCGTGTACGACGAGCAGCCCGAGGCCGTCTGCGTCGAGCCCCAGTCCGGCCCGCCGAACGGCCTCAACAGCCTCCCGCGCCTGGTCACGCCGGTGGACCCGCTGGAGGTCTCCACGACCTGGACGTGGCGACGCCTCGGCTGAGCCGCCGGACGCACCCCCTAAGCTCGACGGCATGACTGACGTACGCGATGCGCTTCTGCAGCAGATCAAGGACAAGGCCGTCGTGCACGGCAAGGTGACGCTCTCCTCCGGCAAGGAAGCCGACTACTACATCGACCTCCGCCGGATCACCCTCGACGGCGAGGCCGCCCCGCTGGTCGGGCAGGTCATGCTGGACCTCACCGCCGACCTGGAGTTCGACTGCGTCGGCGGCCTGACCCTGGGCGCCGACCCGGTCGCCACCTCGATGCTGCACGCCTCCGCCGCGCGTGGCGAGCGCCTGGACGCCTTCGTCGTCCGCAAGGCGCAGAAGGCCCACGGCATGCAGCGCCGCATCGAGGGCACCGAGGTGAAGGGCAAGCGCTGCCTGGTCGTCGAGGACACCTCGACCACCGGCGGCTCCCCGCTGACCGCCGTCGAGGCGGTCCGCGAGGCCGGCGGCGAGGTCGTCGCCGTCGCCACCATCGTGGACCGCGGCGCGGCCGACGCGATCGCCGCCGCCGGCCTGCCCTACCTCACCGGCTACCAGCTCGGGGACCTGGGCCTCGCCTGACCCCTCCCGCCCCGGCCCGGCCGTCTCGGATCGTGGTCGCGCGGGGGTGACGGGCAGGCCTGGGAGCGGGTACGGGACAACTGGTGACCAAGGTCCCGGAAGTCCATGCTCCGGTCCTGACCTGCGACTTTCCCGGCGGGGGGGGGGGGGGGGGGGGGGGGGGTAGGCCGGGGGGGGGGGAGAGGAAAAGAAGCGGAACCACACACAACAAAACAAAACAGGGGAGGGAGGGGGGGGGC
>NZ_JBWKEZ010000014.1:91984-107402 GCF_056434525.1 Streptomyces sp. NPDC044002
ACGCCCCCCCCCCCCCCCCCCCCCCCCCTCCCCCCCCCCCCCCCCCCCCCCCCCCCCCTCCCCGCCCCCCCCCCCCCCCCCCCCCCCCCCCCCCCCGCTTCGGTGACCGGGGGGTGACAGGCGGGGTGGAGTGTTGCGCCGAGTCTGGAAAGATAGGCGCGACGGCGACGTCGCCCCCAGGTCAGGGCCCGCAATAAGCACACTCCCCGCACATCCAAGGAGCGGACAGATGCCCATCGCAACCCCCGAGGTCTACAACGAGATGCTCGACCGGGCGAAGGCAGGCAAGTTCGCCTACCCGGCCATCAACGTCACCTCGACCCAGACCCTGCACGCCGCGCTGCGCGGCTTCGCGGAGGCCGAGAGCGACGGCATCATCCAGATCTCCACCGGTGGTGCCGAGTTCCTGGGCGGCCAGTACAGCAAGGACATGGTGACCGGCGCGGTCGCCCTGGCCGAGTTCGCGCACGTCGTCGCCGCCAAGTACGACGTCACGGTCGCGCTGCACACGGACCACTGCCCCAAGGACAAGCTGGACGGCTACGTGCGTCCGCTCCTGGAGGTGTCCGCCGAGCGCGTCGCCCGCGGCCTGAACCCCCTCTTCCAGTCGCACATGTGGGACGGCTCCGCCGAGACCCTGGCCGACAACCTGGCCATCGGCCAGGAGCTGCTCGCCAAGGCCGCCGCCGCGAAGATCATCCTTGAGGTCGAGATCACCCCGACCGGCGGCGAGGAGGACGGCGTCAGCCACGAGATCAACGACGAGCTGTACACCACCGTCGAGGACGCGATCCGCACCGCCGAGGCCCTGGGCCTGGGTGAGAAGGGCCGCTACCTGCTCGCCGCCTCCTTCGGCAACGTGCACGGCGTCTACAAGCCGGGCAACGTCGTCCTGCGCCCCGAGCTGCTCAAGGACCTGCAGGCCGGTGTCGCCGAGAAGTTCGGCAAGGCCTCGCCGTTCGACTTCGTCTTCCACGGCGGTTCGGGCTCCACGCCCGAGGAGATCGCCACCGCGCTGGAGAACGGCGTCGTGAAGATGAACCTCGACACCGACACCCAGTACGCCTTCACCCGCCCGGTCGCGGACCACATGTTCCGCAACTACGACGGCGTCCTGAAGGTCGACGGCGAGGTCGGCAAGAAGTCCACCTACGACCCGCGCACCTGGGGCAAGCTGGCCGAGGCGAGCATGGCCAAGCGCGTCACGCAGGCCTGCGCCGACCTGCGTTCCACGGGCACCAAGCTGAAGTAGGCACCGAGGACCCGGAAGGGTCCGCCGGGACCTGAGAGAGGGGTCCGCCGGTCCGTCACGGGCCGGTGGGCCCCTCTTTGCGTGCGGGGTGGTGGATTCGGGGGGAATTCGCCCGAGGTGACATACGCCGGTGGACGCGCGGCGGCGCGATGGTGTGGAATCTACTACCCAGAGAAACGTACCCGTGGGGATGTAAAACCGGCGGGCCAGGAGAGGCGACGCCAGCGATGAGGACAGAGCGACCCCAGGTCAAGCAGGAGAGGGCCGTGCGCACGCGCCGGGCGATCCTGGAAGCGGCCGCGCTGGTCTTCGAGGAGCACGGCTACGACACGGCCAAGCTCTCGGACATCGTCAACATCGCCAACGTCACCAAGGGCGCGCTGTACTTCCACTTCGAGTCCAAGGAGGGCCTGGCCCAGGCCGTCATCGACGCCCAGAACGAGGCCCAGCCGCAGATGCTGCCGCAGCAGTACAAGGCGCAGGAGTTCGTGGACATCGGCATGGTCTTCTCGCACCAGATGCGGCACGACGCCCTGATGCGGGCCAGCACCCGCCTCACGCTGGACCACGCGGGCCGGGGCCTCGACCGGGTGACCCCGTACCAGACCTGGATCGAGCTGCACGTCCCGCTGCTGGAAGAGGCCCAGCGGCGCGGGGAGCTGCTGCCGAACGTGGACCCGCGGGTGCCGGCGCGCCTGATCGTCGGCGCGTACGCGGGTCTGAACACCATGTCGTACACGCTCGGGCTGGACATGGACGTCCAGGTCTCGGAGCTCTACACGCACGTGATGCCCAGCGTGGTGGTCCCGGCCGTGGCGATCCGGCTGGACACCGCCCCCGGCCGGGGTGCGCGTGCGCTGTACGGACCGAGGGGCACGCACGAGTGCCGGCACGGCTGCGCGGGCGGGGTGCCGCCGGAGGAGGAGGCCTGACCCCCGCCCGGCCCCCGCCCGATCCCCTACCGGCCCCGCCCTCTTCCCAAAAAGATCCTCCTGGGTATTATTTTTCCGCTGGCCTGCCCAGGGAGATCACTGTGGACATTGAGGTACTCGGCACACCGCGGGTCATCGAGAACGGCGTGCCCATCACCGCCCCCACGCCGGAGTCCCGGCACGTCCTGGCGGTCCTCGCCGCCTGTCCCGACCGGGTCGTCCCCGTTTCCGTGCTCGCGGACGAGCTGGTCCGCCGCGTCCCGCCCGAGCACGCCCACGCCGCCCTGCACACCGCCGTACGCCGGCTGCGCGAGCGGTTCGCGGAGGCCTTGGGGGCCGGCTCGGTACGAACTCCCGAAGCCGTGCTCTCCACCCGGCCCGGCGGGTATCTTCTCGACACCGCGGGCGGGCGCTGCGACGTCCGCGATTTCGAACGCGAGGCCGGCGCCGGATACCGGGCCATGGAACGGGGCGACCACGGGCAGGCCGCCGCGCGGCTCCGCCGGGCACTGGACCTGTGGACCGGCCCCGCCCTGGACGGCATCGACGCCGGGACCTGGCTCCGCGGCCGCATCGCCTGCCTCGACGCCGACCGGGTCTCCGTGCTCGGCCAGTGGACCGAGGCGGAACTCGCCCTCGGACGCCACCGCGAGCTGCGCCTCGCGCTCGCGGTCCTGCGCGGCTCCGGAGCCGGCCGCCCCGGCGGCGCCTACCTGGCGGCGCTGCGCCGGGCCGAGGCCCGCGTCGAGACCGCCCGCAGGACCCGCCGGGCCCCCGGCCCGCCCCTGACCGGCCCCCCGCCCCTCACCGGCGCCTCCCTGACCGGCCCGTCCTTGACCGGCCCGTCCTTGACCGGCGCCTCCCTGACCGGGGCCTCGCTGACCGGCCCGTCCCTGACCGGGGCCGCCCGCGGCTGACCCGGGGCCCGCGCCCGCGCCCGCGCCCGCGTCCGCGCCCACGTCCGGCCCCTGCTTGACCCCTCGCCCGGCGGAACCTAGGTTCGGGACCGGGGACGTAAAGCAGCTGGTCGGGGTGGGGGGAGCGGCGGTATGCGACGCGGGGACGGGGGCGGCCCACTGGCCGTACTGGAGCTGCTCGCGCAGGACGCCCCGCAGAGCCATTACGAGACGCTGCTCGCCGAGGCCCGCGCCGCGGGCGCCGGAGAAGCCGAACTGGCCGACCTCGCCCGGGCCGTGGACCTGGCCGGCTCGGTGCGGGCCCGTGCGAGCAGCGGCAAACAGCGCGAGGCCGCCCTCACCGCCCTCGTCGACACCGCCCACGACCTGACCTCCCCGTACGACATCGACGGCCTGCTGCGCCTGATCACCCGCCGGGCCAGACGCCTCCTCGGCTTCGACATGGCCTGGCTGTCGCTGAGCCGCCCGGACGGATCGGCGTACGTGCGCACCTCGGAGGGCGAGACCACCGCCCTCAACGTGGGCCTCGAACTCGGCACCGGCCGGGGCCTCGGCAGCATCGCCCAGGCCCGCCGCTCACCGGTGTGGACCCCCGACTACCTCGCCGACAGCTCCATCGCGCACGCCCCCGGCATCGACGCCGTGGTCGAGGCGGAGGGGCTGCACGCGATCATCGCGGTCCCGCTGCGGCGCGGGAACTCCACCCTCGGCGCGCTCTACGGATCCGACCGCGCCGTACGGGAGTTCACCCCGGACGAGATCGGCATCATGCTCTCCCTCGCCGACCTGGCCGCCGTCGCCATCGAGAAGGCCCGGCTGCTGGAGCAGACCCGCGACGAGGTCACCGAGCTGGCGGCCTTCGGCTCGCGCACCAACACCGCCCTCACCCGGGTCCGTTACCTGTGGGAGTGCCACGCCCGCCTCGCCGGTCTGGTCCTGGACGGGGCCGGCCTCGCCACCCTGGCCCGGGCCACCGCCGACGCGCTGGACGGCGTGCTCCAGGTACGGGACCCGGGCGGGCGGCCGCTGACCGCGACCGGGGAACTGCCCGGGCTGGACGAGGACGCGGTGACCAAGGGCTCCCTCCAGGCGCTCACCGACCGGCGCCCGGTGCGCCTGCCCGGGGACCTGTGGCTCGCCCCCGTACTGGCGGGCGCCGAGGACCTCGGGGTGCTGCTGCTGAGCGCCTCCGAACCCCTCGCCGAGGAGGACGTACGGCTGCTCCAGCTGGCCGCCCAGTCCGTGGCCTCCCTGATGCTGATCCAGCGCGGCACGGTCGCCGCCGAGGGCCCGGTGCACGACGAACTCCTCGCCGACCTGCTGGACCGTCCGCACTCCGTCGACCTGCACCTGCTGGAACGCACCCGCCGCCTCGGCATCGACCTGGACGGCCCGCACGTGGTGGTCGTCGCCCGGCCGGAGGGCGGCGAGCTGGGCAGGGCGGTGGCCTGGGCGTCCTCGTACGCGTACCGGATGGGTGGGCTCAAGGGCGTCCGCCGCGGCTGCATCGTCCTGGTCCTGCCCGGCACCGACGCCTCCGCCGCCGCGCACCGGGTCTCCGGCGAGCTGTCGCCGCTGCTGGGCCACGCCGTGTCCACCGGCGCCGCGGGCCCCACCGGGAGCCCGGGCGAGGTGGCCCGCGTCTACGCCGAGGCCGTGCGCTGCCTGGACGCGCTGACCGCGCTCGACGGGGTGGGCGGCACCGCCTCCCTGCGCGAGCTGGGCTTCCTCGGCATGCTGCTGTCCGCCGACCACGACGTGGAGTCCTTCGTCGCGGCGACCATCGGCCCCGTCCTGGAGTACGACGCGGACCGGCTGACGGAGTTGACCCGCACCCTGGAGGCGTACTTCGCCTCGGGCGGCAGCCCCACCCACGCCGCCGAGGCCCTGCACGTGCACCCCAACACCGTCTCCCGCCGGCTGGACCGCATCGGCGAACTCCTCGGCCCCGACTGGCAGAAGCCCGCCGGGGCGCTGGAGATCCAGATGGCCCTGCGGCTGCGCAAGGCCCGCACCGTCCTGCACGACCGCCGCACCGCCGCCGACCGCTCGGGCGCGGTGTAGCCGGACCCGAGCGGTCGGCCTACGCCGCCGCGCAGTGCTCCGTACCGGTCAGCGCGCGGGCCGCGTGCGCGACCGAGGCCAGCGTGACGTGCCGGTGCCAGCCGGGCAGGGCCCGCCCGGCGAAGTCGCGCAGCCCCGCCTCCCGGCCGCTGTGCTCGGCGGCGAAGGCGACCCGCCGGCCCTGCTTCGTCAGCCGCAGCAGCGGGCCCACGGGCAGCCGCACCAGGTCCGTCACCCACAGCTGGGCCGGAGGACGGCGCGGGTCCGTCCACTCGCCGACCAGCAGCAGGTGGCGGCGGCGGGCCGGGGACGGGTCGGGCATCATCACCCGCACCGCGACCGCCAGGGTGCTGCGGTGGCGGCCGCCCGGGAGCGCCGGGTCCGGGTCGGTCCACTCCACCGGGGTGCACAGCCCCTTCACCGACTGCAGGACCTCCCGCGCGGGCCGCGCCCCGGCGCCGTGGCCGGGCAGGGCGGGGTCGGTGACGAGCAGCGGCGTCGACGGCGCGACGCGGGCTATGACGGGCAGCCCGGCCTCGGCGAAGCGGTTCATCGTGGACCGGGTGCCGATCCGCTGGATGTCCAGCACCACCGGCCGCCGGTTGCCGCTGCGCTGCACCGTCCCGATGACGGCGTCCGCCGCGGACTCCTCGTACGCGGCCTGCGCGTCGGCGGCGTCGAAGGCGCCGGGTGCGCCGGGCGCGCCGGGTGCGCCGGGGGCGTCGTCCTCCGGCAGGTGCATCCGCCACCCGACCGGAGTGACCAGCCCCGCCGAGGCGAACCAGGTCCCGAAGGCCTGCTGCCCCCGGAACATCTGCCCCTGGTGCGGGTCGAAGCGGTGCGCCACCCCCACCGAGTGCTCCCCGCCCTTCGGGATGGCCATCGGCTGCGCGACCCATGCGGTCAGCGGGGTGGACGCCTGGAGGAACCCGGCGAGCGAGGCGCGGATCGGCTCCCAGTCCCAGGTGGAGCCGGAGATGAAGTGGTGCATGCTCTGCTCGGCGGCCCCGCCCCCGACCTGCCCCGCGATGCCCCGCATCGACTTGCGGCCGGGCAGTGCGAGCAGCCCCTGCACGTACTGCCGGCCCTTCTCCCGCTGGTCCTTGCGGCGCAGCGAGGACAGGACGGCGGAGCACAGGTCGTCGGCCGCCTCCCGGACCGGTTCCCGCACCTCCCGGGCCGGTTCCCGCCGGACCGGCGCCACCGTGGCCGTACCGGTGCCCCCGCTGATGCTGTTGATGCTGCTCATGACCGCTTTCACGACATGCCCCCTCGGCGTGCGTCCACTGCACCTCTACCGTCGGCCGAGCACCCCTCTTCCGGGGAGGTGTGCCGGTCACCGCACTCGGCCGGATCGTGGTGGGGGCGCCACCACCCCGGGCGACTTGACGGACTGCCCGGGCGGACCTGGCCGGACCGCCGCGAATCGGGCACGGTCTGCTGGCGGGGCCGCGAGCCGCGGTGCCGGGGCCTGCCCCCCGGCGCCGCTCCCCGCGCGGCGGCGGTGTCGACACGGGAGGGGCGCGGTGCAGTTCGGCGTCTTCTCGATCGGCGAGGTCGTGCCCGACCCGTCGACCGGCCGGACGCCGGCCGAGCACGAGCGGATCCTGGCCATGACCGCGCTCGCCCTGCGGGCGGAGGACGCCGGGCTCGACGTCTTCGCCACCGGCGAGCACCACAGCCCGCCCTACGTGACCTCCTCGCCGCCCGTCCTGCTCGGCTACCTCGCCGCGCGCACCCGGCGGCTGATCCTGTCCACCGCCACCACCCTGGTCACCACCAACGACCCGGTCCGCGTCGCGGAGGAGTACGCGCTGCTCCAGCACCTGGCGGGCGGGCGCCTCGACCTGATCACGGGCCGGGGCAACACCCCGAACTGCTACCCGTGGTTCGGCCAGGACCTGCGCCAGGGCCCCGCGCTGGCCCGGGAGAACTACGCCCTGCTGCACCGCCTGTGGCGGGAGGAGGACGTCGACTGGCAGGGCCGCTTCCGGGCCCGCCTCGACGGCTTCACCTCCGTTCCCCGCCCGCTGGACGGCGTACCGCCCTTCGTGTGGCACGGCTCGGTGCGCTCGCCGGAGACCGCGGAGCAGGCCGCGTACTACGGCGACGGCTTCTTCGCGGACAACCTCTTCGGGCCGGTCGACCAGTACGCCCGCCTGGTGGAGCTGTACCGCGCCCGGTACGAGGAGCACGGCCACGGCACCGCCGAGCAGGCGGTCGTCGGCCTCGGCGGGCAGGTCTTCGTACGGGCGCGCTCGCAGGACGCGGTGCGCGAGTTCCGCCCGTACTTCGACCGGTCCCGGTTCTACGGCGGGCGCTACTCGCTGGAGGAGTGCCTGGCGCGGACGCCGCTGGCCGTGGGCAGCCCGGACCAGGTGATCGAGAAGGTCCTCGGCTTCCGGGAGGTGTACGGGGACTACCAGCGCCAGCTGTTCGCCGTGGACCACTCCGGGCTGCCGCCGGCCGCGGCCCTGGAGCAGGTCGACGTCCTGGGCGAGCGGATCGTGCCGGTCCTGCGCCGGGAGCTGGCCGCCTCCCGTCCGCCGTCCGTCCCCCCGGGCCCCCGCCACCCGTCGACGGGGCCGGGCGCCGGAAGCCGGCCGCGTCGGCCAGACTGAGGCCATGTCGATTCACCAGAACCTGCTCGGGGGCCCCGCCCCCACCCACCTGCCCGACGAGCCCGCACCCCGCGAGGCCCTCGCCGCCGGCACCGACCCGGCCGAGGTGGCCGCCGCGCACCCCACCTCCTCCCTCGCCTGGGCCGCCCTCGCCGACCGGGCCTTCGAGGCCGGCCACACGGTCGAGTCGTACGCGTACGCCCGTACGGGCTACCACCGCGGCCTCGACGCGCTGCGCCGCGCCGGCTGGAAGGGCCACGGCCCGGTGCCGTGGGAGCACGAGCCGAACCGCGGCTTCCTGCGCGCCCTGCACGCCCTGGCGCGGGCCGCCGGGGCCATCGGGGAGAAGGAGGAGTACGAGCGCTGCTCGACCTTCCTGCGCGATTCCTCGCAGACGGCGGCGGACACGCTCGCATAACGCTCTCCAGGAGCGCCCTAGAGGGCTTCCGGATCCCCTGCTTATGATGCGGAGCAGGGGACCGGGGCTCCACTTACCTCATCGGAAGGAGCGGACCGCTACCCGGAAGCACGTGTCGAGGAGACAGAAATGTCGCACGCCCTTGATGCCTCCGGAGCCGGTTCGGACACCCCGAACCTCGACTTCGCCGGCACGACTCCGTACGAGGACTACGTCCAGGCGGACGTCCTCACCCACCTCCAGCACCCGCGCTCGGACGACCCCGGCGAGATGGTGTTCCTGGTGACCACCCAGGTCATGGAACTGTGGTTCACGGTCATCGTCCACGAGTGGGAGACCGCCGCCCGCGCCCTGCGCGAGGACCAGGTCCCGGTCGCGATGGACGCGCTGAAACGATCCCTCCGCGAGCTGGAGGCCCTGAACGCCTCCTGGCGGCCGCTGGCCCAGCTCACCCCCGGCCAGTTCAACTCCTACCGCGCCGCCCTCGGCGAGGGTTCCGGTTTCCAGTCGGCGATGTACCGCCGCATGGAGTTCCTGCTGGGCGAGAAGTCCGCGTCGATGCTGGTCCCCCACCGGGGCGCGCCGCGGGTCCACGCCGAGCTGGAGAAGGCCCTCCACGAGCCCAGCGTGTACGACGAGACGCTGCGCCTGCTGGCCCGCCGCGGCCTTCCGGTTCCCCAGTCGGTCCTGGACCGGGACCTCGCTCTGCGGTACGAGCCCTCCGCCGAGGTCGAGGCCGTCTGGACGGCCCTGTACGCGGACCCGTCCGGCACGCACGCCGACCTGCACCGCCTCGGCGAGGTGCTCACGGACGTCGCCGAGCTGGTCTGGCGCTGGCGCAACGACCACCTGGTCGCGACGCGCCGGGCGATGGGCGCGAAGACGGGCACGGGCGGCTCGGCCGGGGTGACCTGGCTGGAGAAGCGCGCCACGAAGAACGTCTTCCCCGAGCTCTGGACGGCCCGCAGCCATGTCTGACGCCGCCGTGAACCAGATAGCCATACCGAACCCGGTACCGGAGCTCCAGGAGCGGGCCGCGCGCCTCGACGCCGAGGACGGCCTCGGCAAGCTCCGCGAGCGCTTCACCCTGCCCGACGGGGTCGTCTACCTCGACGGGAACTCCCTCGGCGCGCTGCCGGCCGGGGTCCCCGGCGCGGTGGCCGACGTCGTGCACCGCCAGTGGGGCGAGCTCCTCATCCGCTCCTGGGACGAGAGCGGCTGGTGGACCGCCCCGCAGCGGATCGGCGACCGCATCGCCCCGCTGATCGGCGCCGCCGCCGGCCAGGTGACCGTGGGCGACTCCACCAGCGTCAACCTCTTCAAGGCCCTCGTCGGTGCCGCCCGCCTGGCGGCGCCCGGCCGGACCCGGATGCTGGTCGATGCCACCACCTTCCCGACGGACGGCTACATCGCCGCGTCCGCCGCCCGGATGACCGGCCTCGAACTCGTCCCGGTCGCCCCCTCCGACGCGGCCGGCGCCCTCGGCGAGGACACCGCGGTGGTGCTGCTCAACCACGTCGACTACCGCACCGGCCGGCTGCACGACCTGCCCGGCCTCACCGCGGCCGCGCACGCCGCGGGCGCGCTGATCGTGTGGGACCTGTGCCACAGCGCCGGGGCCCTGCCCGTCGGGCTCGACGCGAACGCCGTCGACCTCGCGGTGGGCTGCACGTACAAGTACCTCAACGGCGGCCCCGGTGCCCCGGCCTACATCTACGTGGCCGAGCGGCACCAGGGCGCCTTCGACTCCCCGCTGCCCGGCTGGAACGGCCACGCGGAGCCCTTCGCGATGACCCCGGACTACGTCCCCGCCGAGGGACCGGCCCGGATGCGCGTCGGGACCCCGGACATCCTGTCGATGCTGGCCCTGGAATCGGCCCTCGACGCCTGGGAGGGCGTGGACGTCGAGGCCGTGCGCGCGAAGTCGCTCGCGCTGACGGACTTCTTCCTCGAATGCGTGGCCGCGTACGTGCCCGACGGCAAGGTGGAGCCGGTCACCCCGGCCGAGCACGGCCGGCGCGGCAGCCAGGTCTCGCTGCGGGCCGAGGGGGCTCGCGAGGTGATGGCGGAGCTCATCTCCAGGGGGGTCGTCGGCGACTTCCGCGCGCCCGACGTCCTGAGGTTCGGGTTCACCCCGCTCTACGTCGGTTTCGCCGACGTGGAGCGCGCGGCGCGCACACTGGGTCACATTTTCGGGTGACGCGGTAGCGAAACGTCACACCAGGGGGCGGGCGGGGCTACGGCTCCGCCCGCCTCCGTGCGCGCCCGTTCCGGCGGCCGGCGGCGCGTGTCGGCCTGGTACGGTCCCGCTCAGTCGGAACACCGGAACACCTGTCCCCCCTGTCCCACGCGTTACCGAGAGGTTGAGCCGATGACGGACCCCGCAGTCGAACGGGACGCCGCCGAGGCCGCCTCGGCCTTCGCCCACCCCCCGGTCGGGCCCGATGTGAGCGCCGCGTACGGGGACCACCCCGACCAGGTCATCGACTTCTACGCCCCGCGCGGGGAGCCCACGGGCTCCGCCCCGCTGGTCGTGGTCCTGCACGGCGGTGCCTGGCGGGCCCCCTACGACCGGCAGCACGTCACCCCCTTCGTGGACCTGCTGGCCCGGCGCGGCTTCGCCGTCGCCAACGTCGAGTACCGGCGCGGCGGTTCCCTGCCCCGCCAGGGCGGCGACGGGCCGGTGGCCGGGCGCTGGCCCGAGACCTTCGACGACGTGGCCGCCGCCATGGACGCCCTGCCCGCCCTGGCCGCGGCCGCCCTGCCCGCCGCCGACTTCCGCCGGACCGTGGTGACCGGCCACTCGGCGGGCGGACAGCTCGCGCTGTGGGCGGCGGCGCGGCACGTGCTCCCCGCCGGCTCCCCCTGGCGGCTGCCCGCCCCGCCGCCGCTGCGCGGGGTGGTGGCACTGGCCCCGATCGCGGACTTCGCGGTGGCGGAGGAACTCGGCGTCTGCGGCGGCGCGTCGGCGCAGCTGCTGGGCGGGCCCGAGCACTGGGAGGCCCGGCTGCCCTTCGTCGACCCGGCGGCGCTGCTCCCGACGGGCATCGCCACCACCGTGGTGCACGGCCGCGAGGACATCGTGGTCCCGCCCGCGGTGGCGGAGTCGTACGTGGCCGCGGCGGCGAAGGCGGGCGAGATGGTCGGCCTGACCCTGGTCGAGGGCGTCGGCCACTTCCCCCTGATCGACCCGGCCGCCGACGCCTGCGCGGTGGTCGCGGAGGAGATCTCCCAACTCGCCTGGTAGGCCCCCCGAAGTCGAGGAACGGGCAGTCGAGGAGCGGGTCAGCGCCGGGCCGCGGCCCGCTTCGGCGGGGTGATGCGGACCCGCTTCCCGGCGGGGGTGTTCTCTATGTCGTCGAGCTGCGCGGTGATCGTGGCGCGCAGGTCGTCGTAGTCCTCGAAGCGGTGGTCGTTGAAGAGGGTGTGGCCGGTCCACATCAGGTTCGCGCAGACCCGCGCCGGCACCCGGCCGGTCCGGGCGCCCATGCCGACCAGCGCCACCGAGCGGATGCTGCCGGGCTTCAGCTCGTTCTGCCGGTGCACCGCCTGGAAGGCGGCCGCGCAGGCCAGGGCCACGTTCAGCGTCTGGCTGACGTTCTGCGAGGACGACTCCATCGTCGGCGTCGAGATCAGGAAGCGCGGGGTGACGGCCCCGGACGGCACGCACACCGCGCTGCCCACCGGGAGGCTGCCGGCGAACCCGTCGCGTATCGCCCGCTGCACGCGCAGCTGGATGCCCGCCCCCAGGAAGCGCTTGACGGCCGCGTCGACCCCGCCGTCCATCCGGCCGCGGGAGTTGGTCGGGCTGACCCACGCGTCGACGTCCTCGTCGAGGATCGAGCCCCGGCGGATCTCGACCCCGGGGGTGTCGGCGAAGGCGGCCCGCCACGACTCCACCACTTCGGCGTTGACGTCGGTCAGTACGACCCTCAGCGCGGGCTGCACGCGGTCCTCGGTCATCATCCACTCCCATCGTGAATCGGTCTTTCCGACCACTCACCACGCTAGCGGCGGGCACTGACAATCCCCTCCGGTACGCGTGCCGGTGATGGACGGTCAGCGTTGTCAGTGCCCGTTGCTAGCCTGCGGAAAGACTCGAAACCCGGTTCGACATTTCGGAGTTGCCGCCATGCCCGAAACCAATTCCCCGGCCGATCCCGCACAGCCCGACCCCAATGACCCGCTGGCCCTCGCCGAATTGTTCAAGGGCGGCGGCGAACCGTGGTTCCCGCTGCTGAGGCCCGTCATCGAGGCCCAGCCGAACGCCGCCGCGTTCATCGGCGCAGGCCGCAGCCCGGAAGTCGTCCCGGTCCGCGAGCTGACCTTCCAGGCGCTCAAGCCGAATCCGCCGCACAAGTGGAAGGTCGTCGTCTTCGGACAGAACCCCTATCCGCGGCCGGAAAGCGCCACCGGCATAGCGATGTTCGACAACACCTTCCACGACTGGAAGGACAGCCAGTTCGGCCGGGTCGTCAGCATTCGCTGCATCATCAAGGCAGCGGCGATGTGGAAGCACGGAATTCCCAAGAAGACCCCCATCGCCGACATACGCGCGCTCCTCGGGGAGCGGGACACCGTGCAGCCGCCGGAATGGTTCCAGGCGATGCTCACCCAGGGCGTGCTCCTGCTGAACGCCGCGCTCACCGCGAGCAGCGACGGGACCCGGGGCGGCGCCGATCCGCACACCGCCTTCTGGCGGCCGGTCGCCGAACGCATCGTCGAGGAGATCCTCAAGGCCAAGCAGGACGCCGACGAGGAGGACCGCGGGGTCGTCTTCGCCTGGTGGGGCGCCCACGCGCGCAGCCTGAAGAAGGTCGTCCTCGAACTCCAGAAGAAGTACCCCGGCGTCGAGGTCCGGCACATCGACCACGCCAATCCCGCGGCGCAGGGCGACATCTTCTGCGACGGCGACCACTTCGGAGAGGTCAACGACGCGCTCGCGTCCTTGGGCGCCGCCCCCGTCGACTGGCTCCCGGAGAAGGGGTGGAACGAGCGCGCCGAAGAAACCGCGGGGGCGGGCGGCGAGGACGTCGCGGCACGCATGGGCGCCTTCATCGCCTCCACGATGGAGCTGCACCAGCTGTATCTGGAGCGCCTCTCCAGCGTCAAGGACGAGGGCCTCGTCCTCCCCGCCATCACCGGTGTGTTCGACACCCCGCTGATGGACTTCCGCGACGCCGTCGCGCCCGTCGCCGAGCTGCTGTCCGGACTCGGCCGGCACGTCGACCGGTCGTACGAGTTCGGGAAGACGCGGGCGGACGGAGCGGCCGGCGCCCTGTCCGCCGACGCGGTGTCCGCCCTCTACCTCTACACCTGCGAGTCCGCGTTCTACCGGGAGATCAACGCCGTCCTGCGCTCCCCGGACCGCTCCAGGCTCGTCCCGTACCTGCCCTACCTGCGGCTGCTGTTCTCGGCCGTGTCGGGCCTGCCCGCGCGCACCGAGCCGCTGTACCGGGGCGTGGCGCTGGACCTGCGGGCGCAGTACCCGCTGGGCCGCACGGTCACCTGGTGGGGCGTGTCCTCCTGCACGCCGAAGCTCGGTGTCGCGCGGGGGTTCCTCGGCAGCCGCGGCAAGCGGACGCTCTTCGAGGTGGTGCCCGCCCGGGCGGTCGGCATCCGGGACTTCTCCGCGTTCACCGAGGAGGAGGAGTTCATCCTCTCCCCGGGAACGCAGCTGAAGGTCACGGACGTGAGGACCGAGCGCGGCGGACTGTGCACGGTGCGGCTGACCGAGCTGGAGGAGCAGACGCTGGTCTCCTGACCCGGTGCGGGGCGCCGGCCGTCAGTCCCACTGCTGGTCGGCGAGGGAGGCGACCGGCTGGGGCTTGCCGATCACGGCCAGCGCGATGAAGAAGTTGATCTGGCCGATCGCGATGGTGAGGGTGGCCAGCGCCTTCTCGTCGTAGTGCTCCGCGACCTCGGCGTACAGCTCGTCCGGGACGCGCTCCTGGCCGCGCGGGGCGGGCTGGAGGGTGGCCTCCACCAGGGCGAGCGCGGCGCGCTCGGCCGGGGTGAAGTACGGCGCGTCCTGCCAGGAGGAGACGGCGGTGATCCGCTCCTCGGACTCGCCGGCCTTGCGGAGGAAGGCCGTGTTCAGGACGGTCAGGTAGGTGTTGTGCACGATCTGGCCGGCGCGCAGGTGCACCAGGCTGATCGTGGTGCGCGGCACCGAGCGGTTGCCGGTGGCGCGGAAGAGGGCGGCGCTGATGTCGCTCAGCTCGGGCACGAACTCGCCCGGGTTGGGCATCCGGGAGATCGAGGCGGGGGTGTTCGTCATGGCTGCTGCTCTCCTTCGGTCGGTGTCTTCACAGCACTGACCCGGGGGAGGGCACGGATGTGACAGGCCCGGAGAAGTTCTTTCAGGCCGCCGGGGGCGGCGGCAGGTGCGCCACGGAGTGGGTGAAGTAGTTCCGCAGGTCCTCGGCCATCGCGTAGGCCCGCTTCACGTACACCTCCCAGGGCCGGACGATCGCCGGGTCCTCGTACCGGCGGCTGCCCGTGTGGACGCCGGCGGGGGTGTGGAGGACCTCGTACAGGACGCGGCCGTCGACGATCACGATCTCGGGGAGCCGCCCGCCGCCGGCCGCCTCGGCGAAGGAGAACTCCTCGGCGGACAGCACCCGCGTCTGGTGCCCGGCCTCGGCGCGCATGTGGAGCCAGTGCAGCTGCCAGCGCACGTACGGGGACAGCGGCTCCTCCACCACCCGCAGCCGGCGGAAGGGGGAGCCGTTGCGGCCGTCGTCGTCGGCGGCCCGGCGCGCGGTGGTGCGTTCGGCCTCGATCAGCCGGAGCACCTCCCGCCAGTCGCCGCGGCGCAGCGCGTCCCGGGGCGGGTTGCCGGTCTCCTCGAAGTGCTGGAGCCGCTCCAGCTGCCAGGACTCGCCGTTGCGGACCGACGCGCGGCGTTCCCGCAGCTCTTCGGCGTAGGCGTCGGCGTCGAGCGCCTCGCCTCGGGTCGCCGGGAGCGCCGGCGCGCGGAGGTCGTGCATCTGGAATCCCCAGCCCTGGATGACGGTGCCCCGACTGTACCGAACGTGATCCACCGGGCGCGGTACGTGTTCGCGCGGGTCTGCCGAAAACGCCGGAGGGGGGGGGGGGGGGGGGGGGGTCCCCCCCCCCCCGGGGGGGGGGGGGTTTTGAAGGAAGAAAGGATCTTTGTCCCGTTCCTGTGTGCCGGGGCTATAAACCCTCCGGAAAACCCGGGGCCCCCC
>NZ_JBWKEZ010000014.1:107412-139973 GCF_056434525.1 Streptomyces sp. NPDC044002
CCCCCCCCCCCCCCCCCCCCCGCCCCTCCCCCCCCCCCCCCCCCCCCCCCCCCCCACCCCCCCACACCCCCCCCCCCCCCCCCCCCCCCCCCCCCCCCCCCCCCCCCCCCTCCGGGGGGTGGCGGTGCCTAGAGGAACGAGTTGATCTCGATCGTCTCGGTGCGGCCGGGGCCGACGCCGATCGCGGAGATCGGGGCGCCCGACATCTCCTCCAGCGCCTTCACGTAGTTCTGCGCGTTCTTCGGCAGGTCGGAGAAGGTCTTGGCCTTGGTGATGTCCTCGGACCAGCCCGGGAGGGTTTCGTAGATCGGCTTCGCGTGGTGGAAGTCGGTCTGCGAGTAGGGCAGCTCCTCGACGCGCTTGCCGTCGATCTCGTACGCGACGCAGACCGGGATCTCCTCCCAGCCGGTCAGAACGTCCAGCTTGGTGAGGAAGAAGTCCGTCAGGCCGTTCACGCGGGTGGCGTAGCGGGCGATCGGGGCGTCGAACCAGCCGCAGCGGCGGTCACGGCCGGTGGTCACGCCGCGCTCGCCGCCGATGCGGCGCAGCGCCTCGCCGTCCTCGTCGAACAGCTCGGTCGGGAACGGGCCCGCGCCGACGCGGGTCGTGTAGGCCTTGAGGATGCCGATGACGCGGCTGATCTTCGTCGGGCCCACGCCGGTGCCGGTGCAGGCGCCGCCGGCGGTCGGGTTCGAGGAGGTGACGAAGGGGTACGTGCCGTGGTCGACGTCGAGCAGGGTGCCCTGGCCGCCCTCGAAGAGCACGACCTTGTCCTCGTCCAGCGCGTTGTTGAGGATCAGGGTGGTGTCGGCGACGTAGCCCTTGATCTGGTCCGCGTACTGGAGCATCTCCTCGACGATCGCGGAGGCCTCGATCGCGCGGCGGTTGTACAGCTTCGCGAGGAGCTGGTTCTTGCCCTCCAGCGCCGCTTCGACCTTCTGGGTGAGGATCGACTCGTCGTACAGGTCCTGGACGCGGATGCCGACGCGGTTGATCTTGTCCGCGTAGGTCGGGCCGATGCCGCGGCCGGTCGTACCGATCTTGCGCTTGCCGAGGAAGCGCTCGCCGACCTTGTCGAGGGTGACGTTGTACGGCGTGATCAGGTGCGCGTTGCCGCTGATGAGCAGCTTGGAGGTGTCGATGCCGCGCTCGTTCAGACCGCGCAGCTCGGAGAGCAGGACGGCCGGGTCGACGACGACACCGTTGCCGATGACCGGGGTGCATCCGGGGGAGAGGATGCCGGAAGGGAGAAGGTGGAGCGCGTACTTCTGGTCGCCTACGACGACCGTGTGGCCGGCGTTGTTGCCGCCCTGGTAGCGCACCACATAGTCAACGGATCCACCGAGCAGGTCGGTGGCCTTTCCCTTGCCCTCGTCACCCCACTGAGCTCCGAGCAGCACAAGAGCGGGCACAGGCGTACACCTCTTCCGGATGGGGCATGTCCAAGGTCAGGGGGCGTACGACGATGTACACCGCAGGCTGAGCCGTCGGACCGGTGCCCCGGAATAGACGAAGGCCCTGGCGCAATAGCGCAAGGGCCTCTTGCACAAAGATGCTACCCGAGGAAGGACCGAGGTGTCGGCTCCAGAGCCCGCCATGAGCCATGCGGGCGCGCCGGTAGGCGGCCTGCTCGTGCTCGTCGACCCGGTCGCCCGCCGTCTTGACGGCGAGTCCGTGCGAATCGCGAAGGATGTGTTGTCAGCGGGAGCGGCGGCGAAAATCTGCCTCCCGGATTCGCAGGAGGAATTTGCGCGGGCCCTCGCCCGCCGCGGTCATCGGCGGCCGGTGGTCGTGGGGGACGACCGGGCGCTGGTGCGGGCCGTGGGGCTGCTGCACCGGGAGCGGGAGCCGGGCGAGCGGGTGGTGTCGCTGATCCCGGTGGGCCCCGCGGGGTCCCTGGCGCTGGCCCGGTCGCTCGGGGTGCCGCTGTCGGCGGTGCTGGCGGCGAGGACGGCGCTGGACGGGGTGGCGCGGCCGCGGGACCTGCTGGTGGACGACGGCGGCGGGGTGGTGCTGGGCGGCTTGCGGATCACCCCGCCGGTGTCGGCCGTGCGGCGCGGCGGGGGCTACCGCTCACTGCTGCGGACGCTGCTGCCGAGCCCGGCGCCGCCCGCGTGGCCGGTCCACCGGCTGCGGGTGGAGGTCGACGGGGTCGTGGTCGCCGACGGGGACCGCCCGGTGGAGGACGTGGCCGTACGGACCGCCGGGGGCGGCGCCGGACCGGCGGAGGTCGTGGTGCGGCTGTCGGGCGCGCCGCCGCTGAGGGGCTGCGCGGAGGCGGTCACGGTGTCCGCGGTGGTCGGGGCGTCCGGGGAGGACTTCCGCTACCGGGCGGACCACGCCCTGGCCGGCCCGGTGCGGCGGCGCACCTGGACGGTGCGGCGGGCGGCCTGGGCGCTGACGCTTCCGAGGTGAGCCCGTGCGGCCTGCCTAGCGGCCGGCCGTCTCGTTCGCGGCGGCCTCGATCAGGTCGCAGACGGGGCCCGGCTGGGAGGCCAGGGAGGCGTGCGAACAGTCCAGCTCGACCGTCTTGCGGGGGTTCATCCGCTCGGCCATCATGCGCTGGTTGTCCGGGTGGATCATGTGGTCCTGGGTGGACACCTGGTACCAGGACGGCTTCGCGCGCCACGCCGGGGCGGTGACGGCGTCGCCGAAGGTGGAGGCCAGCGGGGCCTTCTGGGTGACGGCCATCACCAGGGCCTCGTCCGCCGTCAGGTCCTGCGCGAAGCTCTCGTGGAACTTGTCCTGCTTGAGCCACAGGTAGCCGTCCGAGTCCGGCGCGAGGTTCGGGAAGGCCGCCGGGGGGTGCTTCTCGCTGATCGCACCCGGGCTCTCCCCGCTGTCGGGGGCGAAGGCCGCGACGTAGACCAGCGCGGAGACGTTCGGCAGGTCGCCGGCCTCGGTGATGACCGCGCCCCCGTACGAGTGGCCCACCAGGACCACGGGCCCGTCGATCTGCCGGACCATCTTGCGGGTGCGTTCGGCGTCGTCGGCCAGCGAGGTCAGCGGGTTCTCCACCGCGTGCAGGTCGCGGAAGCCGCGACGGTGCAGCTCGGTGATGACCTTGGACCAGTGGGCGGCACCGCCCCAGAATCCGTGGACCAGGACGATGGCGGGCTTTTCGGACATGGGGGCGTGCCTCTTCTCGCTGCGGGGCGGGGCGGGGTGGGGGCGGGGGCCGGCTCCGCTTCACGCTAGGCAGCCCTCCGGCAGCCCGCCACCGGAGAACCCGCCACCCGAGAACCCGCCACCCGGGAACCTGCCGCCCGCCTAGAACTCCACCAGGAGCTCCCGCAGCCCCCGGATCACATAGCCCTCCTGCCAGCGGGGCTCCCTCACCAGCCGCATCGGCGGGCCGCCGGCGTCGAGCAGCGCCCCGAACGAGGCGGCCAGCTCCAGCCGGGCCAGCGGCGCGCCCAGGCAGTAGTGGATCCCGGCCCCGAACGTCAGGTGCGGATTGTCGGCCCGCCCGAGGTCGAGCACGTCAGGGTCCTCGAAACGCGCGGGGTCCCGGTTCGCGGACCCGAAGAGCAGCGCCACCTCGGCCCCGCGGGGGATGAGCGTGTCCCCGATCTCGATGTCGTCGAGCACCCAGCGCTCGAACATCTGGAGGGGCGTGTCGTAGCGCATCAGTTCATCCACAGCTGTGGACAACTTTTCCGCACCCGCCCGTCCGGGGTGCGCGCGCAGGCCCGCGAGCTGACCGGGATTGCGGAACAGGGCCCACCAGCCGTTCACCGTGGTGTTCACGGTCGCCTCGTGCCCGGCGTTCAGCAGGAGCACGCAGGTCGAGATCATCTCCTGCTCGCTGAGCCGGCCCTCCTCATCGTGGGCGGCGATCAGCGCGGAGATCAAATCCGTGCCGGGCTCCTTGCGGCGCTCGGCGATCAGCTCCCGCAGGTACGCGCTGAACTCCACGCTCGCCGTCACCGCCCGCCGCGCGGTCTCCGCGTCCGGCCGCAGCTCGAACATCCCGCAGATGTCCGCCGACCAGGGCCTCAGCAGCCCCCGGTCCCCCTCCGGGACCCCCAGCAGCTCCGCGATCACCGCCACCGGCAGCGGCTCGGCGACGGCCGTGAGCAGGTCCCCGCCCCCGGCGGCCCGCAGCCCGCCCGCCAGCTCCCGCGCCAGCCGCTCGACCGACGGCGCCAGCCGCTCCACCATGCGCGGGGTGAACGCCTTCGACACCAGCCGCCGCACCCGGGCATGCGCGGGATCCTCGAGGTCCAGCAGGCCGTTCCCGTTGAGCACGTGGAACGGCTCGTGCTCCGGCGGCGGCGCCTGGCGCCCGAACTCCTCGTGGCTGAAGCGGTGCAGGTAGGTCCGCCCCAGCCGCCGGTCCCGCAGCAACGCGCTCACGTCGGCGTAGTGCGGCACCAGCCACTGCCCCGTCGCCTCGCACCACACCGCCCTCCCCCGCTCCCTCAACTCCCGGTAAGCGGGGTACGGATCGGCTACGAACGCGGCATCCCAAGGATCAAAGCGCATCCCAGCACCCTAGGCGCTGCATTCCCTAAGCAGGCGTCACCAGCCGTGTCTCGTAGGCGTACACCGCGGCCTGGGTCCGGTCCCGCAGGCCCAGCTTCACCAGGATCCGGCTCACGTGCGTCTTGATCGTCGACTCCGCCACCAGCAGCCGGTCCGCTATCTCCCCGTTGGACAGGCCCTGCGCGATCAGCACCAGCACCTCCGTCTCCCGCTCCGTCAACTCCGACACCCCCGAAGGGTCCGCCGCCCGCTGCACCTCCGAGAGCTTCGAGAACTCCGAGATCAGCCGCTTCGTCACCGACGGGGCGAGCAGCGCCTCCCCAGCTGCCACCACCCGCACCCCCTCCGCCAGCTGCCGGGCGGAGGCGTCCTTCAACAGGAACCCGGACGCCCCCGCACGCAGCGCCTGGTACACGTACTCGTCGAGGTCGAAGGTCGTCAGGACCAGCACCTTCGCGTCCGTGTCCGCCGCCACGATCTGCCGCGTCGCCTCCAGGCCGTTCATCTCCGGCATCCGGATGTCCATCAGCACCACGTCCGGCCTCAGGGCCGCGACCTGCGCGATGGCCTGCCTGCCGTCGACGGCCTCCCCGACGACCTCGATGCCCTCCATCGCGTTCAGCAGGACGGAGAACCCCTCGCGGACCATCATCTGGTCGTCGACGATCAGCACCCGGATCGTCATGCCGGCCCCTCCTCGGGCTGCGGCCGGCTGCGCACCGGTATGAACACGGCCACCTCGTACCCGCCCGCACCGGTCTCCCCGGCCGTCATCTCCCCCTCCAGCATCGCCACCCGCTCCCGCATCCCGGTGATCCCGTGCCCGGCTCCCGGCGAGGGCGGGACGTCCCCGTCCGCCGGACCGTTGACCACCCGTATCCCCAGCCCGCCCAGCACGTACGAGACCTCCACCTCGGCCGGCGCCCCCGGGGCGTGCCGCAGGCTGTTGCTCAGGGCCTCCTGGATGATCCGGTACGCCGACAGCTCCACGCCCTGCGGCAGCTCGCGCACCGCACCCGTGACGGTCTTGTCCACGCGCAGACCGGCCTCCCGCACATTGGCCAGCAGCCCGTCCAGGGAGGCCAGCGTCGGCTGCGGGGCCTCCGGGGCCTCGTAGTCCGCGGACCGCACCACACCCAGCACCCGCCGCAGCTCCGTCAGCGCCGCCACCGCGTTCTCCCGGATGGTCGCGAAGGCCGCCTCCAGCTCCGGCGGCGGATTCTTCACCCTGTACGGAGCCGCCTCCGCCTGGATCGCCACCACCGACATGTGGTGCGCGACCACGTCGTGCAGCTCCCGCGCGATCGTCGTCCGCTCCTCCAGCAGCGTCCGCCGGTCCCGCTCGACGGCCGTCACCTCCCGCTCGGCGATCACCTCGCGCCGGGCCTCCCGGCGCGTGTTGCGGACCGTCACCACCAGCAGGGCCACCGCCGAGAAGAAGGCCATCGGGGCGACGGCGCCGCCGTCCGCGCCGCCGACCAGGACCGGCAGGGCCGTCCCGTACACCAGGGTGATGAACCACATCCAGGCGGCGGCCCGGGGCCGCAGCCGCATCGCCACGAAGGTCATGACGGCGAGGGTCGCCACGAAGGTGCTCGGCGACCACGGCCAGGACAGGTTCCGGTCGGAGAACACCGACAGCGCGGTGGTCAGCGCCAGCACCACCCAGAACGCCCCCGCGGGACGCACCAGGGTCATCAGCACCGGACCCGCCGCCAGCAGCCCCAGCACCACGAACTGGACCGGCGGCCCGCCGTACTGGTTGTCGGCGCTCGCGAGCATGGTCACGAAGAACGCCGTCACGACCACCACGGCATGCGGCAGGTAGGCCGCCTTCGGCCGTATGCCCTCGGGGAGCCGGCGCACCAGCGGGCCGTCCGTCCGCATCAGCGGGAGCGGCCGGTAGGCGAAGGCGTCGGTGATCAGCTCGTCGCGCAGGCTCTGGATCAGGCCCGAAGCCATCCGCAGTTCGGGAGGCCGGGGGGTCGCCCCGGTGGTCGTCTCGGTCATGTCCAAACCGTAGGCCGGTGCCTCCCTCGACCGCGTCGCCGCCGAAGGGGATTTCCAGGGGTCCCCCTCAGGTACTACACGGGGCCCTCAGTAGCCCGCCGGACGGACCAGACCCGTCTCGTAGGCGAACACCGCGGCCTGCGTCCGGTCCCGCAGGCCCAGCTTCACCAGGATCCGGCCCACATGGGTCTTCACCGTCTGCTCGGCCACCACCAGGTGCGTCGCGATCTCCGCGTTGGACAGGCCCTGCGCGATCAGCGACAGCACCTCGGTCTCCCGTTCCGTCAGCTCCTCGATCCGAGCCCTGGACGGCGCACGCGGGGCCCCCAGCCGCGAGAACTCGGTGATCAGGCGCTTCGTGATGTTCGGCGACAGCAGGGCCTCGCCGGCCGCGACCACCCGCACGGCCTCGGCCAGCTGGTCCGCCGAGGCGTCCTTCAGGAGGAAGCCGGAAGCACCCGCGCGCAGCGCCTCGTACACGTACTCGTCCAGGTCGAAGGTGGTCAGCACCAGTACCTTCACCGCCGAGCCGGGCGTGCCCGTGATGACGGAGGTGGCCTCGATACCGCCCATCCCCGGCATGCGGATGTCCATCAGGACCACGTCCGGTGCGAGTTCCCCGGTCTTCGCCACCGCGTCGGCACCGTCTATCGCCTGCCCGACCACCTCGATGTCCGGCTCGGCGTTCAGCAGGACGGTGAAGCCCTGCCGGACCATCATCTGGTCGTCGGCGATCATCACCCTGATCGGAGTGCTCATACGTCCTTCTTCTTCTCGGAGACGGAACCGCCGGGCGGATCCATGGGGAGCACGGCGCTCACCTCGTACCCGCCGTCAGGGCGCGGGCCGGCCGCCAGCTCGCCCCCCAGCATGCCCGCCCGCTCCCGCATGCCGAGCAGCCCGTGCCCCGCACCGGGAGACGGCGGGGCCGGCCGGGTCGGCGCCGAGTTCGCCACGCACAGGTGCAGTTCGCGCGGCCCGTAGGCGATGCCGACCTCCACTCGGGAACCGGGGGCGTGGCGCAGGCAGTTGCTCAGTGCCTCCTGCACGATCCGGTAGGCGGTGAGCTCCGCGCCCGGGGTCAGCGGCCGCCGTATGCCCGCCGTCTCGGTGGTGACGTCCAGTCCGGCCGCGCGCACGTTGTCCACGAGGGCGTCCAGTTCGGCGAGGGTGGGCTGCGGGTGGTGCGGGTTCGCCGGATCGTCGGCGTGCTCGGAGCGCAGCACGCCCAGGACGCGCCGCAGTTCGGTGAGGGCCTCCAGGGCGTTCTGCCGGATGCCCGCGAGGTTCTCCTTCAGCTCCGGGGACGGGTTCTCCACCAGGTGCGGGGCCACCTGCGCCTGGATGGAGATCACCGACATGTGGTGCGCGACGACGTCGTGCAGCTCACGGGCGATCCGGCTGCGCTCCTCCAGCAGCGTCCGCCGCGCCCGCTCCTCCTCCGTCAGGGTCTCCTGCGCGACGAGCTGGCCGCGGGCCAGCCGCGTCGCCCGCAGCGCGTACCCGAGGAGGCCGGCGAAGCCGAAGACGAGGAGCGCGCCGACCGTGCTGCTCTGGCTGTGCTCCGGCTTGAAGAGCATCTCGGCCGCCCCGGTGCAGGCGATGGAGACGGCGACGACCGCGCCCGTCACCTTCGGCGGCACGCGCAGGGCCACCAGCAGCACCAGCGGGGCGAAGGCGAAGAGCCCGGTGGGCGTCCACGGCCAGGTCTGGCCCCGTCCCACGTGGCCGTGGATCGCGGCGGCGATGAAGCCGGAGGTCACCAGGCCCAGCCACCAGGCGGCGACCGGCCGGAACATGGCGGCCACGATGGAGAAGCCGGTGAAGAGGCACAGCACGATGACGCTCGGCTCGCGCATGTGGTAGTGGTCCTGGATCTGCGTGAGCGTCAGGAAACCGAAGAGGACCGCGACGTACACGACCAGGACGTGCGGCAGCCGGTTCAGCCAGCGGGGCCGCTTCATCGGGGGCAGCGGGTCCCGCCCGAGGGTGAACAACTGCCGGGCCACACCGCGCGGTGCGGGGCCGTCCTGGACGGGGCCCTCGGCCCGGGTTTCGCTCTGCTCGCTCACGTCGGCCACCCTAGGCATGGGACACCTCCCGTACGGATCCCGGACGCCGGTCCCCGAGGGCTCCGGCTGCCTTCCGCGGCCGGGGGGCCCGCTCGTAGGTGTGGAAGGCGGCCCAGCAGACGGCCAGGGCGGCCGCGAACACCGGCAGCCACAGCAGCCGGGCGGCTATCCAGCCCGCCGTACCGGGCACGGTGTGCAGCCCGGGGAGGTCGGAGGAGACCAGCAGCCCCAGAGCGGTGACGGACATCATCGCGGTCTGGTGCCAGAGGAACACCGTCATCGCGGACAGGTTCATCAGGGCCACCTTCGCCCAGGCACGGGGCCGGCGCATCGCCCGGGCCAGCGGCCCGCGCGCCAGCAGCGCCAGCCCGCACTGGGCCAGCCCGAAGGCGACGGCGGCCAGCGTCGGCGGGTTCAGGTTGGACACCGCCGCCCCCGGTACCCCCACCATCGACGCCGGGTACCCGCCCCACAGGACCAGCGCGGCCGCACCGGCCGCGCCCCCGCCGAGCAGGAGCAGGGCCGGACGGCGCCGGGCGAACGCCCCCCGCGCCCACGCCGCCCCCAGGGTGTAGGGGACGAGCCAGCCCGCGGCGACATTGACCCAGCCGGTCCACTCGGGCCCGTCGAGAGCGAACCGCCACCCGTCGACCGCCGCCACCACGAGCGCGGGCCACAGCGGGTTCAGCCGGACCACGAGCGGGGTGGCGGCGGTCAGCGCGGCGAACACCAGCAGGAACCACAGCGGCGACCACACCAGCCGGAGCAGGGTCCGGACGGTGTCCAGCCCGGCGCCGCCCAGCAGCAGGCCGCCCGCCACGACCGCCCACAGCGCGAGCACTGCCGCCACGGGGCGGAACAGCCGCCCCAGCCGCAGCCGTACCCAGCTCCCGTACGCGACCCCGCGCGCCCGAGCCGACGCGTACCCCTGGGCCGCGACGTGCCCGCCGACGAGGAAGAACACGGCCAGCGTCTGGAGCACCCAGGACACCGGGGCCAGCCAGGGCATGTGGGCCAGCGGACTCACCCCGCGCAGGCCGCCGTCCGTACTGGTCAGCGAGGTGACCAGCCAGTGCCCGAGCACCACGCCGAGGATCGCGAGGGCCCGCAGGGCGTCCACCGACCGGTCCCGGTCCGCCGGGGTCGCGCCGTCGACGCGGTCGGCCAGCGCCGACCAGCGGGTGTGCAGGCTACGCATGAGGGGCCTCCGCTCCGAGGACGATGCGGGCCAGGCTGCCGAGGGACTCGGTGCCGGGCTTGAGGTAGTCGCTGTGCCCGGCGGAGCCGGCCGCGAAGGCGCGGGCGCCGAAGGCGGGATCCACGGGATCGGTACCGAACCCGATGCCGCCGAACCGGACATGGGGAACATGGCCGATCCAGTCCCCGGAGCCCCGGCCGGCCCACACCCGGGCGGTGGTCGGCAGCTCCCCCGCGGTGGCCGCTCCCGTACCCGGGCTGCCGTACAGGGCCACGTCGGTGACCTCCGGGCCGGTCCTGGTCCGGCCGCAGACCACCGAGCCGTACGAGTGGCAGAGCAGGGAGATCCGGGCGCCGTCCGGGGTCAGCTTCCGCAACCCGGAGAGGAACGGGCCGAGTTCGGCCGCGGCCCGGTCGGCGCGGTCGGCGGTCAGGACGGTGGTGCTGACCGTGCCGGGCGTGTCGTAGCCGAGCCAGGCGACCACCGCGGAGCGCGGGTGCTCGGCCTGGAGCCGCTGCTGGAGGGACCGGGCCCCCTCCCGGAAACGCTGGTAGGTGTCCAGGTTCGTGTCCGAGCCCGGCACCAGGACCGCGATCCGGTCCGCGCCGCCCAGGTCGCCGAACACCTCTGTGGCGCGGCCCCGGCCGCGGCCGTCGAAGGCGAGGAACCGGGCTCCGGTCCCCGCCATGGCCCGCAGCCTCGCGGCCCGGCCGGCGTGGCCCGACTCCTCGGCCGTACGGGCCGCCCCGGCGATGCCCGCGAGGGAGGCCGCGTACCGGCTCTCCAAGGAGGCGGACTCGGAGACGGCCTCCGGGGCCGGCGCCGGGATCCGCGGGGACGCGGCGGCGGACACGGGGAGCACGACGGCCGCGGCGACGAGGCCGGCCAGCACGGTGCGGCGGAGGCGGCTGCCAGTGCTCATCTCGGATTCCTCTTCCTGTCCTTCGGTCCGGCGGGCAGGCGCCCGCTCTGGTAACGAAGTTAGGAATCGGGACCCCTCGTCGGCGTCACGCTGCGGAGCGGGCTTCACAGGTAGCTCTCAGGTATGACCACCGCTACCTGAGAGCCAGCCGGCAGCGGTCCTCCACCGGTCCACGAGCACCGGCCGGTGATCGGCACGCCCGGCCCGACACCGGCAAATGGCCCGCCACCGCCCTCCGTTAGGGTCCGGGGATGAACGAGACCGACTGGCGACACGACCGCATCGGCAGCGCGCACCGGGGGCTGAACCCCACCGTCCTGCGCCGCCTCGACTCCGGATTCGCGGCCATCGGGGACCGGCAGTTCCTGCCCGGGTACTCCGTGCTGCTGACCGACGACCCCGCCGTGACCCGGCTCTCGGACCTGCCCCCGGCGCGCCGGATCGCCTACCTCACCGACCTGGAGCGGCTCGCCGAGGCCGTCGAGCGGGCCTGCGCGCGGCTCGACCCGGCCTTCCGCCGCGTGAACATCGAGATCCTCGGCAACACCGACCCCTACCTGCACGCCCACATCTGGCCGCGCTACGACTGGGAGCCCGAGGACCTCGTCCGGATGCCGGTCTGGCTCTACGAGGACGAGGAGTGCTGGCGCGGCGAACGCCACGCGCTCGCGCCCCGCCACGACGGGATACGGGCCGCCGTCACCGAGGAGCTCGACCGCCTCCTCCCGTAGCGGGCCGCCCCCCCCGCCCCCTACCCGGGAGCTACGTCGCGGACGTGGCCACGCGCACCCCGAAGCCGATCAGGACGACGCCCGTCACCCGGTCCATCGTCCGGCGGACGCGCGGCCGCGTGAAGAAGCGCCGGGCGCGCGAGAGGACGTAGACGTACGTGCTCAGCCAGGCCAGCGTCAGCAGGACGTGGACCAGGACGAGCAGCGCCATCCCCGCCGCCGGGCTCAGGCCCGGCGGCGCGAGGGTGGGCAGCAGGCCGGTGTAGAACACGGCGATCTTCGGGTTGAGGGCGTTGGCGACCAGGCCGGTGCGCCAGGCGCTGCCGCCGCGGCCGGGCGCGGGGCGGTCCGCCGCGTCACCGGAAGTCCCGTCCAGTGCGGCCCCGGCGCCCGGGCGGCGCAGGGCCTGTGCGCCGAGGAGGCAGAGGTACGCCGCCCCGGCGAGCTTGACCACCAGGAACACCTCGGCCGAGGCGGCGAGCAGCGCCGCGAGCCCGGCCGCCGTCAGGGCGCCCCACAGCAGCAGCCCTACGGCGATCCCGCCCACGGTGCGCAGCCCGTCGGCCCGTCCCCGGGAGACGGCCCGCCGGGTCACGATGGCCATGTCGGGGCCGGGTACGAGGGTCAGCAGGGCCAGGACGCCGGTCGCCGCGGCGAGTTGCGTGAGCACACGGCTCAGTCTGCCACCAGGGGTTCGACGTAAACGGCTCTCCAGCGGGGCGCAGGGTCCTGTCCAGGGCTTGTCCAGTACTCCCGGGCGCCGACGACCCGTCCGCCGCGCACCGTCCACAGTGATACGGCCCGGTAGAGGACGTGGTCCTCGGGTATCTCCACCTCGGTGACGACGAGGTCCCCGTCGGCGAGGATGCGCAGGACCTCGACGGAGCCGATGGACCGCTCGCCGGTGTCGTCCTCCTCGTCACGGAGCACGGCGATGAAGTTGGCTCTGCCGACGATCCGCTCGCCGCTGACCGGCCATTCGATGACGGCGTCCTCGGCGACGAGCCCGGCCACGCCGTCCCAGTCGCGTGCCTCGATCCGCTCCCACAGTCGTGCCACTACCTTCAAGGGCTCCATGTGCCGCAGTGTGCGGTGGGCCCGTCGTACGCAACAAGCTCTGTTTGCAGGCTTATTGACTTCGACACAAACGTCTGGTGACTACTCCCTGTAATACGTGAGAGGGAGGCTGTCTCCCCCGCTCAGCTCGCGGACCAGGCTCCCGTCGGGCAGCAGCCGCAGCCGGCTCCAGCCGCCGGGCGTGCAGGTGGGAGGGGTCCCGGAGGTGACGGCGGAGGCGTCGAGTTCCACCGGGTCGGGGGCGCTGCGCAGGGCGGCCCGCCAGGAGCAGGAGTACCCGGGGTGCTCGACGCGCAGGGTCATGACGGAGTCGCCGACGGCGCCGGGGGTGAGGGTCAGGCGCCAGTCGGCGGAGCCGGAGGCGGCCCGCCAGGTGCCGGCGTAGGACTGGGGGAGCCGGCCCGCCCGGGTTCCGCTTCCGGGGCTCCCGGAGGCGGGGGCGGAAGCGGAGCCGGAGCCGGAGGCGGATCCGGAGCCCGCAGAGGGCGCTCCCGCGACCCCGGAGGGCGCCGTGACCGGGGTCCGGGGCCCGGAGTCCCCGCTCATCACCGCGTACACCGTGCCGCCCGCGGCCGCCGCGACGACGACCGCCACCGCGGCGAGCAACGCCGTCGACACGGTGCCGGGGCGGGCCGGGGGCACCGCGGGAGGCGGCTCGTACGGCTGGACGGGCACCGGCGGCACGGACGCCGCGAGGGTGGCGGGGACGGTGCGAGGCACGGGCGGCGCGGGCGGCGCGGGGGCGAAGGCCGGGTCCGCCGGGGCCGGGGCCGGGGCCGGGACCGGGGGCGACGGCCGGGGCGGGCCCGCCGGGCCGGCGTCCTCGCGGTCGAGGAGCTGCGCGGCCTGCCGCCCCAGCTGGGCCACGAGCGGTGCCGGGAGCCAGGGTTCCAGCGCCCGCCCGTCGGCCACCGTGTCGCCCGCCCCCACCCGGGCCAGCACGGCCGCCGGGTCGGGCCGGGCGGCGGGGTCCTTGCGCAGGCAGTCGGCGACGAGCGCGCGCAGCCCGTCCGGTACGCCGTCCAGGTCCGGTTCGGCTTCGACGATGCGCAGCAGCAGCCCGGCGGTCCCGCCGGGGTGTTCCGCGTCGCCGAACGGCAGCCGTCCGGTGGCCGCGTAGGCGAGTACGGCGCCGAGGCAGAAGACGTCGCAGGCCGGGGTGACCGGTCCGCCGCGCACCTGCTCGGGGGCCATGAAGCCGGGGGAGCCGACCAGTTGCCCGGTCCGGGTCAGGCCGCCGTCGGGCTCGTCGAGGGGGCGGGCGATGCCGAAGTCGATGACGCGGGGGCCGTCGATGGTGAGCAGCACGTTCGAGGGCTTCAGGTCGCGGTGGATCAGGCCGGCGCGGTGGATGTCCTGGAGGGCGTACGCGAGTCCGGCCGCGAGGATCCGTACCGTGCGGGCGGGCAGCGGGCCGAAGTCCCGGGCCACGACCTGGCGCAGGCTCGGCCCGGCGACGTAGCCGGTGGCGAACCACGGGGCCGGCGCCTCGGTGTCGGCGTCGAGGACGGGCGCGGTCCAGACGCCGCCGACGTGCCGGGCGGCGGAGACCTCCTGGCGGAACCTGGAGCGGAACTCCTCGCGGAGGGCCAGGCCGGGGTGGACGAGCTTGACGGCGACGGCGCGGCCGCGGTCGGAGCGGGCGAGGTAGACCTGGCCCATGCCGCCGGCCCCGAGGCGGGACAAGAGGCGGTACGGGCCGACGTGCTGCGGGTCGGTGGGGTGGAGCTGCTCCATCGCCGGGTGGTCCCTTCCCCCTGGGCTGGCCGGACGGGGCGAGCGTAGTGCGGGGCGCTCCGCGGGGGGAGGGGAAGCGGGGGGTTGCCCTGGCCGGGCGGTCGCGGGGAGCCGCGTGGGGTGGGCCGGTGCCGGTGCCGGCGCCAGGGTCGGCGCCAGGGTCGGTGCCGGTGCCGGGGTCGGGGTCGGGTGCCGGCACCGGGGTGCTGTCCCCGGGACGCGCTTCGGCGTTCGGCGCCCCGTCCGGGTGTGGACGCGCGGGCCGCCCCGCGCCGGATGCATCCCGTTCCGCTCCCGGACGACACCCGTCCCCGTCCCCCGCCCCCGTCCCCGCCCCCCGACCCCTCAGTTCTCCGAAGCGATCGCCGCCAGCGCCGCCGAGAGGCGGTCCAGGACCGCGACCGTCTCCGCGAAGCCGGCTTCGCCGAGGGCCGCAGCCAGCCTGTCGGCCAGTTCCGCGTGCCCCGGGTCGATGCGGGCGATCGCGGCGCGGCCCGTCTCCGTCGGGCGGAGCAGCTTCGCGCGGCGGTGGGCCGGGTTGGTGACGTACTCGGCGAGGCCCCGGGCGGCCAGCAGGTCGGCCACGCGTTGCACGCTCTGGCGGGTGATCCCCATGGTCCTGGCGATGCCCGCCACGGGCAGCGGCTCCGTCAGGACCGCGCCCAGGACCTGCCACCACGCGGCCGTCAGCCCGGCCGGGCGGGCCAGTTCCTCGGAGACGGAGAGGAACTGGCCGTTGAGGTGGAAGACGCCCAGCGCGGTACGGCTGAGCAGGTCCTGCCGCTCCCGCCCGGACAGCGGTTCAGGCATCGCCCGCCTCCGCCGCCGCCATCAGGACCGGGAACGCGCTCGCGTCGGAGTCGTGGAAGAGCCGGTACCACGCGTCGAGGACGTCCGGCTTGTAGGCGCCGAGCCGGGCGAAGACCTCCCGGGCGAAGGCCACCGGTTCGGTCGGGCCCGCCGTGATCAGGTCGCCCGCCGTGACGGCGTCGGCCTCCACGTACTGCCCGGCGCCCGCGTACCCCGGCTGCTCGGCGAGGTAGAACGAGACCGCGCTGGTGTGCGGGCGGTCGTCCAGCAGACCCTCCCGGGCCAGGCCCGCCGTGGCTCCGCAGATGGCCGCGACGGGCACCCCGGCGGCCAGGAACTCTCGGGCCTTGGCCGCGAACGGGGCGAGCTCGTCGCCGGAGTCCCAGAGCTCGGCGCCGGTCAGGATCAGCATCGAGGAGTCCTCGGGGCGCAGGTCGGCCAGGGACAGGTCGGGCAGGATCCGGAGCCCGCCCATCGTGGTCACCGGGGTGCCGGCGGCGAAGCCGACCGTGCGGATCCGGTGGCCGCGCTGGGTGAGGTGCGCGGTGGTGTGTCCGGTCTCCCAGTCCGCCCACGTGTCGTAGACCGCGAGGTGGACGGGCTTGGCGGGGGTCTCGGTCATGGTGCTCGCCTCCAGCTGGCAGGACGAAAGCTATGACAGAAGACTGTCATCATGGCAGTGTGCTGTCAATGGCGGCGCCGGCAGACAGACTGCCGAGAGCGGCCCCCCACCCCCATACAGTCCGCCGATATCCCTTCCCACCTGCGCACTTCTAGCGTGACCGCATGACCCCTCATGTCACCGGCGCGACCGTCAAGGCCGCCGACCGCGCTCACGTCTTCCACTCGTGGTCCGCCCAGGCCCTGATCGACCCGCTGGCTGTCGCCGGCGCCGAGGGCTCGTACTTCTGGGACTACGACGGGAACCGCTTCCTCGACTTCTCCTCCCAGCTGGTCAACACCAACATCGGCCACCAGCACCCCAAGGTCGTCGCCGCGATCCAGGAGCAGGCCGCGAAGCTCTGCACCCTCGCGCCCGGTTTCGCCGTCGACGTCCGCTCCGAGGCCGCACGCCTCATCGCCGAGCGCACCCCCGGTGACCTCGACAAGATCTTCTTCACCAACGGCGGCGCCGAGGCCGTGGAGAACGCCGTACGCATGGCCCGGCTGCACACCGGCCGTCAGAAGGTGCTCTCCACCTACCGCTCGTACCACGGCGCCACCGCCGCCGCGATCAACCTGACCGGCGACCCGCGCCGCTGGCCCTCGGACACCGCCTCCGCCGGCGTCGTCCACTTCTGGGGCCCGTTCCTCTACCGGTCGCCCTTCCACGCGGCCACCGAGCAGGAGGAGTGCGAGCGCGCCCTCGCGCACCTCGCCGACACGATCGCCTTCGAGGGCCCGCAGTCCATCGCCGCGATCATCCTGGAGTCGGTGCCCGGCACCGCCGGGATCATGACCCCGCCGCCCGGCTACCTCGCCGGTGTGCGCGAGCTGTGCGACCGCCACGGCATCGTCTTCGTCCTCGACGAGGTCATGTCGGGCTTCGGGCGCACCGGCAAGTGGTTCGCCGCCGAGCACTGGGACGTCACCCCCGACCTGATCACCTTCGCCAAGGGCGTCAACAGCGGTTACGTGCCGCTCGGCGGCGTGGCCATCTCCGCCGCCATCGCCGAGACCTTCGCCACCCGCCCCTACCCGGGCGGACTGACGTACTCCGGCCACCCCCTGGCCTGCGCCGCCGCCGTCGCGACGATCAACGTGATGGAGGAGGAGGGCATCGTCGAGAACGCCGCCCGCATCGGGTCCGAGGTCATCGCCCCCGGGCTGGCCGACCTCGCCGAGCGCCACCCCTCCGTCGGGGAGGTCCGCGGTCTCGGCGTCTTCTGGGCGCTGGAACTCGTACGCGACAAGGAGACGCGCGAGCCGCTCGTCCCGTACAACGCCGCGGGCGCCGACAACGCCCCCATGGCCGAATTCGCGGCGGCCTGCAAGGCGTCCGGGCTGTGGCCGTTCGTCAACATGAACCGGACGCACGTCGTGCCGCCGTGCACCGTCACGGAGGCCGAGGCCAAGGAGGGCCTGGCCCTGCTCGACGAGGCACTCACGGTGGCCGACCGGCACACCGTCGGCGCCTGACGGTCCGGACAGCGGACGTCATATCCGCATTCCGGCCGTAGACCGCTCGGTTTCAGCCGCGCTGCCTGGCCTAAGGTGTCCGAGAACCTATGGAGGAGACGGACCCCTATGCCAGGCAGCCGGAGCGGAGGTGTCACCCGCAACACCCTTCGGCAGCAGATCGCGGACGCGCTGCGTGACGAGGTGCTCGCGGGGCGTCTCCCTCCCGGGACCGAGTTCACGGTCAAACAGATCGCCGAGCAGTACGAGGTCTCCGCGACCCCGGTGCGCGAGGCGCTGGTCGACCTCTCGGCGCAGGGGCTGCTGGAGTCGGTGCAGCACCGGGGCTTCCGGGTGCGGATCTTCACCGTCGACGACTTCCGGGGAATGATCGAGGCCCGGACGCTGGTGCTCGACGGCATCTTCCGCCGCCTCGCCGAACGCGGCACCCCGCCCGGTACGGCCGAACTGCTGGTGTCCGTGCGCCGCCGCGCGGAGGAGGCGCGGCGGGCCGCGCGCAGCGGTTCGCTCGAAGTGCTGATCGGCTACGACCTGCGGTTCTGGCGGGAGCTCAGCGAGCTGGTCGGCAACACCTACATATCGGACTTCCTGCACCGCATCCGCGTGCAGTGCTGGGTCTTCTCCGTACCGCACCTCCAGGGCGCCCCCGAGCTGCGGGCCGCGCTGTGGGACGGCCACAACGAGCTGGTGGACGCGGTGACGCTGGCCGACGCCGACGAGGTACGCCGCCTCGTGCGCGCCTACAACCAGCACGGGCTGGACTGGGCCGCGAGCCTCTGACGCCGACCGTCCGCCCGCCCGGGTTCTGCGCACCCCTTCGCGGAGCGTGTCCGGCGCATTACTCTGGCCCGATCGGCGGCAACGACTGATCGGAGCCCGCGTGGCCTGTGACCTGTGGCTGGTCCCCCTTGTCGACGTGCTGTGCCACAGCCCCGACAACCCCTTCGCGGAAGAGATCGCCTCGTACGACAAGGCGCTGGGCGAGGCGGGCCTGCCGTCGGTGCCCGTGTTCGCGTACATGCCCGGCCTGAGCGGGGACGTGGCCCCGGTGGCCGGCTTCGACTACGACGCCCTGCACTTCCTGCGGCGGGCGTACCTGCTGCAGATCTGCGGGTTGCCGGTGACCCCGGTGGACGAGCTGGGCGGGGACTACGAGCAGCTGCTCGAGATGTTCGAGGCCACCGCGCAGCAGTCGCACCTGGTGTGGCACTACGACCACGCGGGGGCGTACGTCCCGGTGGACTTCGAGGCTCCGCTGGCCAACGAGGAGCTGCTGGCCGGCGGCGGCCCGCTGGGGTCGGCGCAGGGGCTGCTGCGGGAGCTGGTGTTCGTGGCCCCCGCGATCGGGATAGACCCGGCGAACCCGCCCGCGGCGCCCGCGCCGCCCGGGGGGCCGACGGCACTGGAGGAGCCCGCGGGGCCCATTCCGTACGACGAGAGCCCCTTCGCCCGGGAGCGCCACGTGTGGCTGGGCCTGCACGCGGCGGCGACCCGCAGCCTAGGCCAGGGCTCGATGATCATCTTCAGCTGATGCCGGTGCCGGTGCCGGTCCCGGTCTCCTTCTCGGTGCCGACCGGACCCGGGGATCCCCCCCCGGCCCGGCCCACCGGGCGCGCCGCCCCCGTGAGCGGCGCGCCCCGCGGCTCAGCGCGGCTGCTCCGGCGGCCGCTGGCGCGGCATGTTCGGGCGGGTGCCCGGCGGCAGCGGGAACCGGGCCGGGGGGATCCCCGGGTCCGGGCGGGAGGGCGCGCCGGCCAGGGACTGCATCAGCAGCGGCGCCGGACCGGCCCGGAACTCCACCATCCAGTCGGCCGTCTCCGAGCGCACGAGTTCCGTGACGTCCTCCGAGAAGCGGCGCAGCACGGTCAGGCACCGCTCGGCGGCCTCACTGGCCGTTCCCTCGGTGGGGCCCAGCACCTCGCGCACGTTCTCCGAGGCCCAGTCGAACTGGAGCGTCTGCAGCCGCCGCTGCACCGCCTGCGCCGTCGCCACGTCCCGCATCCACCCGGACGTCAGCCCGAAGAACCGGTCGCAGGCCATGCAGGCGGCGGCCAGCAGCAGCGACAGGTAGCCGTACGAGGCCGCCCCGGGCGCCGAGCCCGTCAGCTCCAGCAGCGGCATGGCCGCGCCCGTGACGGCGCCCACGGCCGCGCCGGCCCGCAGGGCCCGCGCGCCCCGGCGCTTCCAGGCCCGGTCGGACAGGTACCACTCGGCCGTGCGCAGCGCATCGGCCTCCACCCGCCGGTAGAGCTCGTCGAGCCGCTCGGCGGGCTCTCCCCAGTCCCCGAGAGGGAACGGCCGGCCGGTAAGGTCGCCGTCCTCTGCGGGGTCCCGGGGTGGCCCCTCGGGCTGCATCTCCGGCTGACTCACCCGGCACTCCCTCTGCCTGCGCTGACGTGTGGTGCGCGTGTGCGCAATGGTGCGCATGCTCTTCCTACCTTCGAATGACGCGCGATGGGCAACGAATCCCGGGTTTTCCGCCCACAAGGAGGGCTCCATCAGGTACGCGCACGCCCCGTCTCTCACCCGAAAGAGTTGGTCCTCCCGGCGTAGGGCGCGGCGCCCGGGGAGCACGTAGGCTCGGATTGACCGAGCCTTCCCCGAAGGCGATCCGCAGCCGTTTCGACGTACGGAGTGAGTACCTGTGATTCCCGGTGGTGGCCAGCCCAACATGCAGCAGCTGCTCCAGCAGGCCCAGAAGATGCAGCAGGACCTCGCCGCGGCCCAGGAGGAGCTGGCCGCTGCCGAGGTCGAGGGCCAGGCGGGCGGCGGCCTCGTGAAGGCGACCGTCACCGGTTCCGGTGAACTGCGCGCCCTCGTCATCGACCCGAAGGCCGTGGACCCGGAGGACACCGAGACCCTCGCAGACCTGGTGGTCGCGGCGGTCCAGGCGGCCAACGAGAACGCGCAGGCGCTCCAGCAGCGGAAGCTGGGACCGCTGACCCAGGCACTGGGCGGCGGCAGCGGCATCCCCGGCCTTCCGTTCTAATCGCTCCCGCGGACCGCTCCTGCGGACCGCACCCCCCGCACCCGCACCCGCACCCAGAAGCACGCAGAAACGAAAGAAGGCAGTCCGTTGTACGAAGGCGTGGTCCAGGACCTGATCGACGAACTGGGCAGGCTGCCCGGCGTCGGGCCCAAGAGCGCGCAGCGGATCGCCTTCCACATCCTGCAGGCCGAGCCCACCGACGTCCGGCGCCTCGCGCACGCGCTGCTGGAGGTCAAGGAAAGGGTCCGCTTCTGCGCGGTGTGCGGGAACGTGGCGCAGGAGGAGCTGTGCGGGATCTGCCGTGACCCGCGCCGCGACACGGCGGTCATCTGCGTGGTCGAGGAGCCGAAGGACGTCGTCGCGATCGAGCGGACCCGCGAGTTCCGGGGCAAGTACCACGTCCTCGGCGGGGCGATCAGCCCGATCGAGGGCGTCGGTCCCGACGACCTGCGGATCCGCGAGCTGCTGGCGCGGCTGGCGGACGGGGCGGTCACCGAGCTGATCCTCGCGACCGACCCGAACCTGGAGGGCGAGGCCACCGCCACCTACCTCGCCCGCATGATCAAGCCCATGGGCCTGAAGGTCACCCGCCTGGCCAGCGGGCTCCCCGTCGGGGGAGACCTGGAGTACGCGGACGAGGTCACGCTCGGGCGGGCCTTTGAAGGAAGGCGACTTCTTGATGTCTGACGCAACGCTGCACGCCCTGGGACAGGATCCGGACGACTTCGCCGCCTCGATCGCGGACCAGATCGAGTCCTTCATCGTCGCGGTCACCGAGGTGGCCAAGGGCGAGGACCCGGACAGCGCCGTCCCCTTCCTCCTCCTGGAGGTGTCCCAGCTGCTGCTGGCGGGCGGCCGGCTGGGCGCGTACCAGGACGTCCTGCCCGAGGAGCGCTACGAGCCCGACCTGGGCCCGGAACCGGACGTGGACGACCTGCGCGAGCGCTTCGCCCTGATGCTGGAGCCGGTCGACGTCTACTCCGAGGTCTTCGACCCCTACGAGCCGCGCAAGGCCCCGGTCGCGCACCGGATCTCCGACGACCTGGCCGACGTGGTCGCCGACCTGCGGCACGGGCTGATCCACCTCCAGGCCGGCCGCGTCACCGAGGCCCTGTGGTGGTGGCAGTTCTCGTACTTCACCAACTGGGGCCCGACGGCCTCGGCGATGCTGCGCGCACTCCAGTCCCTGATCGCCCACGTCCGCCTCAACCAGCCGCTCGCGGCCCTGGACGGCCTGGACACCGACGAGGACATGGCGGAGGACGACCTCGCGGAGCAGGCCGGCGCGGTCATGGAGGAGGAGCTCGGCCGGCTGGGCCGCCGGTAGCCGGCCGCCCGGCGGGCGGGAGGCCGGCAGCGAACCGCGCCTGACCGCGCCTGACCACGCATGATCACGGTATGAACGGTTCATCTCACGATGTGGTACTCGTCGGCCGTATCGCGGTCGCTCGTTAGACTGACCCGCGACCGCAGTACTGGATTGAGCGAGGAGCGCACGTGGGCCTTGTCGTGCAGAAGTACGGAGGCTCCTCCGTAGCCGATGCCGAGGGCATCAAGCGCGTCGCCAAGCGGATCGTGGATGCCAAGAAGAACGGCCACCAGGTGGTCGTCGTGGTTTCCGCGATGGGCGACACGACGGACGAGCTGATCGATCTCGCCGAGCAGGTATCCCCGATGCCTGCCGGGCGCGAATTCGACATGCTGCTGACCGCCGGAGAGCGGATCTCCATGGCCCTGCTGGCCATGGCGATCAAAAACCTGGGCCACGAGGCCCAGTCGTTCACCGGCAGCCAGGCAGGCGTGATCACCGACTCGGTCCACAACAAAGCGCGCATCATCGATGTGACGCCGGGCCGCATCCGCACCGCGCTGGACGAGGGCAACATCGCCATCGTCGCCGGCTTCCAGGGCGTGTCCGCGGACTCCAAGGACATCACCACCCTCGGCCGGGGCGGCTCGGACACCACCGCCGTCGCGCTCGCCGCGGCGCTGGACGCCGAGGTCTGCGAGATCTACACCGACGTCGACGGCGTCTTCACCGCGGACCCCCGCGTCGTGAAGAAGGCCAAGAAGATCGACTGGATCTCCTCCGAGGACATGCTGGAGCTCGCGGCCTCCGGTTCCAAGGTGCTCCTGCACCGCTGCGTCGAGTACGCGCGCCGCTACAACATTCCGATCCACGTCCGTTCGTCCTTCTCGGGACTGCCGGGTACCTGGGTCAGCAACGAGAAGCCCGAGTCGCAAGGGGACGAGCAGGTGGAGCACGCCATCATCTCCGGAGTCGCCCATGACGTCTCCGAAGCCAAGATCACCGTCGTCGGCGTTCCGGACAAGCCGGGCGAGGCCGCGGCGATCTTCCGCGCCATCGCGGACGCCGAGATCAACATCGACATGATCGTCCAGAACGTGTCGGCGGCCTCCACGGGCCTGACGGACATCTCCTTCACCCTCCCCAAGACCGAGGGCCACAAGGCCATCGACGCCCTGGAGAAGGCGAAGGCGCAGATCGGCTTCGACTCCCTGCGCTACGACGACCAGATCGGCAAGATCTCCCTCGTCGGTGCGGGCATGAAGACCAACCCGGGCGTCACCGCCTCCTTCTTCCAGGCGCTGTCCGACGCGGGCGTCAACATCGAGCTGATCTCCACCTCCGAGATCCGCATCTCGGTCGTGACCCGCCAGGACGACGTCAACGCGGCCGTCATCGCCGTCCACACGGCCTTCGGCCTCGACTCCGACAGCGACGAGGCCGTCGTCTACGGAGGCACCGGACGATGAGTCCGCACCGGTCGGCCCCGGCCCCGGCGCTCGCCGTGGTCGGGGCGACCGGGGCGGTCGGGACGATCCTGCTCCAGATCCTGTCCCAGCGGGCGGACGTCTGGGGCGACATCCGCCTGATCGCCTCCTCGCGCTCGGCCGGCCGCGTGCTGGCCGTCCGCGGCGAGGAGACCGAGGTGCTCGCCCTCACCGAGGACGCCTTCGAGGGCCTCGGCGCGGGCGATGTCGTGCTCTTCCTGACCCCGGCCGAGGTGTCGGCGCGCTGGGCCCCCGTGGCCACCGCGCGCGGTGCCGTCGTGGTGGACCAGTCCGCCGCCTTCCGGGAAGACCCCGAGGTGCCCCTGGTGGTGCCCGAGGTGAACGGCCACGCCGTACGCAGCCGCCCGCGCGGGATCGTCGCGGGCCCGGACTGCGTGACCGCCGCGATGATCGCCGCCGTGGGCGCGCTGCACGCCGAGTACGGGCTGGCCGAGCTGGCCGTCTCCTCGTACCAGGCCGCGAGCCGCTCGGGCCGGGCGGGCGCGGAGGCGCTGCGCAGGCAGCTGACCCAGGTCGCCGGGAGCCCCCTCGGGGAGCTGCCCGGGGACGTGCGCCGTGCCGTGGGCGAGGACACCGGGCCCTTCGCGGCACCGCTCGCGCTGAACGTCGTGCCCTGGTCCGGGGAGCTGCGCGCGGACGGCTGGTCCTCGCACGAGCTGGCCGTACGGGCGGAGACCCGGCGGATCCTGGGCCTGGAATCCCTGCCCGTCGCCGTGACCTGCGTCCAGGTTCCGGTGGTGACCGGGCATTCCCTGACGGTACGGGCCCGCTTCGAGCGGGAGGTGGCCGCGGCGCACGCCCGGGAGGTCCTGGAGGCGGCGCCCGGGGTGGTCCTCGTCGACGACCCGGCGGCGGGGGAGTTCCCGACGCCGGCGGACGCGGCCGGTACCGATCCGGCCTGGGTGGGGCGGCTGAGGGGTTCGCTCGACGATCCGAGGGCCCTGGAATTCTTCGTGTGCGCGGACAATCTGCGCAAAGGTGCCGCGCTGAATGCCGCCCAGATCTCGGAACTGATCGCGGGTGAATTCGCGTAATCCGCTTTGTAGGATCGGCATCGATCCCTTGATCAAGGTGATGGCCCGACTGCCGCCTGGATGAATGGGGCATTCGGGAAGAGCGGGTACGCATGAAGGCAATGTGGAAATTGCTGAATACTCTGCCTGGCGCGTACAACCCTGACGGGGGGACGCGTGTCCAACGGGCGTGGCAGAGGCACTGTTGGACGTGGCCGTCCTACCGGCGCGCAGCGGGATCGTTCCCTCGCGCCGGCGCCCAGGCGCGCCCGGCGGCGGCTTCCCTGTGATCGTGCCCGTCCCGCCGGCCAGCGTGCCGCACATCGCACCGCCGACCCGGGGCGGCCGCGTGCCCTCGCCCCGCGATAGCGCGGACACCGCCACGAGCCCGCAGCCGACGGGGACCCTCCCGCCCGAGGCCGTTCCGCCCGGCACCCTGCCCGCGCCCGGCGCTTCGATATCCGGCGCTCCGGCGCCCGACGAGGGCGCCGGAGCCGATGCCGAGCGGCCGGTCGTGGCCGGTACCACCGTCGACCACCTCACCGAGACCTACCAGGCCCACTACCGCTCCCTGCTGGGCCTGGCAGCGCTCCTCCTCGACGACACCGCCTCCTGCGAGGACGTGGTCCAGGAGGCCTTCATCCGCGTCCACTCGGCCCGCAACCGGGTGCGGGACCGGGACAAGACGCTCGCCTATCTCCGCCAGACCGTCGTGAACCTCTCGCGTTCCGCGCTGCGCCGACGCATCCTCGGTCTGAAGCTGCTGTCGAAGCCGATGCCGGACATGGCCAGCGCGGAGGAGGGGGCCTACGACCAGCTGGAGCGCGACGACCTGATCAGGGCGATGCGCGGGCTCCAGCGCCGTCAGCGCGAGGTGCTCGTACTGCGCTACTTCGCCGACATGACGGAGGTCCAGGTCGCCGAGACGCTCGGCATTTCGCTCGGCTCGGTCAAGGCGTACGGATCGCGGGGCATTGCCGCGCTGCGGGTGGCGATGGAGGCTGCGCAGTCATGAGGGACGACCACGAGAACCTGCCCGGCCCGGCCGGCACCGCCACGGCCGACGAACAGCTGCTGCGCGGCCTGTTCGCCGGAGCCGTGCAGGGGCTGGAGCCCTCCGAGGGGGCCCTGGAGCGGCTGCGTCACGCGGTTCCCGCGCGCCGGGCCCGCAAGCGGCAGGCCCTGCTGGCGACGGCCGCGGTGGCGCTGCTGGCGGGCACCGCGATCCCGGCCGCGCTGCACCTGAGCGCCGACGAGGAAGCGGTGGCCGGGCACTCGGCCATGGCCGGCCACGGGGCGTCGCAGGGCCCCAAGGCGGCCGACGCCTCCGACCCGCGGCAGAACGGCTCCGACACCGCGGCCGCGCCCCGCCCGGTGGGGTCACCGGGCGGCGGCCAGACCGCGGGCGGCGCCGCGCAGCCGTCCCCGCAGACGAGCGGCTCCCCGTCGGGCGGCACGTCCGCGGGCCCCGTCGGCGCCGGAGCGGGCACCCCCACGGGCGGCGCCGGCCATGGACCGCTGCCCCCGGTGGGCGCGGCGCCCGGCGCGGCTCCGGGGTGCACGGCAGACCAGCTGGGCGTGTCGGGCAGTGCCCGCGCTCCCGAGACCGACGGGAAGGTCTACGGCAGCTTCAAGGTCACCAACGTTTCGGCGCGGGGCTGCACGGTCTCCCGCCCGGACACCGTGACCGCCGCCCCGGTGGCACCGGTCGGCCCGCCGCCCGCCCCGGCGGCCGCACCGCCGGTGACGGTGACGGACCACAAGGCGGGGGACCCGGCGAGCGCGCTGCTGCCCGACCCGTCGGCCGAGGCGCCCGTTGTGCTGCTCCAGCCCAACACCGCGTACGAGGTGCGGTTCGCCTGGGTGCCCTCCGGGCAGTCCTGCCCGGCGGCGAAGCCGGCGCCTTTGCCGGAGTCCCAGCAGGAGGCCGGTACGGCTCAGCCCACGGCCGGCCGGCTGGGCGGGGGGGCGGACGGTGCGGCCGGCGGTACGGCCGGCGGTACGGAGCCGGCGGGCGCCGACGGGCCCCCGGCCAAGGATCCGCAGACCGGCTCCAGGAGCCCGGCGGCGGCCGGGGTGGAGGTCTCCCACACCCCGGGCACGGGCGCCCCCGTCACCCAGACCACCATCCCGGCGGCCTGCGGCGGCACGGTCTACCGCACGGGCCTCATTCCGCCGGGCGCGCCGTAGCCGGCTCCGGCGTCGGCTCCGGCTTCCCTGCGGCGTCCGCCTCCGTGTCTGCGGGCGCGGGTGCGGGGGCTTCGGCGGGCAGCAGTCCCGCCTCGGCGTCGCGCAGGGTCTCCACCTCGCGCCGGTAGAGCCGGAACCACATGAACAGCACGAAGGCGACGAAGACGAACCACTCGCCCGTGTAGCCGAGGTTCTGGAAGGCCTTCAGGTCCAGCCCGGTGTTGTTCGGCGCCTTCGCGGGCACCGGGGTCATCCCGTCCACCGGCGTCTGCACCGTCAGCCAGGCGTCGTACAGCGGCTCGTGCACCAGGTTGACCAGCGTGGCCGCCCCGATCACCCCGAGCTGGCCCGGCGGCAGCCCGCCCTGCGCGTGCACGCCCTTGGTGCCCGAGTTCTCCGAGGACTGCAGGGCCCCCGTCACCTCGACCCGCCCCGTCGGCGGGGCCGGCGCCTTCGCCGGGTCGGCCGTACCCGGCAGCCAGCCCCGGACCACCGGGACCGTCTTCCCGGAGTCGGTCCGCAGCAGGGTCAGGACGTAGAAGCCGGGCTTCCCGCCGAGGTCCCGTTCGGGGACGAGCAGCTGCTGCCCGTACTCGCCGGCCGTGGAAGCCAGCCGCCCGGAGGTCTTCGTGTCCACCGGGAGCAGCGAGTCCAGCGGCTCGGCGGCCTGGTCGGCGGGCCGCTCGGCCTGCGCCTCCTTGTGGCTGCCGACGCGGTCCTCGAACCGGCCGAGCTGCCAGGTCCCCATGAACAGGCAGAAGGGGATGGCGAGCGCGACGAAGACGTTGATCCCCCACCAGCGCGGGGTCAGGAGAAACCGGTGCACCCCACCAACGGTACGGGGGGTGCACCGGAAGCCCGGTGCCGGGTCAGCGCGGCAGGCCCTGCGGCAGGTGCTTCAGCGCGAATTCGAGGTCCATCCGGACCTGCTTGATGCGCTCCTCCACGACCAGCGAGCCGTGTCCCGCGTCGTAGCGGTACACCTCGTGCACCGCGCCGCGCGCCGCGAGCCGGTCGACGTAGTTGTCGATCTGCCGGATCGGGCAGCGCGGGTCGTTCACGCCCGCCGCGATGTGCACCGGCGCCTTCACCGCGTCCACGTACGTCAGCGGTGAGGACGCCTCGAACCGCTCCGGGACCTCCTCCGGGGTGCCGCCGAAGAGGGTGCGGTCCAGGGCCTTCAGCGCCTCCATCTCGTCGTGGTACGCCGTCACGTAGTCCGCCACCGGTACGGCGGCCAGCCCGACCGCCCAGTCGTCGGGCCGCATGCCGATGCCGAGCAGCGTCAGGTAGCCGCCCCAGGACCCGCCCGAGAGCACCAGCCGCGCCGGATCCGCGAGGCCGGAGGCCACGGCCCACTCCCGGACCGCCGTGATGTCCTCCAGCTCGATCAGGCCGACCCGGTGCTTCAGGGCGTCGGTCCACTCGCGGCCGTAGCCCGTCGAGCCCCGGTAGTTGACGCGGACCACCGCGAAACCGTGGTCCAGCCAGGCCGCCGGGGTGGCCGCGAAGGCGTCGGAGTCGTGCCAGGTGGGCCCGCCGTGGATCTCGAAGACCGTCGGGAAGGGGCCGTCGCCGTGGCCCACGGGCCGCTGCGCGAGCGCGTGGATCCGCCCGCCGGGCCCCTCCACCCAGACGTCCTCCACCGGTACCGAGGCCGGCGGCCGCATGCCCGGCGGGTCCAGGACGACCCCGCCCGCGGTGGACCGCACGACGGCCGGCTCGGCGGCCGAGGACCACTGGTACTCCACGGTCCCGTCCGGGCGGGCCGTCGCACCCGACACCGTTCCCGGCGGGGTGTCCACCCGTACGAGTTCACGCGCGGCCAGGTCGTAGCGCCACAGCTCGCTGCGCGCCTCGAAGCTGTGCGCGATGAGCAGCGCGCTCCCGTCCGGGTACCACTCGGCGCTCACGTCGCCGGGCAGGTCGACGGCCAGGTCCTCCTCCGTCCCACTGGCCACGTCCCACACCATCGGCTCCCAGCGGCCGCGCCGCTGGTGCCCGATGAGCAGCCGGGTGTCCCCGGCGACGGGTGCGAAGCCGAGCACCTCCAGTCCCAGTTCCTCGGTGCCGCCCCGGGAGTCGTCCAGCTCGGCGACGGTGGCGCCGTCGAGGGTGGTCACGCGCAGCGCCGAGTGCATGGCGTCGCCGTGCTCGGTGTGCTCGATCGCGAGGAGGGTCCCGTCGTACGACAGGTCGCCGACACCGGCCGACTCGCGGTGCCGGTAGACGACCTCCGGGGCGGCCCCGGGGCGTACGACGTGGATGGTGGAGCCGTCCTCGTCGGTGGACCGGCCCACGACCGCCGTGCCGTCACGGCCGATCGCGAGGCCGGCGGGGTAGGAGGGCTCCAGGCCGGGGGTGGCGGGCTCGTCCGGGCCGCCCGCGAAGGGCTGGCGGACCCAGGTGCCGAACTCGTCGCCGTCGGTGTCGGAGAACCACCAGATCCACTCCCCGTCGGGGGAGAGCGTGCCGTCGGTGGTGCCGTTGGGGCGGTCGGTGGCCTGCCGCTGCGTGCCGGTGGCCCGGTCCCAGGCGTAGAGCTCGTAGGTCCCGGTGGCGTTCGAGACGAAGAGCGAGCGGTCCGGGGCGTCCTCGGCCCAGTCGGGCAGGCCCACGCGCGGTGCCCGGAAGCGCTTCTCCCAGTCGGGCATCTCGGAAGCGGGTGCGGTGCCGGGGGTCAGGTCGCTGTCGCTGCTGGTCATGCGCTCCATTCTTACGGGTCCGGCCGCGGTGGGCGGCCGGGATGCCGACTGCGCCGAATGGGCGCATGGTGGTGTGCGTACGCCGAACGCTTGCGAGAGGGTGTTGATCATGGCCAAGAAGGCCCGTACCGGCCACCACAGCCACCAGGATTCCGAACGCGCGATGGCGAAGAACACGGCGGCCGAGGCACGTGCCAAGGCCGCGGGCAGAGAGGCCCAGTCGCTCTCCGCGAAGACGCGAGGCATGCAGCAGAAGGCACAGGCCAAGCGCGGCTGAGCCTCGGCACCGGTCACCGGTCCGATGTTTCACGTGAAACGTCGGGCCGCGTGCCGCTGTTGGGGCCACGTGCCCGCGCAGGGCCGCAGAAGTCCGCGTTGCCCGCACGGGTCCGCGCAGGGCCGCAGAACCGCGTGCGCACCCCGGGTGGGGTGCCTAGGCTGGAGCGCATGCGGATGATCGTCCGGGGCGCCCGGCTGCTGCACGAAGACGGCCTGTCCGACGTGGAGGTCGCCGAGGACGGCCGCATCGCACGGGTCATCCCGTACGACGACCAGAAGGAGCCGCCCGCGACCGGCGTGCTCATCGAGGCCCACGGCGGGCTGCTCACCGCCCCCTTCGCCGAGCCGCACATCCACCTGGACACCGCCCTCACCGCCGGCCGGCCCCGCCCGAACGCCTCCGGCACCCTGTGGGAGGGAATCGCCTGCTGGAGCGAGCGCAAGCGCACCCTGACCCGCGAGGACGTGATCGCGCGGGCCACCGAGGTGCTGCGCTGGCAGGCGGCCAACGGCGTGCTGCACGTCCGTACGCACTGCGACGTCACCGACCCGTCCCTCACCGCGCTGGACGCGCTGCTGGAGGTCCGCGACCGGGTGCGGGACATCATGACCCTGCAGATCGTCGCCTTCCCGCAGGAGGGCATCGTCTCCTTCCCCGACGGCGAGGCGCTGCTGCGCGAGGCCGTCGCCCGCGGGGTGGACGTCGTCGGCGCGATCCCGCACTTCGAGGACACCCGCGAGGACGGCGTCGCCTCGCTGCGGACCGCGTTTGCCGTGGCCGAGGAACACGGACTGCGCGTCGACGCCCACTGCGACGAGATCGACGACGAACAGTCCCGCTTCGTGGAGGTGCTGGCCACGCTCGCGCTGCGCTCGGGCCTGCGCGAGCGCGCCACCGCTTCCCACACCACCGCCATGGGCTCCTACAACGGCGCCTACAGCTTCAAACTGCAGCGGCTGCTCGCCCGTTCCGGCATCAACCTGGTCGCCAACCCCTTCGCCAACCTCAACCTCCAGGGCCGCTTCGACGCCTACCCCAAGCGTCGCGGCCTCACCCAGGTGAAGGAGATGCTGGCCGCCGGGGTCAACGTGGCCTTCGGCCACGACGACGTGATGGACCCCTGGAACGCGCTCGGCACCGCCAATCCGCTGCAGACCGCCCTCGTCGGCCTGTACGCCGCCCAGCTCACCGGCGCGGACGACATCCCGCTCGCGTTCTCGATGGTGACCGAGCGCGCGGCGCGCGTCCTCGGCCTGTCCTCCTCCGAGTACGGGATCACGCCGGGCGCCCCCGCCTCCTTCGTCCTCCTCCCGGCACCCACCCCCGCGGAGGCGATCCGCCGCCAGGTCCGGCCGCGGTACGTCGTCTCGCGCGGCACCGTCCTCGCCGAAACCCCGCCCGCACCGGCCCGGTTGTGGTGGCCGGGAGAGGACGGCCCGTCGGCGGTGGACTTCACCGCGCCCCTCTAAGGTGCGGGCATGACGTGGACCCTTCACAACCTTGATTCGGACACGGCCCGTTCGGCCTTCGAGATCGCCTCGGAGTACGCCGACGCCGCCCTCCTCAACCACTCCGTCCGCTCCTACGCCTTCGGCGCCGAGTACGCGCGCGTGCACGGGCTCGCGTACGACGCGGAGCTGCTCTACGTCAGCGCCCTGCTCCACGACCTGGGCCTGACCGCGCCGTTCGACAGCCACACCCTGCCCTTCGAGGAGGCCGGCGGACACGTGGCCCGGCTCTTCACGGCCGGCCTGGGCTGGCCCCCCGCCCGCCGGGCCCGCGCGGAGGAGGTCATCGTGCTGCACATGCGGGACGACGTCACCGCCGCCGAGGACGTCGAGAGCCACCTCCTCCAGGTGGGCACCAGCGCCGACGTGTCCGGCCTGCGCGTGCCCGACTTCGACCCGGCCTTCGTGTCCGGCCTGCTGGAGCACCACCCCCGCCTGGGCTTCGGCCCTTCCTTCCTCGCCCTGGTCGAGGACCAGGCGGCCCGCAAGCCCACCTGCGCGGCGGCGTCCTACGTCGCGGGCGGCGCGGCGAAGCGCATCGCCGCGAACCCCCTGGACGCGTGACGCGCACGCCGCTGCTGCGTTGAGGGGGGAGTGAACGCCACTCACCCCTCATCGGAGTACCCCTTCCTGGACGGCGACGCCCTGTCCTTCCGGCCGGTGGGCTTCGCGCAGCTCACCCGGGGCTGGGTGGTCGACGTCAGGGCCGCCGACCTGGTGGCCCTGGCGGCCTCGGTCGACAGTGCGCGCCGGCTGCGGGCCAGGCGCGGGTACCTGGGGGAGACCGAACCCAACCTCGGCCTGGCCGCGATGCTGCGGCACCATCCCAAGGACTTCGGGTTCGTCGGGCAGATCGTGCTGGGCGCCGATGCCGTGGAGCTGGTTCCCGAGCCGGGCGGGTTCCCCGCGCACATCCAGATCATCGGGCCCGAGTGCATCGACGGTGCGCAGCGGCTGATGATCATTGCGGAGGCCGTGGGGAGTGTTCCGAACGCCAACCTCGAGCAGGCGGTCCTGCGCGTCGAGATCCTCTGCGGGAAGGAGCGCCGGCGGGCCCGGGTCCTGTACGACACGGCCGACCGCCACCAGAACGCGTCGACGGCGCAGGACGGTCTCATCCGCTGCCCCCACCTCCTCCGCCTGATGGACGCGGACTGGGAGAAGGGGAGTTTCGACCCGCGCCGGGGTGTCACCACGGGCCCCCGGGGCGAGCGCTTCACGATGACCGACGTGACCCAGGCACTCGCCTGCCTCTCCGACGACCCCATGCCCGAGGTCGCGAACCTGGTGGCCACGGCAGAGGGGCGGGAGGTGTTCTGGGGAGGCATCGGCTCCCCGCTCTACGGACAGCTCATCCACGGGGACATGACGCCGCTCGGCGTCACGCGGGCGGTCGAAGCCTGGCAGCAGGCCGAGAGCGTACTGGCGGCACTGCCCGGCCGGCGCAAGCCGCAGGGACACGGCCACCTCCTCAAGTACGCCCCCGCCCTGGTCTGCTGGCTTGCCTGCCGTGGCCTCCCCCTCGCCCTGCTCCACGAGGACAGGTCGGGCTACCGGTGGGACGAGGCCATCTCCTTCCGGCTGCCCGCCGCGACGGAGGCCGCCGCCGAGCTGCTGGTGAGCCGCTACCGGGCCCTCCGGCCCGGCACCCGCCAGTACAAGCCGGAGGCGCCGACCATGGGCCTCTGGCTCGAACTCCTCGAAGGCCTCCCGCCGCAGCCGCCGCTCTAGGGGGTGTCCGCAAAGTGGCTCCCCCAGCTACCGCTGGGAGGTGCCCCCAGCCCCGCGACGCCCGGCACGCGCTCTCGCCGCACCGGGCGAAAGACCGAGTACGTCCAGTACGAGGTCTTCCGCCCGGCACGCCGAGAGCACGCA
>NZ_JBWKEZ010000015.1:0-138535 GCF_056434525.1 Streptomyces sp. NPDC044002
AGCTTCAACCGGGTTGCCGCGACAACCCGGCGGTGAAGGTCTCTCACCTCACTCGATTCCATGGCGCCTCGTGGCGCACCCACCCGCTACGACAAACGCGCCTACGTCTTCCACGGCACCATCACCACCGCAGCCATCAGGCTCTGGCTCCGCGAATGATCCGCCGGACAGAACCTAATCGGCGGGCCTTCTCACGGACCTGGCAGCGCAGGAGCTCGTGGATCACCTGGTCCGTTCCGTCGTCCCGCCAGGCGGCGAAGTAGTAGTACGTCGCGCTCTTCTGAGGCAGGTCGTGCGGGAGGTAGGCCCACTGGCAGCCGGTCCGGCCCTGGTAGAGGATCGCGTTCACGATCTCCCGCATCGCGTAGGCGCCCTGGTGGCCGCTCACTGAGCGGTGCCGGCTCTTCCACGCCCTGATCACCGGCTCGATCAACGCCCACTGCCCGTCCGATAAGTCACTCGGGTACGGCTTGCGTTCACTCACCTCATCACACCAGCACATCGGCGACCGCGGACCGGAGGATTCGGTCTGCACCCACACCATCAGGCGACACCAGAACCACCCGAAGACTCACGAACCGCCCTCTCACAATGACCTGGTGATTGGGTAGATCTCGGGGCCCGCTGACTTTGGGGGAACTGCCAACTGCGACGATGCGCTTGTGAGCTATGACCTTGCTGTGTGGGACGGGGAACGCCCACTCGACGACCACCAAGCAGGCTCGACCTATGACGAGCTCTATGAGCGCTATTTGGAGTCGGACGATGTCGCCGTCCCTCCTGCACCCCGCATCGCGGCCTACGTAGCGGCGCTCGTTGAACGATACCCGGACGACGTCGACCGCAGTGCCGTATGGGCGTCCGTGCCGGTCATCGACGAAGCGTCAGGGCCGATCGTGTACCTGGTCATGTCCTATGGCAAGGCTGAGGAAGTGTCCGACTACGCCGCTGCTCTGGCTCATGAACACGGTCTCGTCTGCTTCGATCCGCAGGGAGAGTGCCTCAGGCCCTGACGGCCACCCGAAGCAGCTCGCGGCGGCCGTGACCAAGGCATAAAGGTTGGCCCCTGGTGAGACCGGTGTTGATCAAGCGGCCGTATTGTCACGTTCGATGGCAGCGAGTCGGTTCTTGAGTCGGTAGCTGGGGCCGTTGATGGAGACGACGTCGCAGTGGTGCAGGAGCCGGTCGAGGATGGCGGTGGCGAGGACTTCATCGCCGAACACCTGTCCCCATTCGGAGAACGACTCGTTCGAGGCGATCGCCACACTGTTCTTCTCCTCCCGCTCGGTCAGAACCTGGAAGAGGAGTTCGGCGCCGCGGCGGTCGAGTTCCATATAGCCGAGTTCATCGATCTATGCGGATATCGGCATAGGTGGATGAGCGGGGCTATCTCGAGCTCGACCGGCGGGGCGGCGAGATGCTGTTCCAGGTTCTGACCGAGAGGGAGGAGAAGAACAGCGTGGCCATCGCCTCGAACGAATCGTTCGGAGGCTGGACCAAGACGTTCACCGACCCCCGGCTCTGCGCGGCCATCGGCGACCGGCTCACCTTCAACGGCACCATCATCGAGACCGGCACCGAGTCCTACCGACTCGCCCAGACGAAAGCCAGGACGGCAAAGGCGAACACCCGCTCAGCCTGACGAACCGCCCCGTCCAGACCAGGACCAGGGCACCTACCATCACCGCATGATCGACCCATCAGCCCTGGCACCGTTCCACCTGGACGAAACCGGCGAACCTGACCCCTCCCACTGCCTCTATCTCTTCGACGGCGACATGGAACAGGTCGCCGACGTCTTCGAGGAGCACAACGCCGAGAGCAATGGACACGGCTGGGAGGGGCTGGCCGAGTCACTGGTCCGTTCCCACATGCCCGACAGCGCGGACACGCTCCACTTCGGATCAGAAGCTGGCACGTTCGTCGTCTCAAGCAGCGACCGCAAAGCCCTCACGGACCTGGCCGTCCTCTTGCACTCCGCCTTCCACAACCGCGAACTCCTCAGCCAGTACGTCCTGACGGCCGACCCACGCTTCCTGCCCCGACAGGCCAGTGAGTGGGGCCAGGACTGACCGGAACCCGGGGCCACCTCAGACCGACCCGACACAAGCAGAATCCGCCGAATGGGGCCACTCCAGACCGGAAAAGTGGGGCCAGAAAAGAAGCGTTAAAGCCACACGACGGCCGGCAGGCGCCGAACCACCGGCTACTACCTGACAAGCACCCTGGACCAATGAGCGTCCCAGGAAAGAACAACCCTCCCTGAGACACATTCGCGACCGTCAACGGCACCCCACGGTCAGGTTCACGGGGGTGAAACTGTCTGCGCCCGCCCGCCGCTCACCCGCGGGCGGGCGCCGTCCCGCGCCGGGCAACGCGCTGCGAGCAGTAGATCCCGCCCTCGATGTGGTCCTCCGCCGCCCGGCCAGCGGCCGTGCCGTGGTCCGAGCACCACGGGCTGGCGGGTGACGCCACCGCAGTCGTCCCGAGAGCTATGTCATGAGCGGATCAGATTCGGCACTTACTGAGCAGGGTGGGCGTCAAGCCACCGGCCCAGTTCGTGGGCAGAGCCCAGCACGTCCGGCCTGTTGCTCACCCTGTCCTCGCCTACCGCGATACCTCGTTCCATCTTGTCGATCAGCGCGTACGCCGGCGTCCAAAAGGCTGGCCCGGCCTGGTTCGCGTTCATGGCCTTGCGTAGCTCCCGAGCAGGCTTCATGACAGCGAGCATCTTGTCCCAGCATGCCCCGGCGGCCTTGGGGCAGCCATCAGTCAGGTCGAACTGAGCAACAGCGTCCTTGAAGCGCGTCGTGGCCGTAATGACGCTCGCAGCGCTCGGCGTGGGCGTCGCCTTCGTTTCGGCATCCGCCCCTTCCCCACATCCCGACACGGTCATCGCGGCCACGACGGCGAACGTGATGCTCGCGGCGGCCCCCCACCCCTTGATCATGATGCTGATCATGCCACGGCCCCACCCAGACACGGCTGATCGTTTTCAGCCGCGGCGCAGGCCCTTGGGCGAGTAGATCATCACGCCGCCGACTGTGGGCACACTGCGTCCCCGCCGGCAGCTCCTCAACAACACCGAGCCAGTCAACCGGCCCGTCGAGCACGATGCGGTCGAGGTGGTCCCGCCCGTACAGGACGGTACGCGGCTCGGCCCGCGTCCCGGTCAGGCCCGCGAGCCGCCCGCCGGAGCTTGGACGCAGACGGACCGTCAGCCACGCAGCGCCCGCCGCCGCCCGGCCAGCTCGGCGCAGCGCAGGCCTCCGCCGGGATGCCACTCCATCACCGGGACGGCCTGGTCGCCGTGCTCCCGGCACCAGGCCGCCGGGTCCACTCCGCCGCAGTCGAACCGGCGGCACACGACGGCCTCGCCCGGGGCGGCGTACGTCATCCCGTGCCGGACCACCCCGCCGGGCCGGCCACTCCACCCGGACCCGCAGGCCCCCCGAGCCCGAACGGAAGCGCTCGGTGAGCCGGGCCTCGCCGAGCACCGCGAGCGGGCCGGTACCGGGCGCGGTCAACCGGAACACCGTGGCCCCCGATGTGCCGGCCGTCAAGGCGGCCAGCGCGTCGGCATCCTCGTCGGTGTACCAGCCCGACAGGCAGTCCACGTCGGCCGTGTTCTCGGCCAGGACGAGGTGCGGGTCATCGAGGCGGAACCTGCTGGCGATGCCGTTGGCCGCGGGCACCACCACCGAGGCGACCCTCGGCCCCACCGGTACGCCGATCTTGTCGTGGGTCAGGAGCCAGGCCACGACAGCCCCGCAGTCGAACTGCGGGTGCACCTCCGTGCCCGCCACCGGGGCGGGGAAGTCGTCATGGCGGCGGCGCCAGTTCACCACCGCAGCCCTCCCCACCCTGGCGATGCGCGCCTCCCCTGCCAGCAACACCCGGTTCCCGCCCGGGGCGACCGGTTCGAGGGCGGCGAGCGGGGAGCGGCGGCCCGCAGCGACCACGCGCACGGCCCGCCAGTCCACCGAAGGAAGGACGACCTCCAAAACGCGATGTCCTCGGCGGCGTTGAGCCTAAGCACGGTACCTGTCACCGTCAGCCTCCACTGGCCTGCGGCATCCAGCGAGCGAAGCACCGTGGTTGTCACCGTGTCAGCACGCTACTTGTCACCAGCAGCGCTCGAAGCAGGTTGGGTGTCACGGCGCGCTGGGACAGCTCATTGGATCAGGTCGGTGTGCGGATGCTCGGGGGAGGTCGGGCAGACGTAGATCTGCATGTTGTCCGTGCTGCCTACCTCAACGGCGGTTGGCTGCGAGGGGTCCTGGCCCGCGTAGTGGGACCCGGCGGCGTTGGCCTGGTCTTCCTGCGGCGCCCAGCTGCGTCCTTCACCGCCGTCCCACTCCCAGGAGGCGATCGTCAGCAGGGGAAGCATCTCTGCATCGCACACGGCGCAGTACTGGGGGTACGGGTCGGTGCGTCCCCACGGGGGCCAGCCGCCGACCTTCCAGCCGGGTGCGTTGCCCAGATGGATGGAGTAGAAGTCGCGCGGATAGGCCGCGTAGGCGCTGGCCACGTTGGCGCCGCCTGCCTGCCACCTATTCCAGTCCTCCAGCATCTCCTGCAGCTCCGGGCTCAGGTCCAGGCTGTTGGGGTACTCGGTGATAGCTTCTGGCGCCAGCAAGCACGGCTCGGGCACGTAACCCGGATAGTCCGCCTCGTACGGTTCCGGTGGTGTGACGAGGACGTCGCCGACGTCCTCGGCGGACCGCCAGAACAGTGCGGTCGCCGGCTTGTAATCCGGATCGTGCTCGTACGGGCACCAGAGAATTTGAAGCAGATCAGCCTGCCCGGGCGGCCGCAACAGGGGTACGTCCCGCAGGAACAGCTGAGCCACAGGCAGCATCGGGACCGGGCATTCGGCGGGTCCGGGAGGACCGGCGTCACGCCGTTTGGCGAGCCACGCAGCATTACGCTCCTTGAGCGTTTCCTCCTCGGGCGTGAGCGTGGACTCCAGGTCAGGGCGCCGCCGGTACTGCAAGAGCCTCGCAAGTCGCACTTCGGTCGGCGACTGACGAAAGCCGCTGTCCATGTGCAGGTGTGCGTCTTCGCAGTGCGGCCACGGCTCTCCTGCCGGCCACAGCAACGGCCCCCCGACCGAGCTGTCCCTGACCGACGGCGAGCCCTGACGCGGATGCAGCCGTATCGCGGGGCGTGCCAGCGGCGCCAGCTCAGGGAAGACCGCTGTCACCTCGACAGGCCGCGGCGGAGTAGTGCGTACGAAACTCATGCTGGTGATCTTGTCACCAGCCACCGACAGCGAGGCAGGCCCACCCGGCACCCCCGGACAGCCCAACCATACGAACGACACGACCGAGACCAACCACAACGCTAAAGGCCCGATCACGCAGCGGGCCTCGTCCGGCGGTGCCAGTGACAACACACTGCCTTGGTGACAACCATCGTGCTTCGGCTCAGTCGTACAGGGGGACCCGGGTCACCCCGCCGTGGTGCTTGTAGTCGACGTCCACGGAGCCGACCGGGGACAACCACCCGAGCCGGCCAGTGATCAAGTCGAAGTCCGTTCGGCGGACCCCGAGCCGGCGCGCGGCCTGGTCCGGTCCGAGGGGCACGTGCCGGTCGAGGAGGGTGGGCAGATCCCGGCGGCGGGCCAGGGCGGCCACCTGGTCCGGGTAGACCTTCGGGAACTCGGCGTCCCACCAGGGGCCGGCTCGCGCCAGGTGCCCGACCGCGGACGCGGTCACCCACGGCCAACACCTCGGGAGCGGCTCCCCCAGGGCATGCGTCAGCCGGTCCGCCGCCACTCCGGCGCCGATCGGGCCCCACAGCGCCGCGCGCACGGCCCCGGGGCCGGAGGCCTCCACCACCACCCGCGACCACAACCTCCGGCCAGCCTCCGCCCGCGGGACCAGGCCCGAAACCATCGCCCACCGCCAGGCCGCCACCGACACCCGCAGCCTGGCCCTGCCGGACCACCAGGGGCGAAACTGGCTTGCCCAACCTGTCACCGCAGGCCAGGCCTGGCGAACGGCAGACCGACAGGCCACCCCCAACCCCCAGGCAGGCCACCGCCAGGCCGGCGCCAGGTCACCGGCAAGCCAGCGGCAGGCCGGCACCGGCCGCCCACTGTCCTCTGGCAACCGATCTTGACCGATTGGCAGGTGAGTTTGACCGCCCGCTCACACCAGGGTGTGAAGCATCGGGCCCGGCCAGAGCGACCCGTCCGACCGCAGCTCCTCGAACTCCAGGGTCGCGGTGAAGCCCAACTCCTCGTACTCCCGCACCATGCGACCCTCCTCGCCGGCCCAGCAGTGCGTGCGGAGTACCCGCGCGCCACGGCGGGCGGCCTCGGCCCGAGCATCAGCGACCAGTGCTGCCATGCTGAACTGCCGGAACCTCACCCTGGTCACCAGGAAGTGCAGGTAGAGCTCCGGCTCCTCGACCTGCGGAGCGAACTCCGGGGCCTCGTCGGTCAGCACGGAGCCGCCGGTGATGCGGGTCAGCAGGTCCCGGCAGATCCGTGCCTGCCCGTCCCGGAAGTGGCGCAGCACCTGCTTGACGATCGGCGGAGGCTCCTCCCACTCCCGCGCTTCGAGCAGGTCGACGTACTGCACCGGGACCAGCCACGAACTGTGGTCGTAGAACATCGCCAGGAAATCCAGCACGTCATCGGGACCGCCCTCGGCGACCGTCATGTCGCTCACCTCGGCCATGGCACCCTCCCCGGGATTCGAAGCTCCGACCGACTATCACCCTACGGCCGCGCAGCAACCCCACCTGGCTATGACGACTTCTCGCTTCTGACCTACGTAGCCACGCGTACGCGATACCGGCACGCCGGTGCCCGCCGACACCAACCCTCGTTGGACTAAGCGCAGGCCGTGGGCGGGTAGATCATCACGCCGCCGGCCGTGGGCACGCACCGCGTCTCCGGCGGCAGGTCCTCGATGACGTCGAGGCCGTCGACGGGTCCGTCGAGGACGATGCGCTGGAGGTGGTCCCGCCCGTACAGGACGGTGCCCGGGTCGGCCCGCGTGCCGGTCAGGCAGACCACCGGATCCGCGGCGAAGCGCCCGCCCGCTTCCTTCCCGACCGTCACGGCGGCCGCGTTCAGCTCCGCCTCCGCCGACTCCAAGGGGCTGTGGCACGGCGGGCAGACGATGAGCGCAAGGCGGCCGCCCTCGTAGAAGCCGCTCCAGTCCTCCGCAGCCGCAGACATCCAGTCCCTCGGCGCCCGCGTACCGCAGCGCCCGCTCTCCAGCCGTGTCCGGCGCGAACGCCCCGGCTTCATCCGTCCCACACCGGCACAACGCCCGGACCCGAGACCGGTAGCGGCCCAGGAACGAGGGGCTCGGGGGTGCGCCCGCGAACGGCGTCCTGCGTATGACGGCGATGACAGCCCTCAGGGGCACTTCCGGCCGGCCGCGTGCGGGCGAGCCGGGGCTGGCGTGCTCCCGCCGCTGTTGGGGTGCTAGTCCGGCAGGGGTTGGTGCAGCCAGGCCTGAAGCATGCCGTTCTTCGCCGGGACGGCGATCTCTCGGAAGGCCTCCGCAGGGATGCCGGGGTGATTCTGGCGCACAGTCGCCCAGTAGACGGGGTCCGATACGCACAGCGCGTAATCGTCGTTGCCTTCGCGCAGCGCCGCCCGCATTGCCTCTGCGTCGAGCAGCCGACAGGCATCGTTAAGCGCAGCGCCCGCCCAGCCGTCCCGCTCATCGACGCTCACGCTGCCCGTGGCCAAGACCAGCCGCGGACGAAGCCGGACCGAGGACGCGGCAAGCCGGTTGACCGCACGCAGTTCGGCAGGAAGGACTGCAAGCACGGCGCGCAGGAGATCGGCCATGGGGACAGCAGCATCGATCAACTCGATGATGCCGTCACCCCGGTCCGCCTGCCGCCGCGCCGCCGCGTCAACGCCGGCAGCCTCCGCAGTGCGGTCAAGGAGGTTGTAGAGCATCCGGCGCATGTATCCCTGCTGAACGTCGTCTCGATTGCTGAACCGCCAAAGGTCGGCCAGCAGCAGGCTCCGCGGTGTAGGCCTCCCGACCGGCGGAACATGAGTGACCGTCACGGCCTGGGGCACCGACAAGGCCACCGTCTGGGCCTGCCCCGGCGCAGCCAGGGCCTGCGGCAAGGAATCCGCTTCCGCCGCCTCGTCCCACAGCACGTGGAACCGCTTCACCTCGGCCGCCGCATCGGCTCCCGGAGTCCGGCCGGCGAGTTCGACCACCAGCATCTGGACAAGCCCCCAGGTCGGCAGCCGGGGCTTGAAGAAGGCGTCGTGGATCCGGCTCGAGCTGACCACTCCGGTCCCCAGCGCGCGAGCCAGCTCCCGCACCGAAGGCCATCCCGCCCGGCGGTGAGCCAGGTGCAGCTCATCGCTCAGCCTCTTGCGAGGCCCAGGCGGAAACGTGGGAGCCGTAAGCCGGGCCATGCGCGATCCCCCGCAGAGTGTCCAGAAGCGTCCAACTACGTCCGACGCCAACGTACCGCGTCCGAACTCGTAAATCCCCGCGTTGAGTTGTCTGCCGACGTCCGACCACGTCAGGACGCCTGTCGCCGGATCGAACCTGGGTGAGACCCATCGGAATCGCACCGGGAGACACCATGATCGACACGGCACTGACCCTTGTTGTCCAGGGCCTGCTCACCGAGCTCCCCGCCAGCCTGATCACGGCGGCCTGCACCGCACTCGCCGTGTGGGCAGTACGCAAATGGGGCGCAGCACCGCGGGACAAGTGATCCCCGCTCCACGCCTCAGATTCCCCCACCAGGCCGGTGGAGGAATCTGAGGCCCGTCGCCGTCGTGGTCGGCACCGCAAAGCTGGGCCATGTCCGGGACAGCAGGCACCGGCCTTCGGTTGCAGGGCCTCAAGGGGCCGGCGCACTGCCATGACACACCAGGGTGTCCCGCCAGACCCACGCCCGCCGGGACACCGAACACAGACGGCCCGTAAGCCGCGTACCGACGCCCGCACCCGCCGCCCGGCCAGCTCGGCGCAGCGCAGGCCCCCGCCGGGGTGACACTCCACCACCGGGCTGGCGTCGTTCCCGTGCTCCTCGCACCAGCCCACCGGGGCCACACCGCCGCAGTCGAACCGGCGGCACGCGCACTTCCCGCCCGCCATCCCGTACGCCACCCCGTGGCGGACCACCCCGCCCGCCGCCCCCTCCGCGGCGGCGCCCCGCAGGCGGGCCGGCCACGCGAGAGTCACCCGCAGGCCGCCCGACCCCGTACGGAATCGGTCGATCACCCGCACCTCGCCCACCACCGCCAACGGCACCGCTCCGGGCGCGGTCAGCCGACGTACCGACGCCCCCATCACCCCCGCCACGAGAGCGGCCAGCGCGTCGGCGTCCTCGTCGGTGGACCAGCCCGACAGCTGGTCCTCGCCGGCCTGATCGTCGGCCAGGGTGAGCCAGGGGTCATCGAGGCGGAACCGGTGCTGGGCGCCATGGGCCCCGGCCAGCACCAGCGAAGCGACCGTAGGCCCCATGGGCAGGGCGATCTTGTCGTGGGCCAACAGCCAGGCGACCACCCCGCGCGGCTGTCGAACTGAGGGTGCGCATTCGTACCCGCCACCGGGGCGGGGAAGTCGCCATGGCGGCGGCGCCAGTTCACGACCGCGGCCCTGCCCACCCCCGCGATACGGGCCACCCCCGCCAACAACACCCGATCGCCGCCCGGCGCGACCGGTTCGAGGGCGGCGAGCGGGGAGCGGCGGCCCGCCGCGACCATGCGCACCGCCCGCCAGTCCGCGCAGGGACGGACCACCTCCAGGAGGGCGACGTCCTCGGCGGAGTACAGGGGAACCGCCGTCACCCCGCCCTGCCGCTTGTAGTCGATGTCCACCGCGCTCACCGGCGACAACCACCCGAGCCGCACCACCTGGTCGAAGTCCACGCGGCACACCCCGAGCCGGCGCGCGGCCTGGTCGGGTCCGAGGGCCACATACCCGTCGAGGAGGGCGGGCAGGTCCCGGCGGCGGCCGAGCCCGGCCACCTGGTCCGGGTGCACGTCGGGGAACTCGGCCTCGCCCCCGAGGTAGACCAGCAGACCGGCCTTCACCAGGTGACCGACCGCCGAGGCGGTCACCCGCGGCCGCAGGATCGGCAGCGGCACCCCCAGGGCCTCCGTCAGCCGGTCAGCCGCCACCCCGGCCCCGCTCGGGCCCCGCAGCGCCGCACGAACGGCCCCGGGGTCGCAGGCCTCCACCACCGCCCGCGACCACCGGACCGGCCCCGCGTCCGCAGGAGGGACCAGGCGCGACCCCGTCGCCCACCGTCAGGCCGCCACCGACACCTTCAGCCGGCCCGCCGCCTCGTACTCGTCGTAGACCTCACGCCGCACCACAGCCATCACCAACCACACCCCAAACGCACAATGGCGCGGCCCGCCAACCGGGCCGCGCCGGAAACATGCCGAAAGATCCCGTTTGGTGTTAATGATCCTGGTTTCAGGGCGGGTTGGGGGCGCACCGCACAAGTCCCGTACGCGTACACGAGGCACAGATTCACCCCCGGGAAGTACCCCGGGCAGCGGCTCGGCGGGCGAGGACCGTCCGGCCGGGCTTGCGGAGCTGACCCCCGCGTGGTGCAGCCTCATCCGGCGACGGCAGACGACTGCGTCAAGTCCCCGCGAATCCACGGTTCCCAGCCCGCCGGGAGGGCCCGGAGCGGATTTTCGCGAGAACTGGGCGACCGCGGTCTGCGGCCGCACTGTTGCTCTCGCTCACCCACTCCCCGGCCCCGGTGCCGGACTTCAGAAGGGGAACCACCCATGACCACGATCACCACCGGCAGCACCCCCACGGCTCCGCAGGCCTCCGAAGCCCTCGCCATCGCCGACGCCCTCGCGGCGGCCCAGGAGCGGGCCGAGGCCGCGCAGCTGCGGCTGTGGCTGCGGCTGCGGCTGCGGCTGCGGCTCCAGCGCGACGTCCTGTTCGCACTGCTGCTCACGGGTATCGGCGCCGTCCTCGGGATCGGCGCGGGGATCGTCATACGGCTGGCGCCGTCCTGGGTGAACCCTGCGCAGGTAGCCCTCGGCACCCTCGGCGTCTACGTCGGCGCCCTCGCCGTGCTGGTACCGCTCCTGCGCCGCCGCCGATAGCCCCCAGCGCTCGGGGCCCGGCCGCCACGGGGGCGCCCGGACCCACGCCCCCACCTCACGGCTGGCGCCGCCGTCAGCCGGCGGCCGCGGCCCCGCCCTGACCGAAGAGCGGAACGTCTTCCACACCCACGTCCAGGCGCAGCCGCTGGAAGCGGACCGGGTGCCGGTAGACGCCGCCGCGGTCGATCGCGCGGTCGGCGCTGATCTCCGCGGCCATCTCCGGTCGGGCCCGGAGCGCGTCCAGGACGTCGCGGGACCCCCACGCGGACGCGAACCGCACCCCGGTCCACGGATGCTTGGTGCCTGTTTCTGAACTCTCGGACTCTGCGGGGTCGGTAGCCGCGCAAGCTGGCCGGGATTGGACTATGCCCCCTCAGCGGAGCCCCCGAGGATGGCCGGAAGTCTTCGAGCGGGGGAACCAATGGGGCGTCCGACAACTGCTGTGGCCGCGGTCGGTCTGTTGCTGGCGCTGACGGCCTGCCAGTCAGGGGTCGCGTCCGGCAAGGTCCAGGGCACCGACGCCGAGTTGGCCTGTGCGGCCCTGAGCCGACTGCCGGAACCGCTGCCGGGCACCGATGACGGGAAGGCCTTCGAGATCGCGGTGGTGCGCCTCGCCGGCGCCGAGGAACTGGCCAGGGCGGCCGCCCTGACGGACGCCAAGTCCCAGCCGCTCGCCGACACCCTGAGGAAGGCGCATGACCTCCTCAACGTGACCTCCGACCCCCAGCAGGCCGAACCCGAAGTCAAGAAGGCCCGGACGTACTGCTGAGCGCCTGTCTCCGAGCCCTCGGCCCTTGCGGGGCCGGTCTCCCCGAAGACGGCCCCGCACGTCCCACACACCCCAGCAATTCCGTTCACCGAACGGTCACGGTGACCCTTCGGCAATATCGCGTCTTCCCCGTCAACTGCTCGCGGCGGAGCCAGCACTTCTGTGCCTCGGTCGCGGTACGCCCGCGGCGCCGGGCAGGCGGTGCAGTCAGCTACCCGCAGGCTCCCGGCGGGGGCCGGCTGGTCCAAGGTGAGCACCGGGTACTGGGCGAGGATCTGCTCGCGGCCCTCCCGCTCGGCCGTCATCAGCACCAGCCAGTGCGCCCCGGTCATCCGCATCTTCCTGGTGGCCCGTAGCGCGGACAGCACACGCCGCTGCTTGGGCTTCTTCAACGTCCCCCGCACCGGCGTCACCAGATGGTCGGCCCGCTCGTCCTGCTCGCCGGCCAGGCTCGGTGAATCAGCGCGCTGGTCCAGCCCGGCCAGCCACCCGGCCCCCGCCGCCCGGACCGCGACCGCCGGAACCAGACACGCCCGCACACCAAGCCCGCGGGCACCGACCGCACCGACACGAACCCCAGGACGACCCCCGAGCGGGAACCGCCCCGCCCGAACCCCCGCCCATCCGAATGGCCTTGGATCGCCTGCCGTCAAGCCTTGCTGCCGTGGACCGCGCGTCTCCAGGACTGCGGTCCTCACCGGGCAATAAGGACCGCCGTCGAACGCTCGCTCAGCGGGCTGTGGGGCCGGATGGACCCGGAAAGGCAGGCGACGGACGCCGACGTGCAGGCGATCGTCGCTGCCTGCGATGCGTACCACCAGGGCTGTTTCGATGCCGTGATCGGCCCCGGGACATCCCATGCCGATCCCCGCATGGGATGGCCGCCTTCACTGCGGCCGTCGGCGGGGCAGGGCCTTCCGTAGCACGGTCGGCGAGCACCTCGACATCTTCGCCAGATTCCGATTCCAGCTCACACTGGACATGCTCGGGCACGCCGAGCGCGCCACCCGGGCGACAGCGAAGGCCTGGGCCCGGTCGACAGACGCGGTTGGGACGACGCCGAGTGGTACCAGTACATCGAGGTGTACGAACTGGTCGGCTGGACGGCGGGGCCCCTGCGGCTTCCCGGTCTCAGCCCGTCCGAGGCCTCCGAGCGGGCAGAGCGGATCGCCGAGCGGTTCTGGGACGGCCTGGACGGCTGGTCCCCGTGGTCCTCGAAGGAGCTGCCTGCTCCGTTCCTCGCCCAGGTGGCACAGGCCGTGGCCGGCTCTGTTCACCAGCCCCCACCGCGCGTCGGCACTGGTGATGACGCCGACGGCCTGTCGACCACGGCCGCCGCGCCCGCCCCGGGCTTCCCCGCCCCCGTGCGCGGGAAAGCCCGGGGCGGTGCCGTCAGGCTACGGCCCAGAGGGAGGTGATCCAGTCGGTCGCGTCGGAGTTGTCGTAGATGTCGATGCGGACCTGCTCGCCCTCGTTGAAGTCGAAGTCGACCGTGTGGATGTCGACCACCTTGTCGGTGCCGATCGCGTAGTAGACCGGCGACCAGCCCGTGCGCGCCGTCCACACGCGGACGTAGACGGTGTCGCCGTCGTTGGCGGTGTCGTAGATCCAGAGCTTCTCGCCGTTGGGGTGGAACTCGACCTTGGAGACGAGCTTGCCGCCGTCGCGCAGTTCGGCCTTGGCGGCCACGGCGTCGGCGTCCTTCTCGAAGTAGGTGTTGTCCACGGAGTCGTACAGGTAGCACCCGTTGGCGGAATGCGTGACCGCCAGGGTGCCCCGGAGCCGTGCGCAGTTGTCCGTGTCCACCTCGGCGTAGCGGACGTCCAGCGTCCCGTACGCCTGGGCCGGCGCGGCCGTGGCGAGGAGCGAGCCGGCCACCGTGGCCGCCGACGCGAGCAGGACCGCGGCCCTCTTCCGCATGTTCATGTTCATGTTCATTGTCTCCCTCAGTTCGAGAGTGAGCCGATCGGGTCGGCGACTGCCGCCCTGACCTCAGCTTTCGCCGTCGGAGCGTTGTCCAGCAGACCCCTCGCACCACCGTGGACAAAGTCCCGACGCCGCGTCAGGAAGGTTGCTGGCAAGGGATCCAGGCGCCTACCGTGGGCGGCTGCCGTACGGCGTCGTGGGGTCGGGGGACCGGGGGACGGGATGGGGCGTCGCGAACGATTACTGGATCCGGCGGACGGGCCGGCCGAACGCTTCGCGTATGAGCTGCGCGAGCTCCGGCAGCAGGCCGGCGGCCTCACCTACCGGGCCATGGCCGCCCGCGCGCACTACTCGTCGGCCGCGCTCGCCCAGGCTGCCTCCGGCGACCGGATGCCGACCCTGTCCGTCGCCCTCGCCTACGTCGGCGCGTGCGACGGCGACGCCGACGAGTGGACCGAACGCTGGCAGCGGGCGAGCCGGGAGCTGGCCGAGCGGGCGGCGGCCGCCGGTGATCCGGCCGACGCTCCCTACCTCGGCCTGGCCCGGTTCGAGCCCGACGACCGGGAGCTGTTCTTCGGGCGGGAGCGCCTGGTCGCCGGGCTCGCCGCGCTGATCCGCGAACGGCGGGTCGTCTCGCTGGTCGGACCGTCCGGCAGCGGCAAGTCCTCACTGCTGCGGGCCGGCCTGGTGCCCGTCCTGCGGGAGGCCGCCGGCCCGCACCGGCCCACCGTGATCCGCATCCTCACCCCCGGCCCGGATCCCGCCCGCAGCCATGCGGAGCTGCTCGCGCCGGAGAACACCGGCCCGGGCGTGGTGCTCCTCGTCGACCAGTTCGAGGAGGCGTTCACCCTCTGCGCCGACACCGCCGAACGCGCCCGCTTCTTCGACCTGCTGCTCGCCGCAGCGGAGCCGGAACGCGGCGCCCGCGTGCTGATCGCCGTACGGGCCGACTTCTTCGGCCACTGCGCCGCACACCGTCCGCTCGCCGAGGCCGTCCGCGACACCACCCGGCTGGTCACCCCGATGACCCCGGACGAGCTGCGCGACGTCGTCGTCCGGCCCGCCATGGCCCGCGGCCTGGTCGTCGAACGGGCGCTCACCGCCCGGATCGTCCGCGACCTCGCCGACGAACCTGGCGGCCTGCCGCTGCTCTCGCACGCCTTGCTGGAGACCTGGCGCCGCCGCCACGGCCGTACTCTCGCCGAGAGCGCGTACGAGGCGGCCGGCGGCCTGCACGGCGCGATCGCCCGCACCGCCGAGGAATTCCACGCCGGCCTCACCCCCGGGCAGGCCGCCGCCGCCCGCCGGGTGCTGTTGCGGCTGGTCGCGCCGGGGCAGGGCACCCAGGACACCAGGCGGCCCGCCGACCGCGCCGAGTTCGACCTGGCCGGCCCCGACACGGCGCTCGTCCTCGAACAGCTGGCACTCGCCCGGCTGATCACCCTCACCGAGTCCACCGTGGACCTCGCCCACGAGGCGCTGCTCACCGCCTGGCCCCGGCTGCGCGGCTGGATCGACGAGGACCGCGAACGCCTGCACGTCCAGCGCCGCCTCACCAGGGCCGCCCACACCTGGGCGGGCCTGGGCCGGGACGCCGGCGCACTGTACCGGGGCCTGCAGCTGTCCGTCGCCGTCGAACGGTTCCGCGCGGGCGGCGGCGGACGGGACGACGACCTCACGCCGCTGGAACGGGAGTTCCTCACCGCCAGCACCGCAGCCAGGGGCCGCGATCACCGCCGCCGCCGGGTACTCACCGGCGTGCTGTGCACCGTACTGGCGCTCGCCCTCACGGCCGGCCTGATCGCCTGGCAGCAGAACCGGCTCGGCGAGCGGCGGCGCGTCGAGGCCGAGGCGCGCCGGATCGCCGGCGTCGCCGCCAGCCTGCGGCTCTCCGACCCGCGCACCGCGCTGCGCCTCGGCCTCGCCGCCTGGAGACTGGCCGACCTGCCTGAGACCCGGTCCTCCGTGCTGGCCGCCACGGCCCAGCGCGAACTCGACGCCTTCACCGACCCCGACGGCGACCCCCGCACCGCCCGCTACCTCAGCCCCGACGGCCGTACCCTCACCAGCATCGGGGCCGACCGAGTCACCGTCCGGAACCTGGAGACCGGCACGGTCGTCCGTACCTTCCCGGGCCTGGGCGAGGCCGTCGGACGGGCGGGGTGGAAGCGCGGGGACGGAGACCTGGTGACCTTCTTCCCGGATGAGGAATCCGAGGAGAACGCCGGCCGGGTCGCCATCCGTGATCTGAGCGGCGCCCGACCGGACCGGGTGCTCGGCCCGGCGGCGGGCGGCGCGGAGATGAGCCCGAGCGGCCGGCAGGTGATCGGCTACGACCGCACGCCCACCGAGTACGTGATCACGCTCTGGGACGCGGAGAGCAGCCGGGCGCTGCTCGAGTTCCGCGAGCGGCGGGATCCGGGGGCGGACCCACGGGGTACCCGCGTGTCCGGGGCGACGATGTCCAGGCATGCCAGGGAGCGCCGCCCGGTCGCCCCGGATGCCCCGGACGTCACCGTCAGCCCGGACGGCCGGCTGCTCGCCCTCTGCGTCCCGGGGCGTCCACTCCAGCTCTGGGACGTCGCCGAGCGAAGGCAGCTGACCATGGCCTGGACTGCCGACCGGGACTGCTACGAGGAGAAGTACCAGTTCGTCGCAGGTGGTCGGCTACTGGCCCACATCGTCGACGGCAGCATCCGGATCTGGGACACGGCCAACGGCAGCGAAAGGCCGTCGTTGGAGTTCCGCCGGTTACAGCGGATCGGGTTGAGCACGGACGACGGCTACCTGGTCGCGCTGACCGGTGACGAGGTGGTCCTCTGGCGCTTGGACAGCCCGGACTGGCCGGTCCTGCTCTACCCGGCCAATGGCGAGATCCCCGCCGAGCCGCGAGTCGATCCGCGGAGCGGACGGCTCCGTTACCTCGCTGGGGCGGACGGCGGTACGGAGCCGGTGGTCCGCACACTCGACGTGAGCCGGACGGTTCGGGCCGACTGGCAGCCGGAAGGCCCGCTGGCGGCGAGGTTCAGCCCGGACGGGAGCATGCTCGTCACCGCGGGGCGCCCCGGCGCGGACGGGGCGGCCCGCTTCGGGATCGTGGACGGACGCAGCGGCACGCCGGTCGCCGAACTGCCCGGGCTGCCGTGCCGGAGGATGCCGGTGCCGGGCGAGCCGAAGGGGGCGGCACCGCCTTGCGAGGTGTCGTTGGCGTTCCGCCCGGACGGCGTTCAGCTGGCCTACAGCACGAAGGGGACGGGCTACGCGCGGAGCATCGCGCTCTGGGACGTCGTACGGCGCGCTGTACTCCCTCCGGCAGGTGACCCGCCGGACCGCTACGGGGAGATCGCTCTCGCTCCGGACGGCCGGGTGGTCCTGCCGGGCGGCAAGTCGGCGGGGATCGACTTCTGGGACCCGTTCCGCAACCGGGTCACCGGGAGCGTCCCCGGCCCCAGAGGTAACGACTTCGCCATCCGACCGGACGGCCGGCTGCTCGTCGCCGCCTCGGGCGAAGTCGTCGACCTGCCCGGCATGACGACGACGCCGAAACCGCAGAACCCGGGTACGGCCGTCGAATCGCTGGAGTTCAGCGCCGACGGGCGGTACTACGCGGCCGGGGAGCGGGCGGGCCGGGTCACGTTGTGGGACGGTTCCCTGAGCCGCCGCCTCGGCGTGCTGACCCGCGCCGACCTCGGTGCGGCCTCGGCAGGAGCCCTCGCCTTCTCGCCCGACGGCCGCACGCTCGCCGTCGCCTACCATGACAACGTCGTCCAGCTGTGGGACCTCGCGTCCCACCTGCCCGTCGGATCGCCACTGCCCACCGCGGGCGACAGCGTGTACGACCTCGCCTTCTCTCCCGACGGGGCCACCCTCTACGTGGCCGGCGCGCACGCGCCGCTGCAGCGGATCGACGTCACCCCGGCGTCCGCCGCGGCGGACGTCTGCCGCCGGGCGGGCGGGGGACTGGACCGCTCCGCCTGGGGCACGTACCTGCCGAACGTCGCGTACCGGGCCACCTGCTGAGGGCAGAAGGTTCTGCGGGTCGGGAGAACGATTCCGCTTGTCCACGCCTGAGTGAGGTCGGGCCGGCCAGCGGCCCGGCTTGCACGCGACGTCCCCTACTGGTGAGCTCTCGTATTCAACTGTCGCCAGTGCCCCGAGGAACCCAGCCCCTGGGTGACCGTGTGTGGTCGCCGGGGGCGTATCGGCTCCAGGTTCCTCCGGGTTCCTCCGGGTTCTTCCGGGTTCGCCGACGAGCTTGGTCGTGGTGACGTGGTGATAGCCGAGGGCGTCGGCGACGACGGGGGCCGGCATCTCCAGGACGTGCCGGCGGATCGCCGCAGCCTGCCCGGCAGTCGTGGGGACGCCGAGGTCGTTGATCAGGTCGGCCCGGCGGCAGGTGGCGAGGTCCCGGTCGTGGTCGTCGAGCCAGCTCAGGAAGGCCGTCGCGTGCCTGATCTGGTCCGCGGCGCATTTCCGGCTGCCGGGTGTGAGGGGCCTGTGGCCAGCGCGGGCTCGGAGTTTGGGCAGGACGTCCCAGGTCGCGAAACGGCGGACGATCTGGATGCGTTCGGAGTCGTCGATGGCTGCGAGGTGGCCGACGAGCCAGCTTTCGACGAGGCACATCTGCTTGTCGATGAGGGGGAGGACGGGAGGATGCCGCAGGCCATGAGGAGTTCGCGTAGGTGGGCGGCCGCTCGCCAGGCCTTCAGGCCCTTGGCGACCGAGCCGATTCCGGGCAGGGCGCCCAGGGCGTCGGCGCCCAGTGAGAGGAACGTACCGGCGTCCCAGTCGCCCTTGATCGCCACGTCGACCACGTTGCAGCCGAGGGCGGCGATCCCCGCGACCGCGGCGATGCGGCTTTGTTCACGAGAACCTGCTCTGGTCCACTTCTTGTGGTGCGGTCACAGGCTGTACTCACTCGGCTCGTGCGGCTGAGGGGAAGCCGCGTGGCCGTGGTTCCGCCGCGGAGCGGTCAGAGCAGGCCCGTCCGGTGGGCGATGTGGGCGGCGTGGGCCCGGTTGGTGGCACCGAGTCTGGCCAGGAGCGCGGCGACGTGGTCCTTGACGGTGCCGTGGGCCAGGTGCAGGCACACGGCGATCTCCTGGTTGGTCAGGCCACGGGCGAGGAGGCCCAGGACCTCGCGCTCGCGGGGTGTGAGTGCGGGTGGCGGCGTGCGGTCGAGTGGGAGACGGCGGTCATCGGCGAAGCGTCCCCGTACCGCGTGCACGGCGTCGCCGGACACCACGGTGAAGCCGTCGGCGAGGAGTCGTACCACGGGGGCCAGGGTGGTGGGTGGTACCGATTTGGGCAGGTAGGCACTGGCTCCCGCAGCGAGAGCGGTGGCGATGTGCGCCTGGTCCATGGAGCGGGAGACCACGCACACGGCAGGGGGGGCGGCCACCGCCGCGAAGCCGTCCGCGAGGGGTCCGGCGTCCACGGTGCAGGCGTCCAGCAGGACCACACGGGGCTCCTGGGCGCGGACGGTGGCCACCGCCTGCGTGACCGGGACCGCACCGGTGACGACCAGGTCGTCCTCGGCCTGCAGGACGTGGGTGAGTCCCGCGCGCAGAAGGGGTTCGTTGTCGACGATGACGACTCGGATCACGATGGGCCACCCGTGCTCGGGGTCCCCCCTCGGGGTGGTGTTACCCCGAGGGGGGAGGGAGCCAAACCGGCCACCCTGTGTGCCCGGTCCCTTCGGCCTCTGGAGAGGCGTGCGTGGAACGGCTGCCGTGGGGCTCGGTGCCCCACTCCCCTCCCGGCGGCCGTTCCACGGGGGATCACCCCTTGCCGAAGCCGCCGGCTATGGCGCCCGCCGCGCACTGACGCCATTCGTTCTGGAACTCGTTGCTCATCTTCGTGACGTTGCCGCCGTGCGAGCGGAGGTAGCCCTGCAGACCCTCGCAGTTTCCGGCCGTGGGGCTGAAGGTGGAGGACGCGCGGTCGCCCGCACCTCCGCCGAAGTCGGCCTGGCCGGCCGAGGCGCTGGTGGCGGTGACGAAGAAGGCGGCCTGGGCGGCCACGAGGGCGCCGGCGCCGAGGCCGAGCGTGCGGGTGAGACGGGACATGGGGGTGCCTTTCGCTGACGGGAATCTTCCGTGGGTGCGGCCGCGGCCCCAGTCTTGCGGCCGTGGACCGTCGACACCCTCCGCCACCCGGCCAGAGCTGTCCCCCGCCGGACGGCGGGGGCCTCCACCCCGCTGCCGCGGGCGGCCCGGCCCTCGTGTCGAACGGCTGCCCACCGGGTACTCGCGGCGGGCACTGGGGCTTCGGGCCACCGCCCCGACGGACCCCCAGAAGCCCGAGAGAAGCCCCGGAGGGAACTCAGGCGCGGCGGACGAGTTCGCAGTTGGCAGCGACGACATCGGCCGGGTCCGCGGTGACCACGTCGAAGCCGCCGCCGCAGTCGATCTCGTCGACGGCGCCGTCGCGGGCGCTGATCGTGTCACCGCGGGGGCCGGCGAAGATGTCGTCGTTGCCGGGCCCCGGGTCCACAGTGGCAGGGAACACGGCGCCGATGTCGTGGAAGTACGTGTCGTCCTGGTCCCCCAGCCGGACCGTGATCCGGGAGACGGTGGACCAACGGCCGCAGCGCGCCACGGCAGGTGAGAACTGGGTGCAGCCAGGACCGGCGACGACACCCTCGTTGGTGTCGGCGATCGCCAGGTCGATCGCGTTCAGGGGACCGAGGCCGAACAGAACGATCGTGTTGGCCTCGCCAGGGAGGCCACTGACCGCCACCTGGCCGCCGATGCGAGTGGCGAACGCGGACTGCGCGGAAGCGGGGGTGGCCGTGGTCAACGGCAACGTGAGGCCGGCCACGAGTGCGGGGATCAGCAGGCGGGCGCGCGGGGTGAGCTTCATGTCCATCAAGGAACCAATTCGGGTACGCGCCCAGCATGCCGCCATGCCGATCCGACCGGGTGATGCCGCCCTACGGCGCTCGAACAGGCCCGCCCGGCTGACAAGTTCACCCCGGTCCACGACGCCTGGTGGGCCGCGGCGGTCAAGGCCCACGGAGACACCGCCGGAACCCGGGCCTTGATCGAGGTGTTGCTGCTGGCCCGCCACGTCTCGCACGAGCACTTGGTCGCCGGCCTCGCGATGGCTCTTCGAGCCGGGGCTACAGGCCGGTGGCTGCGTAGGTCAGAACGGAGAACGCTTGTAGACGAGTCGCAGGAGCAGTTGCTTGTCGCTGGTGCCCTGAATGTTGATGAGACTTGGAAACGCCTGTCTGGCGTGTCGGCGTCAGCCGATGGCCGACAGAGGTTGGGATACCTGTGATCGCTACGTGGACGTCGTCTCGCGGCGTCGGGACGACGTCGGCGGGGTGGCGGCGTTCAGGCAGCGGTTGAGGAGTGTGTGCATGCGGGGGACGGGGAGGGACGGGTTGGCCGCGGCGCCTTCCGCTGTGCGGAGGTCGGCGAGGAGGGTTTCCAGGGCTTCCGGTGTCAGGCTCGGGTTGGCGGCGGCTGCCCGGCACACCGACTCGTCGGAGTCTTCCACCGGAGGTTCGGGCAGGGCCGGATCGGCTGCGGCCAGGGCGCGTACCTCGGGATCCGGGTGATCGATGAGGTGGGCTCTGCCGATGCGGGGGAACGCGGGCAGGGTCAGCAGGTGCGGCCGGTGGGCCGGGCGGCTGACGAAGACGTCCAGGAGGAGGTCCGGCGGAGCCAGGGGCTGGTGGCAGGCCAGCCGGATCCGTACCTCCTCGTCGTCGTCCTGCGCGAGTGTCTCGACGAGTTCTGCGGGCAGGCCGGCCCAGCTCGCCGCAACCCGGCGGAGCACCGGCTCTTCCGACGCCGCGCAAGCGGCGAACCAGTCGGGCGACGGCTCGGTGGCCGGCTCGGTGATCGGGCAGATGCAGTCCGGACCGTGCCCGATGACCCGCTGGATCGCCCAGTACTCGGCCCAGGTGCGGGGGAAGGGGTGGAGGCGTGCGCGCATCCGTACATGCTGGTCCGGGTCCTCCCTCAACTCGGTGACCAGGTCCGGTCCCAGGTCGGGCCGGGCGGCGACCATCTCGCGGACCTTCGCCTCGGGGTGGCGGGCGAGCCGGGCGACGGCGTCGGCCGGGGTGTGACGGTTCCAGGTCAGCGGGTGCACCGTGTCGTCCGCGAAGCACTGCTCGACAAGCGCGAGGGACAGGGCGCACGTGCCGAGCACGTGCGGCTTGCTGAGCGAGCCGATGGACGGCAGCTTGGCCTCCACCGCTTCCGGGTCCAGCTCCCAGCTGCTCTTCCACGCCGCTTCCCGTACCTCGGGGTCGGGGTCGTCGAGCAGGGCCTCGCGCTGCGCGGGACTGAGCGACTGCCACCTCCAGGCGGCCTGTACACGGATTCTGGGGTGCTCGTGCCCGGCCATAGAGCGGTAGAAGGACAGAGGGATCTGCCGGGAGGAACTGAGCTCCGCGACGATCTCGTGTTCGGTGAGCATGCCGTCCTCGCCCCCGTCCTGGGCAGTCAGGAGGGTGACGAGAATGTCGTCCGGCAGCGGTCTCACCCATCGGGAGCGGAAGCGGGGGCGGGGCCCGCCGGCCAGCCGCCCGCGGACGATCCCCGACGGGTCCGTTGCCAAGGGGGCGAGCCGTGAGGGGTCGACATGCCGGTTGCAGGCGAGCGCGCGGCGGATCCCCCGGTCCGGGTGGCGGAGGGCGGCGTCGATGACGTCGTCGGGCAGGTCGCGACCCTCGCACATCAGCGGGCCGGCCTCACCGGCCGCTTGATCCATCAGGCGTATCAGTACGTCGGAGGGCGCCGCCGGATTGAAGGCGATGCCGCGCAGCCACAGTTCATGGAGAGAATCGGACACCGCGTCATCCTTCCATCTTGTCGCGCCCGGCACGGACTACCTGGCAACCACGTAGTCCATGCCAGGTCAAGCAACTGAGTGTTGCTGAAACTCGCCAACATTGATTTCGCTGTTCACTGGGTGTTCTCGCTGTTGGGCAACAGACGCTCTCGCTACTGGCCGACAAAGCCAGGCCGGGGGTGGCCGCGTGCGCCTCGATGGCGTCGCGCTGGCACGCGGCCAGCCCGGAAACGACGGCCTCGTGTGCGGCGCGCAACGTCTGGTGGTCGACGATGGATCGTCGGATGGCCTGGTGGTCCTCGGCGGAGGCGACAGGCAGTTCCGTCAGTGCGTGGTGCTGGGCGTCTACTTCGGCCTGGAGCGGGCCGCCGTCGGACGGGTGGCCTGGCTCATCATGACGGCGCGTCGTCCGACCTCTTCGGGGAGTCCGGGGAAGTCGCGCACGTTCTCCTCGTACTGGGAGGGCGCGGCGCCGGTACGGGGCCTCGGCGCCTGCCTCGTACCAGGGCTCGCCGCACTGGAGCCGAGACAGGGTGTTCGCCCCACACCCCGCCATGGTGATGCCCTTCCCTTCGGCATCGACCGCCGCCTCCGCTCCACCTGTTCTCATCCAGGTCGAACGGAATCACTGTGCTGGTCGGGCAGGCTCGTCCGGCGGCGCTGATGTCTGCGCGGCGGCGATGGCGGCGCGGGCGGTCTCGCCGTCTTGGCGGATCTGCTCGCGGCGGGTCTCCGCCTGTTGGGTCACATGGTTGTCCCACGACTGAAGCCCGTACTTGATGCCCGCAGCGATGGCGGTCGGCGTCGCAAGGGTCGTGATGGCGGCGACGATGTCCCCTGACGAGGCGTGGTTGTCGAGGGGGCGGATCTCGTCGCTGGGCGTCTGGTTCTGCTCGGGGTCGTCCCCGTGCTCATCTATGTTCGTCACACCCGGCAACGGTACCCGTGCGTCCAGGACGCCGGGGGACGTTTCGAGCCGTCGATCGCGCGGAAGGCCATCGGCTTGCTCTCCAGCCACGTGCGTCGCTCTCACGTGGTGGGTGGGGTCACTGGGCCCGCACCGCCGCGGTGTCATGTGCTCAGGACGAAGTCCGCCTGCACCAGGCCGAGGTGGTGCGTGCTCCGGGCAGCCGTCTGCGTCCCCGGCCGCGAGCGGCAGGCGCCGACGCTCTGGTCGTGCGCGGCGGTCAGAAGCCCGCGATGTCGACACCTCGCGGGTCGGATCCGCAGGCAGCAGCACCGAGGCCCCGGACACGCCGCGTGGCGGTCCCTGCCGGTCCTGCTCTCTTCACCATCAGGGCGGTGGCGAGGGCTGCCGCGGGGGCTGTTCGGGGCCGGACGATACCGGCGGGGTGCTCCGGGTGCTCGGGGCACTGTCGACGCGGCCGAGGCGGTGCCGCTCGGCGGGACGCGGCATGGGACGCGGTGTGCTCGGGCTGGTCGCGCCGACCGTCGGTCAGGGGCAGCCAAAGGATCACCGCCAAGGTGTGGGGGCGTCACGTCGCAGTGAGTGCTGCTGCGAGTGCGGCCCTGCGACGACTGCCGTGGAGTTCACGATCGGACGCGTCGGTTCTGAGGGTACGCAGGAGAGCGAGAGAAGCTCGGCCGTATGACCGCCGCTCGATCAGCTTGATCCGCCTGACCTGGCCTTCGACCGCGGCCGGAGCTCCACCGGGTTCCCCTCCGGGGCCGAACAGGTGAGGGGCAACGGGGTGCTTGTCACCTTCACCTGATCGTGAGTCCTGGCGTGACGGCCGTTCGCGAGGGGAGGGCGCGAGGGCTGTGAGGGCTGTGAGGGCTGTGAGGGCTGTCTGGAGGTCGATCGCCCTCTCTGCGGCGTCGATGCCGTGGGGAGGGTGACGGTCACGCGGGGGAGGAAGTAGCCGATCAGGGGGCCCAGGAGCAGGGCGATGAGGACGGTGCCGACGCCGACCGTGCCGCCCAGGAGCCAGCCCGCGGCCGCGACAAAGACCTCTATGCCGGTGCGCACCGCGGCGATCGGCCGGCCGGTGAGGCGTACGAGGCCGGTCATTATGCCGTCCCGCGGCCCCGAGCCGAACTGCGCGCCGAGGTAGAGGGCGTCGAAGAAGGCGAGGGCGACGAGGCCGAGGGCGAGGTAGGCGGCCTGGGAGAGCAGTCCGTGCGGGCTGGGCAGCACGGCGGCGGTGGCGTCTGCCGCGAAGCCGACGATGGCGATGTTGAGGAGGGTGCCGGGGCCGAGCCTCTCCCGGATGGGTATCCAGGCAAGGAGCACGAGGAGCGAGATGAGGTTGGTCGCCCAGCCGAAGGAGATGCCGAGTGTCCGTGCGGTGCCCTCCGTGAGGACGTTCCAGCTGGCCGCGCCGAGTCCGGAGTGGACGAGCAGCATGACGGAGGCCCCGTATCCGGCGAGACCGACCAGGAGTTGCGGGATGCGACGGGCTTTGCGTCCCGCGCGGATCCGAGCCACGAAGCCCATCCGGGGGGAGGCTGGTCCCGGGGAGGCGAGGAGAGGAGCTGAAGGTGCCATGCGGCAACCTTCCGCGGTATCTGGACCTGGATTCCATAGCCAGATTGGCTAGGCTGGCCCGGGTGAAGACCAGTTCGTACGCGACCGCCCGCATGCTGGGGACCTGGCAGGAGGGGGCCGGGCCCGCGCACCAGCGCCTCTCCGACCGGCTGCGGCTGCTCGTGCTGGACGGGCGGCTCTCCCTGGGCACCGCCCTGCCGAGCGAGCGCGACCTCGCTGCCGTGCTCGGCATCAGCAGGACCACGGTGGGCGCCGCGTACCGGACGCTGGTCGAGGACGGTTACCTCGCCACGCGGGCTCGCGCCAGGGCGACCGTACGGCTGCCCGACGACGCACCGCCCGAGGAGGTCACACGTGCCGGCGCCGACACGGACCCGGCGGTCATCGACCTGTCGATCGCAGCCCCGCCCGCACCCGTCGAGATCCTCCACGCCGCCTTCGCGACCGCGCTCGAACAGCTGCCCAGGCACCTGGAGAAGCACGGATACGACCGGTACGGAACCGCGGAGCTGCGTGAAGCCGTCGCCCGCTGGTACGAACGGCGCGGCCTGCCCACGGCGCCCGACCACGTCCTGATCACCAACGGGGCGCAGCACGCGGTCGCCCTGCTGGCCCGTGCCCTTCTCTCGCCCCGCGACAGGGTGCTGATCGAGCACCCGACCTACCCGCACGCGATCAAGGCGTTCACCGAGGCGCGCGCCCGCCTGCTTCCCGTGTCCGTCGTACCGTCCGGCTGGGACGTCGAGCAGTTCCTGGCGGCGGGCCGCGCCGCGCGTCTCGCCTATCTGATTCCCGACTTCCACAACCCCACGGGGTCGTGCATGCCCACGGCGGTGCGCTGCGGTCTCAGGCTGGACTGTCCCGCCGTTGTCGACGAGACCCTGACCGACCTCGCCCTGGACGGAGGACCGGGCCCGGAGCCGTTCGCGGTGCACACTCCCATGCCCGGGCCCACGGTCATCTGCGTCGGCTCCGTGTCGAAGAGCATCTGGGGCGGCCTGCGCATCGGCTGGATCCGTGCCGTCCCGTCCCTCCTGAAGCGCATCGAGCAGATCCGGCCCGCGACGGACCTCGGCACGCCTGTGGTGGAGCAACTCGCCACAGCAGTGCTGCTCAACGGGGGCCAGACCCGGCGTTCCGGCGGGCTCGCCCGGCTCGCCGCCCAGCGGGAGGCCCTGCGCGAGGCGCTCGGCGAGCACCTGCCCGAGGTCCACGCACCCCGGCCCGCCGGCGGCGTGACACTCTGGGCCACCTTCCCCGAGCCCCTCAGCTCCCGGCTCGCGGCCGTCGCGCCCGACCACGGAGTAGTGATCGCGGCCGGGCCGCGGTTCGGGGTGGGCGGCGCGTTCGAACGCAACATCCGGCTGCCCTACACACTCCCCGCCGACCAGCTGGCCGAGGGGGTACGCCGGCTCGCGCGGGCCGCACAAGCCCTCGGGCACGGCAATACGGGGACCCACACACCGGCGCCGATCGCCTAGGAGCGCTCCCTCCACCGCGGGTGAGCTCGCATGGCGGTGTGCCACGGCCTCCGGGGGACCGTCCCGCTCGTGAAGTGGCCGGCGGGCGAGGTTCGGTGCCGGCGCATCGGGCAGCGCTCGGTCCGCCTCGTCCGGAGCGTCGCGGGGCCGTGCGGCTCAAGTCGACGCCGGGCCGACCTGGCATTCACGCCTGCGCTCGTGGAAGAGAACCTCCCCGGAGTCGCTCTCGCTGACATGGACTTGCAGGTAGACGGCATCGCCTGTCTTGAAAGATCCGGGGACCAGCACGCTCGTACCGTTTTTGAGTATGGTTCCGCTGACCTGCCTCTCTCCTGAGGTGGTGACTCCGCTTCGGTCGACATACGCGGCGACGTAATACGTGCGGAAGATGCTCACCCTGTCCGAGATGGCGGGAAGGCTGACGCTCAAGCCGCCTTCTGCAGTTTTGACCGTGCTGCCGCCGCTCATGCTCCGCCTTTGTCGTCGTGGGGGTGGCGACGCGAAGCCTGCGGCGCCGGGATCAACCAGAACTGGTAGTCCCCGCTGCGGGTGACCAGCCAGTCCTTGAGCCCGTCAAGGTCACTCGATAGAGGGTTCGGTCAGGGTGAGTTCGGGGGCGGGCACGAGTTGGGGTGGCAGACCGGGCAGCGTTCGGCCCCTTGGCAGAGTCGTTGTGGCGGGTGAAGCGCGCCCCGAGCGGGGCGGCCGACGCCGATGAGGGTGGCGCAGGCTGGGCCGGTCCAGTCGCCGTAGCCGAGGAAGTGCGGGCGCGGTGTGTCCGCGGCCCGGGCGCCTCGCTAGCAGCACGATCATGCCCATCCGTTCGGCCCGGCCCCTACAGCCGGCATTCACCGCCCTGCTGGCCGGTGTGCTGCTGCTGTGCGCGTATCTGATGTCCGGGCCCGGCCACGCGGACACCATGCGCATGCCTGCCGCAATGGACAGCGCGGCAGGCGGTTCGGACATGACCGCGAGGGCGCATGGCTTGGACCTTCGGGACGGACCGGCCGCATCGGATTCGGGCGGTGACGGCTGCCCGGCATGGCGATGGAGTGCCCGCTGGCCTCCGCCCAGTCGCCGGCTCCCGTGCTGTTCACCGCCCCGGGCCCCGCCGTCGCGCCGGAGGCCTCGGCAGGAACCGCGCGATCGGCACGGCCTCTGGGTGTCTCCTGCGCCTGGCCGCGTGCCCCTGATTCCGTCTCGTTCCTCTGCGTCAGCCGGACCTGAGCAGCCCAGGCTCCCCCCCCCAGCCCCTCACCGGATTGGGCCGGCGGGTTCCTCGTCATGCCCTCACTCCGGACCCTTCTCAGAGGAGAGCCCTTCCTCCATGGCTTCCACCAGCACTCTCTTCCTCACCGGTGTCACCACCGGCCTCTTCGCGGGCGGTGCCTCATGTGCCGCCGTCCAGGGCGGCCTGCTCGCGGGCGCCGTCGGCCGTCGCGCGACCGCGTGGCCGGCCGAAGCGTGGGAGCGCAGCGGGCTGTTCACGCCCGTCGCCACGTTCCATTACCGGCATGCACTGCAACAGCTGCGGCCTCCTCATCGACGACGAAGTCGAAGAAGTCCCCGGCGTCAACACGAGCACCACCGACATCCGCAGCAAGCGCACCGTCGTCGAATGCGCGCGGCCGGTGGACCCGGAACTGATCGTCAACGCCATCGCGGAGGCTGGATACCAGGGCCGCCACCTGGGCTGAGAGTCGGTCGCCGCCCGCATTGGGACGCCCGGGCGGCGACCCTTACAGCACCGTCAGTCCTTCGGCTGGGCTGTCCCGCCGGGCCGTGGAGTCCGGCATGCGGCACTCACTCCATGTGGTCAAGGGTTCGGCCAACCGGGTTCTGCGGGGCCGGGGCGGGCGTTGCGCCGGTACCACCGGGACTACCAGCGGGTGAACCGCATCCTGGAACAGTCGGTGGCCGAGTGCGCGGACGTGCTGATGCTGGTGGACCGGTCCCTCCGGGGCATCGGCTCGGCGTTGTGGCGCGGCATCGGCTGACAGACTCGTGACGGGTGACGGCATCCCGTGCGTCATCGGGCGGTCCGGTTCCGGCCCGGTTGCCGGACGGTGCGCGGGCACCTTCCGGCCGATCTTGCGGAGGAATACTTGTCCAGCACTCCCGCCCGTCCCTTCCTCGGGGTCGACGGGCTCCTCGCCGAGGCCCGGCGCCGTACGGGTGCGGTGATAGCCCCCTTGCTGGAACGGGTGGAGCCGCGCGCGGCGGAGGTGCTCGCCTACCAGTGGGGCTGGGTGGACGCCGAGGGGAAGCGGGTGCCCGAGGGCGGGCGGGGAAGGGGAAAGGCGGTGCGGGCGGCGCTCGTCTTCGCCGCCGCCCGCGCCTGCGGCCGGGCCGACGCCGGCGGGGACGGGCTGTTGCCCGCCGGGGCGGCTGCCGTGGAGATGCTCCACGCGTTGTCCCTCCTCCACGACGACGTCATGGACAAGGACGAGGTGCGCCGGGGCCGGCCGGCGGCCTGGCGCGTCTTCGGGTCCGACGCCGTGGAGACGGCCGTCCGTACACTCACCCCGTACGCCCTGGACCTGGTGTTCGCTGATAGTGCCGAGGCGCCCGGGCAGGAGGCGCGGCCCGGACGTGCGGAAGGGCTGCGTGCTTCGGTGCGGGCCGCCGGGCTGCTCGGGCACGCGCTCGTCCGACTGGGTCAGGGGCAGGCGCTCGACCTCGCCCTGGAGGACGAGCCGTGCCCCGAAGTCGCCGCTACTCTGCGCGTGCACGCCGACAAGACCGGTTCGCTGTTCGCCTGCGCCTGCGCCTTGGGGGCCACCCCCGAAACGGCTGATGATCTGGCCGCCTTCGGGGAACACCTCGGCATGGCCTTCCAGATCGTCGACGACGTCCTCGGCATCTGGGGGGATCCCGCCGTCACCGGCAAGCCGGCCGGGGCCGATCTGACGGCTCGCAAGAAGTCCCATCCGGTGGCCGTCGCCCTGGCCCCGGCGCGGGCCGATGCAGCCGTGCCCCGCCGGCTGCGCGAGCTGTACGCGCTGTGCGGACCGTGGACCCCGGCGCAGAGGGGCGAGGTGCGGGGGCTGCTCGACCGCAGCGGTGCCCGGAGCGTCTCGGGCGCGGCCGCGCGGGAGTACGAGCGGTCGGCGCTGGCCGCTCTGGCGCGGGTCTGCCCGCCGTCCGGGGAGGCCGGTGCGGACCTGAGGGCGCTCGCCGCGTTCGTCGTCGGCCGCTCCTGTTGATCACCGGGGCGTCGGGGCTCGCAGCGCGGCCCCGTCGCGTGCCCAGGGGGCCTGGCGGTCGAAGGCGTTGGGGAGGCCCGCCGCGTACAGCTCGTCGTCCAGACGGTGCAGCCGGGCGAGTTCCGCGGGGCGGGGCCGGCCGTGCACGACGCACTCCGGGGCCCGTACGCCGGCCGTCGCGAGGAGCGCGTTGACGGCCGCCTTGGCGCTCTGATCTGCGGCTTCCATGGTCGCGAGGTTGAGGTCGACGTCGACGTGGTCGCCCGCCTGGAAGAGGTTGGGGACCCTGCCCGCGGGCTGCGGGCGCCATCGCCGGGAGCCGGCGGTGCTGATCAGCAGCGGTTCCCGGTTGCGGGCGAGGGCGCCCGGCTCCGTCGGCCAGTCGATGGCCGGGTCCGTGAAGCAGGAGTGCACGAGGTCCGGGTCCGGGGACAGCAGGTCCCGTCCGTCGAGCCGCAGTGAGTCCGCCAGTTGGTGCCACACCTCGCGCAGCACTTCCTCTCGGGTGCAGGCGCGGGCCGGCTTCCCGGTCAGCGGGCCGGGCACGTCCCACGCGGAGACGTCCACCGAGAGGCAGTCGCGGACCGTCCCGTCGCCGTACCGCTCCGGGAAGTCGATGCCGGACCAGAACTGGGCCTGGGCGATGGAGGTGAGGGCCCACGGCGAGTCCACGTGGATGACGTGGCCCCGGACGAGCGGCGTGGGCTCGCGGAGGAAGAACTGCACACCGGTCATCCAGTCCGTCTCCAGCCGGTCCATGCCGGCCAGCGACTCGTCCAGTTCGCACACCTCCGGCCCGAGGGTCCGGACCGCTGCTTCGGCCGGGACGGCGCAGACGAACCAGTCGGCCTCGAGCTCGCGCAGGGTCCCGGACGGGGTGCGCACGGCGGCGGCCCGGACCGCGCCGCGTGCGGTCAGCAGTCTGGTGACCCGGTGCCCCACCAGGAAGCGGACCCCGAGTCCGAGGAGGTGGTCCGCCCAGGGGCCGATCCACGCTTCCGTGGTCGGCGCGTCCAGCACCCGGTCCGCTTCCGCGTGGCCCGAGCCGCCGAGCAGCCCGGACCAGAACTCCACCTGGGTGCGGCCGATGGACGCCACGCTGGCCACCTCAGCCTTGGCCGCGACGAGGCTGCGGGTGGGGCCGATCACGCAGAGCCGCCGGTACTCCTCGGAGGCGGTGGCACCGGCCGTGAAGTCCCACCAGGAGGTGTTCTCGAACTCGCCGTCGTGCCGCGCGGGGCCGCTCGTGGCGAAGACGAGCAGCCGGTTGGCGAAGTGGGCGCTCTCCTCCGCCGAGAGGCCCGGGGTCCGGGCCAGCAGACGGCCCGTCGCCCGCAGCGTCGCCTCGACGGTGCGGGTTCCGGGGGTGCCGGAGATGTCGACGAGCACGCCGTCACGGCCCCCGTCGCGCGCGTACAGCACCTCCGACGTGGCCACCAGCCGGTCCGCCACGGTGCGGCCGGGCGTGCCCCCGCCGGGCGACGGGATCCGTGCCATGGTCTCGGTGACGTTCCGGTAGAACCCGGGGAAGAAGCGGAAGCCGTGCTCCCCGGGGAGGTCCCGGCGCCCGTCCCGGCCGGTGCCCAGGACGGGAATGCTCCTGGCCTTGCCGCCGAGGGCGCGGGCCTCGGCCACCGTCACGGTGAAACCGCGCTCGGCCAGCTCCATCGCGGCTGTGAGCCCTGCGGGGCCGCCGCCTATCACGAGCACGCGGCGGCCGGTCCTCGTCGCCTGCACGGCAGGGGTGGTCCGCACCCGTTGCGTTCCGGTCATCGGATCAGGCGTCGGGGAGGGTGTCTTCCAGGAAGGCGAGCGCTTCGGCGGGTTCGTCGGCGATGAACACCAACTCGGCCAAGGGGAGCGGGAGGAAGCCCTCGTCCTCCATGCGGCGCAGTTGCTCGCGGAGGCCGTCGTAGAAGCCGGCCGTGTTCAGCAGGACGACCGGTTTGGCGGTCCTGCCGTGCTTCTTCAGTTCCAGGATCTCGGTGGCCTCGTCGAGCGTTCCCATTCCGCCCACCATGATCACGAACGCGTCGGCCCGTTCCACGAGCGTTGCCTTGCGCTCGCCGAGGCTGCGGGTGAAGGTCATCTCGTCGGGGGCGGACACCGGTCGCGCCTTGGCCGCCAGGAAGTCGACCGAGACCCCCGAGAGCCTTCCGCCCGCTTCGCTGACGCCGTCCGCCACGACCTTCATCAGGCCGGTGTCGGAGCCGCCCCAGACGAGGGTGTGGCCGGCCTTGCCGAGCAGCTCGGCGAACCGGCGGGCGGGCTCGGTGTAGCGCACGTCGAGGTCGGCGGCGGAGAGGAAGACACAAACGTTCACGGGGCCACGGTAGTGGGTGCCCTCGCGTGGGGAACAGCCTCCACGGAGCTGCGCACCGGGGCGGCTCCGGGGCGGCTCCGGGCGGCAGCGCGTCCGAGGTCGCGCAGTCGAGGTCCGGTGGGAGGGGTTCCGTGGGTGCCCACCTCCGATCGGGCCGCCCTGATGGTGGAGGGGGACACGGCTCGGGAAGACAAGACGGTCACCGCCCGCTGGAGCCTCGACGACGGGTGGCGGATCGCCCAGGGCCTGCGGAACGGTGTGCTCAGCCACACGTCCCACGTACCTGCGGCCGCCGGTCGGACGCTGGGCAGGTGACGACAACGGGGGACGTCGTCCGCGCCGCCTTGGACCGTGTGGGCGAGGTGGAGGCGGGCCGGTGGTACTGCTTCCCAATGCAGCAGTCGAGCGGCCGCGGTGGAGGGCGCGTCTTCGGAGCTTGCCTGACCTGCACACCGGAGACCAGTACTGTCACCAGGATGACCGCGATACGTTCCGACGCCCTGTCCCGAGCCCTTGACACCCCGGCGGAGCCGTCCCTGAGGCCGCTGCCGCCCATAGCGGCGGAACTGCTGCGCTCGCTTGAAGCCCCGCCCCGGTTGGCGGCGCACCTGCGTGCGGTCCACGACGTCGCGGTCGAACTGGCCGACTGGGTGGCAGAGCAGTACCCGGGCCTGGCAGTGGACCGCGACGCCGTTCTCTTCGGTGCGGCAACCCATGACGTGGGCAAGACCCTGCACCCCGCCGAGCTCTCCGGGCCGGGTTCAGCTCATGAGGCAGTCGGCCGGGATCTGCTTCTGGAGCACGGTTTCGCGCCCGGGCTGGCCAGGTTCGCCGCCACCCATGCGAGCTGGGACGGCCCCGATGTGACGATCGAGGACCTCCTCGTCAGCACCGCCGACAAGGTCTGGAAGGACAAACGCGTCCCCGACCTGGAGGACAGGCTGGTGCAGGCGCTGGCCGCCGCGACGGGGCGCGAGCCCTGGGAGGAGTACCTCGCCCTCGACGATCTCCTCACCCGTCTCGGTGCGGACGCCGCCCATCGGCTGGCCTTCCAGGCGGCCTTCCCCATCGGCCGGTGACCCGCCTGGACTGTCGTTCGCCCTCGGTGCGCTTGCGGTCGTAGAAGGCCGGCGAGTTGGGGTCGCGCGGATGGTGAGCAGCGCCGGCGCGTGGAAGACGCGTTGCAGGCCTCGCCTTGGTGGTAGCGCTTCGGCCGGTGAAGGTTCCCGCTGATCTTGGGAATCCGACGAACGGCTGCAGCCGACCCGCACCGGCCGCTTCTTCAGGGGCGGCGAGGTGATCCGAAGGAAACTACTGCTTCAACGCCTTCGGCAAGGACGCGAGCGGGAGGATCGGCGTCGTGGAGTTCGCCGATGTCCTGAAGAACCTCGGGCACGAATCGGCGAAGGCGGCCGACGTGGACGGCAGTGGTGACATCGGCTTCGACGGGTTCGTGAGGATCATGAGCTGAGGGGCCGCTCGGGGCTGGGGCGTAGGGGCGGCCGGATTCGTCAAGGGCCTCCCCGGGCGTCAGCGGGCGCGGCATGATGGGGGCCCGCGGGAGTACCAGGGGGAACCGTGCACGGCCGCTTACGTTTCGACGACCTCATCGTGGTGCTGCCCGGGATCGGCGGCAGCACGCTCCACCGCGGAGACGTCGCCGTGTGGAAGCCGCCGCTGGCCCTGGGCGGCGCACTGCGCCGGTCCGGGCGGGCCCTGGAGGAACTGGCCGGCGATCCCCGCCTCCTGGACGACCCCGAGCACGACGACGGCATCGTCGCCTCGGGCCTCATCGGGCTGCCCGTCGCCATCCCGGGCCGAGGGCATACCGCCGGACCACATCACGGCGCTCGTCTCGCCCCTGGAGGACAACCGCGAGGTGACGGAGGGGATGGGTGTTCCGACGCGCGAAGCCACAACCGCCAACGTCATGAGGGCCCTGCTGCACGAGACGGCCGCACTCACCGACGCGGACCTCCTCCTGGTCTTCTGGAGCGGACACGGCACGACGGACGCGAACGGATCGCAGTACCTGCTGACCGCTGATGAAACCGCCTGGCCGGGCGTCTCTCTCGACGACCTGCTCCGCCGCTTCCGCTCCCCGCAGGTCGGCACGTGCGAGGAGCAGTTCTGGTTCATCGACGCCTGCGCCACCGCGCGGGCCCCGGGCCAGGAGGAGGTCCGCCCTGAACCCCCCGCCCCCGGGGACGTCCTCCCCGGACTCCGGTACCCGCGCCGCCGTCAGTACGTCTACATGGCCAGCGGGCCGGAGGACCACGCGGTCGAGGAGCCGGGCAGGGGCGGCCTGTTCTCCCTCCAGCTGATCGAGGCACTGCGCGAGGTCAGGCCCTGGGACGCGGACGCGCCGTCAGCTCTGTACGAGATGGTGCGTGAGCGCATCGCGCGGCAACGCGGGGACGGCCGGACCCGCCAGACCCCGGTGTTCGTCCACTACGGCGGACAGCGGCCCCCGGACGACTCGGCCGGCCGCCGGTGAGTCGGCCGCGCCGGTCCCCGCTTCACCTGGTCGGGCGTGGCCTTCACGTCTCCGTGGGCCCCTGATCGTGTTCTTGCTCCCGCGCCCAGGTGATCGCCCATTCGTCGAGCGGACGGAGGGCGTCACGCAGTGCCGTCCCCAGCGGAGTCAGCGCGTAGCCATCGGCCGAGGGGGCGATGATCCCGCTCGATGCGAGTTCGCGGAGCCGCTGGTAGAGGACGCTGGATGACAGCCCTTCGCACCGTGCCAGCAGCGCGCGGGCGCCGAGCGGACCCGCACGCGGTTCCCAGAGGATCCGCAGCGCCCACCGACGGCCGAACAGGTCCATCGCGGCCATGACCGGACGGCCGGTCGTCGATCCGCGAACCGGTCCTCCTGGGCGCGGTGTCGGCATGACCCTCCTTGTGTTTCGTTATTCGAAACACTGACATCCAGTCAGCGTTTCTGTTTTCGAAACGAACTCGACAGGAGAGCCGATGTCGCGGACAGCCCTGCCGGAACCGCCGTGCACCGACCAGGCCGACGCCATGTACGGGCGGGGCCGCCACGAGTCGGCCGGCCGGCTGACGCCCACGGACGGAGTTCGTCGTGCATAAGCTCGTCGTCCTGTATTCCGAGCCCGCCGACCCCGACCACTTCCGCGACTACTACGTGGCCAACCACCTTGCGCTGGTCAAGGAGTGGCCCGGCCCTCTTGCGTGGCGCTACAGCTTCGACGTCGCGGCGACCGAGGGAGAAGCGCCGTACTTCGCGGTCTTCGAAGCCGACTTCGCCGACGCCGCCGCCATGGACGCGGCGCTGGCGTCGCCTCCGGCCGCGATCCGCCGGGGCCTCGCCAACTGGTCACCGCACGACTCCTCCCGGTTCGGCCGGTTCTGACGTTTAATCAATGACAGGGGGAGGCTCCGGGGGGAGTCTTCGCGGACCGAGGAGGCTGCCGTGCAGGAGCTGGAACCCGGGGATCCGAAGCAGCTGGGCAGGTACCGCGTCGTCGCCCGGCTCGGGTCGGGAGGCATGGGGCGGGTCTACCTGGGCCGGTCGACGAGCGGCCGGGCACTGGCGATCAAGGTGGTGCGGGCGGAGCTGGCCGAAAGTCCGCAGTTCCGGCTGCGGTTCGCCCGGGAAGTCGACGCGGCCCGCCGCGTGACGGGCTTCTTCACGGCGGCGGTGGTGGACGCCGATCCGGACGGCACACCCGCGTGGCTGGCCACGGCCTACGTCGACGGAACCTCCCTCCAAGAGGCCGTGCACACGCACGGGGCGTGGCCGCAGCGGTCGGTGCTCGCACTGGGGGTGGGCCTGACGGAGGCCCTGGAGGCGATCCACCGCGCCGGCCTCGTCCACCGCGACCTGAAGCCCTCCAACATCCTTCTCGCGGCCGACGGGCCGCGGGTCATCGACTTCGGCATCTCCATCGCCGCCGACCTGAGCACCGTGACGCAGGAAGGGACGCGGATCGGGACGGCCGGCTACATGTCGCCCGAGCAGATCAAGGGCCTGCGGGCCCAGCCCGCGTCCGACGTCTTCGCCCTCGGGGCGGTTCTGGCGTACGCGGCCACCGGGTCGGCTCCGTTCGGCACGGGAACGCCCGTCGCCGTCCACTACCGCACGGTGCACGAGGAGCCCGACCTCACGGGACTGCCGCCGGACCTGGAGGTGATCCGGCGCTGCCTCGCCAAGGACCCCCGAGAGCGCCCCGGGGTGCCGGAGGTGATGGCGGAGCTGGCCGCAGCCCTGGGAGACACGGACTCCGCCACCGCTCCCCCGGGGGACGGGGTCGCGGCCACCCGGATCCTGACGGAACTCGACTGGCTCCCCCCGGCGGTGTCGGTGGCCCTCCCGACAGCGGTGACGGAGCCGGTCCACCCGTCGCCGCCGGCCCAGAGCCCCGCCGAGGACACCGCGGCGACACGGGATGCGGGTGCGGATCCGGCCCGGACGCCGCCGGGGCCCCCGTCCCCGCCACCGGGCAGGGACACCCTGGGCAACACCCCCACCGCGGACGCACCGCCCATGGGTCCGGGTGCCGTCCCGGTCCTGAACCCGGTCCCGGACCTCGCCGCGGCCGCGGCGGCGGCCCTGGACGGGGCAGTACTGTCGGGACCCGGGAGCCGCCTGAGTCCCGGAGGAACGGCCTTCCTCGACCAGCTCCAGGCCACCAGGGACGCGGGCGGTGACGTCCGGGAGCTCCTGCTCGGCGCGGGAGCCCGGCTCCAAATACGCGACGTGCCGGGGATGCTGTCGCGGCTGCGCGCCCTCGGACAGACTGACGAGGCCCGTACCCTGCTCGTCGCCGGCGGCCAGCGCCGCCCCGCTGCGGACGTGGCCTCCCTGGTCGACACCCTGCGGGCAGCGCGCGACGTTCCGTACGTCTCCCCCGACGCCGATGCGGCCGCTGTCATCCAGTTCTGCGCCAAGCGGATGACCGACGACTTCGTCCAGGTCCTCGGGGACCTGGACGGCCTCGGACGGGGCCCGCTGCGCGAGGAGATCGTCCGGGCGGCTGCACGGCACCGGTTCCCCGGCACCCTGGACGGCCTGGCGGACCGGCTCCGGGCGGCCGGCCGTCGCCACGACGCGGGGGAGATCAGCCGCCACCGCCGACGCTAGCCGTACTCGGGGTACGGGCGAGGAGGGCCATGAGCACATGCGCCGTACTCGCCGCAGGGCCGGGACCGGTGCTCCACCCGGCCCTGAAAACCGCGAACCGCCTGGCAGAACCGCCGGCGGCATGCGGCAAGGCCACCCGTCGTCATCAGTGCGCCCGGGAGATCAGTACCGTCCCGACGCCGGCGTCGCACCCCTCCGTACCGCTGTCAGTGGCCCGGAGGAGGATGGTGATCATGAATGCGCTCCTTCCCCTGACCCTGCCCGCCGCCGTCGTGGGCGAGCACCGCGTCGACCTGACCGCCAAGCACTCCGAGGGGTGGGCGTTCACGACGTACGACGTCGCCGCGAACGCGGCCGGAGAGACGTACGCGCTGTCCGGGGCGGTTCGCTACCGGGCTCGGGGCACCGCGTCCGGCGACCCTCTCCAGATGGACTTCACGTACCACGTGATCACCCGGTACGGCCCGGACGGGACCCCCACCGCCACGGCCCTGTACGGCGGGAGCACACGGGGCAACGTCCCGAACGGGCTCGCTCGGGGATCGGAATTCAACCTGGCCGTCCTCCCGGACGGGATGGTGGCGGTCAGTTCCAAGCCGGGGAACACCCACCTGTTCTCCGCCGACCTGAGCCGGCTCGTGGAGTCCTGGCAGTCGCCCTGGGGCTGGGAGGATGAGAAGGAACGGGCGGGCGATCCGTACGCCATGTCGGTCGACGTCACGCCGTCCGGCCGGCTGCTGTGCGCGGTGGCCGAGTACGGGGTGAGCAACTGGGCCGGGCAGGTGCCCAACCTCGTCGCGCTCTCCGAGCCGGGCAGCACGCTCGGCCCCGGATCGAAGGCCACCCTGCGGGCCATCGCGACGCACGACGCGCGATCCGACCGCCAGACGGAGGCCGACCGGTACCCGCACGTCGTCTACGACGGCGCCCCCGTCGTCGGGACGAACCGGCCCTCCCCTTCACTCACCGAGATGGTGTCCACGGACGACCGGACCCGCTACGACTACACGGGCTGCAGCATGGGCCGCCCTGCGGCGATGGGCGACGACCTGTTCGTCGTCCCCGTCTTCGGGAAGACCTACCGGTCGGGCAGCCGCGGCCAGGTGTTCTCGTTCCTGCTGCTCGACGGGCAGGGCACGCGACGCGGGAAGCTTGACGGAATGCACCCGTACGAGGACAGCCCGTTCACCGGGTTCTACTGGAGGGTCGTCGGCGATCCGTACCGAGCGCGGGCCTTCCATCTGAACCGTTACGGCCTGTACGCGTGGAACGCCGAGGGGCAGATGCGTTCTCGGATCCCCACCGCGGACGCGCCGTTCAAGGCGCTCACCCACTTCCTCCTGATGGGCTGCTCCCCCGCCGGCGAGCTGCTCCTCGTGCACCAGAAGCAGCACCTGCTGCTCCGGGTGCCGGTGCCGGAGGACCTCGGCGGTCTGGAGGACGCGGTGCGGGCCGCCCTGAAGGGCTACGGCCCCGGGCGCAACGCGCTGAAGCGGCAGCACGCGCCCGTCAACTGGCACTGGACGGACGGCACCGCCCCGGTCCACCGCTTCTGATCCCTGACGCACAGCTCGCGCGACGGCCTGCCTTCAAGGGTGAGGGCGGGGTCTCCCGCCTGCACCCCGCAGCCAGGGCATGGGGCCTCCTCGGATGTCCGTGCACACGCACGGTCCCCGCAGCTTCCCCGACGTCCCCACCACCAACACGAACGTCGACCACGGCTGGAAGCACGACGGCCAGTTCGTCGTCCGACTGCCCGACCACTGGAACGGCGGACTCGTCGTCGCCGGCTGCCCCAAGAGCTCCGAACCCCCAGTGGGGCCGGCACTACGACAAGCCGCCTTCGGCGACGCCTGCCACCGCATGGTCACCGACGCCAGACGGGCCGACCTGCACCGCTGCATCACCGTGACGGGGCGGTGCCCACACCGACGGCCTTGTCCCGCTCGGCAAAGACCGCCTGCGCCCGATGCTCGGCTCCTTCACCAAGGCCCTGAGCGAGTCCCCCCGGCCCAGACCCCGATGCGTCCGGGGCCGTGGGGGCGGGCGCTCACGCGTCCTGCCCTGCGGTGCGCACGGAGTCGAGGAAGGCGGCGATCCGGGACGCGCCGGTGCGCTCCAGCCAGGTGCCGAAGTCCATGGCGGCGGGGTGGATGGTGCGGGTGGCGGGGATGTCCGCGCGGTAGCCGAGGGTGTTGAGCCACTCGTTGGCGTAGGCGAAGTCTTCGCTCAGGGACCGGATCGCCTCGATCGGGATCTGCACGTAGGGCAGCGGTCTGCCGAGCGCCCTGCCGATGGCCTCGGCGATCTGGACCGGCGTGAGTTCGTCGCCCGCCAGCGTGACCTCCCGGCCGATCCACTCCGTCGGCCGGGAGAACGCCAGCGCGGCGACGGCGCCCACATCGTCGACGGCCATGATCTGCTGCGGGACTTCCGGCGCGAGGCCCGTGGACAGGTTTCCGTTCCGCAGCGCGTATGCGCCGGTGAAGTTCTCCATGAACGAAACCGGCCTCAGGATCGTCGCGGGCAGGCCGAGGGCGGCGATGTGCTGCTCGATGTGCCACTTGCTGACCAGGTTCACCGGCAGCTTCTCCTCGAGGTGCCGGTCCGCTTCGGCGACCGAGGTGAAGACGAAGTGTCCGATGCCGGCGGCGTGTGCGGCCTCGGCGACGTTCACGCCCCAGCGGACCTCGTCCTCGGCGGCGAAGTCCGGCGCGGTACCGGGCGAGCCGACGGTGGGCTGGACACTGAACAGGCCCCAGGCGCCCTCGGCCGCGGCGGTCAGGGAGTCGACGTCCTCCATCCGCGCCCGCACCACCTGCGCTCCCGCCTGCGCCAGCGCCATGGCCTGAGCTCCGTGCGGGTCGCGCGTCAGTGCGCGCACCTGCCAGCCGTCGCGGAGCAGGTGATGCGTCACTGCCCTGCCCTGCATGCCGGTCGCTCCCGCCACCACGACGGTCTTCTGCGTCAGTTCCACGTGCTTCCTCATCGTGTCCGTGCGGAAGGGGGCCCGCCGCATAAGTGGGGTGGGCCCCCGTTTCTTGTTCGCTACGATATGGAGGACCACCCCACTTATCAAGCCGTCAGGAGTGCCCGTGCCCACCGACGCCGCCACCCCGCCGCGCCGGCCGATGCGCGCCGACGCCCGCCGCAACGTCGAGAAGATCGTGGCCGCCGCCGGAGCCCTGATCTCCGAGCACGGCGCCGATGCCTCCCTGGAAGAGGTCGCCCGCCGCGCCGGGGTCGGCTCGGCCACCCTGCACCGCCACTTCCCCTCCCGGCAGGCGCTCCTGGAGGCGGTCTTCAAGGGCCGGGTGGAGGTCCTGTGCGCGAAGGCCGGCGATCTGCTCGCCGAACCCGACCCGGGCAACGCCCTGTCCACCTGGCTTCGCGCCGTCGCCGCACATGCCGTGGCCAACCGCGGACTGGGGGCGTCCCTGATGCGCGACGCGGACCCGGCACTGGGTGAGACCTGCCACGACATGATCACCAACGCAGGAGACACCCTCCTGGCACGCGCCCGGGAGGCAGACGCCGTACGCCCCGGGATCACCATCACCCAGCTGCTGAAACTCGTCGGCGCCATCGCGCTGGCCACCGAGCAGGACATCGACGGCCCGGCCGAGGCCGACCTGCTGCTCGCGATCGCCATCGACGGCGTACGCGCGCGCTGAGCCGGGGCTCCCACAGACGTTCCCCTGCCGCCCGAGCAAGATCATTCGATGCACGGAGAGCAGGCCGCCCCTGCCGCCTCCGCCGCCCAATCGACAACCCCCGGCGGGCACTTCACCGGCACGCGGCCCGCGTTGACGGCGAAAACGCCACTTCACCCGCTGCACGCCAGGGTCCGCTCCCGGATTCCGAGGACGCCTTCACCCCGGGCGGTCCGGCCACTTCCCGGGAAGCATGTCCGTCCGCCGGCAGCTGCTGCGACGATCAGTGGCATGAACCTGATCGGACGCGCCGCTGCCGCGGCCACGCTGCTCCTGACCGCCGCCCTGGCGGGCCTGCCCCCCAAGACTCCCGCACACGGCTGCCCCGTCGTGTGCGCCGGAGACGCCCTCACAGCCGCCGCACCCACCCCCGCAGAGCTCACCCCACCGCCCCGCATCATCTCCGGCGGATGCAGCGCATGCGTAATCCTCACCAACGGTCAGGGATGGAACGGCGACTACGGAGACAGCGAACAAGCCTGACGCCCCGCCTCAACGCCCACCCCGCCCAGCCCCGCCCCGCCCCGCCCCGCTCCTGAGACTCAGCCCGGTATTGCCCGCCTCGCCGTGAGCGCGGCGGACCGCTGCGCCGTCGTGATCGTTGTCGAGTCCATGACTCCATCGTGGTACGGACCCCCACACTGCCCGGGTCGACGGAACGCGCCACGATTCGAGGAGCTCTTGGCCCGTCCGGCCCAGGAGGCCATGAACACCATCCATGAAGTCGGCCACCACCTCAGGACCCACATGCGAGGCATCAACCCGAAGTTCCAGGTCCCCCACCGACCACAACCAGCTCGCCCACCCCGACCCCCCGAGCTACCAGCGCATGCTCTGCCCCTGCCCTGAAGGCACACCGAACGTACCTTCCATCACGTCCTCCCCCTTGTGCGGTTGCCCGCAGTGCACAACGAACCGACGAACGACCGGGGGACCGGCCGATTCCAACCAGCAGCTGCCGGGAGGTCGCCCGAGAGGCTGTCGCCGGAGGCTGGTCACGGACTCCTGAATGATGCACCTCAACCGAACCCGCGATCTCCTCGCAGCCTGTAGTGCCACCAGCCGCCCCTCCTACGGAAATCGCGATAGGCGAAGGGGTCAGGCAGGGTCCTTCGCCACAGGTCCGCGTCCAGGCGCGTGATCGTGTCCCCAAGTTCCTGACGTGCAGGCGCGGGAAGGAGGGGCAGGACCTTCTCAAGCAGGTCTCTCGCCTCAGTGACGTCCTCGAGCCTGTCTGAAGGACACGGACACACCGCGTACGAGACATCTAGATACCGGCCGGGCTGGGCCAAGAACCGTCGATACCAGTGCAGGGCCACTTCGACGCACCCTGGCCACACACCTTCGGCATCGGCCCGTCTCTCAAGCCTGTGAACGGCAGCGGACGTCCGCACTGACAAGCGGTCGATCCGGTAAGGGCGGCCCAAAGCAAAGAGCCGCGGGTGAGGGGCGCGCAACGCGCCCGGCCGCCTACGCGGCATAACCCTTTCGGGCAGTGATCGTCATGCCCACATGCTCACACGGCCCAGCACAAACTGTCGACCCATGGTGCCCGAACCCCGCCAACCCAACACTGCTGCAAATCACTCTGAGGGGTTCTCATCGAAGGTTGAGCGGGCTGACCAGGGCGGGGCGGACAGGTCGCGGGGACGGCCAAGGGGCCTGCGCGAAAACCCGTTGGCGGACCACGGCGACCGCTGCTACCTTTCCGGAGGCCGTGCGAGAGAACGAGGAGGTGGTACCCGTGAACGCAGTATCGACATGGGTGCTCCCCTCCGGGGTCACGGTCGGGCGATAGGTCGTCGCCCGGGAGCGCCGTCTCTGAGCCTCCCGAAAGGCACGACCATGCACTTCACTTCTGAGCAACGCCTCGACGACGGCGTCCTCGAACGCGAATTCACCCTCGGTGAGATCCCCGGCATCCTGTGGACGCCCGCATCGGCATCCCCATCCGCTCCGGCGCCACTGATCCTGCTCAGCCCCCCTCCCATCGGGCTGCGCAAGACGTACCCCCGACTGGCGGCCCGGGCCCGGCACTCCGCGGCGGACGGCTTCGCCACGGCCACCATCGAGCTCCCCGGAAGCGGCGACCGGCCCCGCCTGCCCGCCGCCGAGCAAGCCCTCGCCGACCTCCACCGGGCGATGGAGGCCGGCAAGCCGGTCGGCAACGAGATCATCGACGCCCTCATCCTCCCGCTGGTCGACAAGGCGGTCCCGGAATGGCAGGCCGCCCTGGACGCCCTCCTCGCACTGCCCGGGATCGGCGGCCCGGTCGGGTACTCCGGGGGCGTGATCTCCATCGGTGTCCGCCTTGCGGTGGTCGAGCCGCGCATCTCGGCCGCCGTTCTGTTCGCCGGGAGCTTCGTACCGCGCGCCACGTTCGAGGAGGCCCGCCAGGTCACCATTCCGCTGCACGTCCTGCTGCAGTGGGACGACGAAGGCAACGACCGGCAGGCGGCCCTGGACCTGTTCGACGCCTTCGGCACCAAGGAGAAGACCCTGCACGCAAACATGGGCGGGCACACCGGCGTCCCTCAGCACGCCGGGGACGCCGCGGCCCAGTTCTTCACCCGGCATCTGAACTGAAACCGGGCCGTCAGGCCCGCCGCAGACGGTAGGTGCTGTCGGCCAGGATGCTTGCTCATCGAGGCAACAGGCCCCGCCTCATGGCGGGGCCTGTCGCATGCCGGGACGCCCAGTGGGCGCCCCCTGCGGGTCGACCTGTCCGCCCCGCCCTTGCCGGCCCGCTCAATTTTCGATGAGAACCGCTCAACCTTCGCTGGGACAGGACAGTTGGGTTGGGTCCTGCCGCGTCTGGTGAATCGTCACTTGCTGCGGTGGCGGGGCGGGGGCGGTGTCGGCAATCGGTAAAACTGCCCAGTTTCACTGACCAGCGACACCCGGCTCGTCCGAGCCTCAGCCCGCTACCTGTGAGGACAAGCTGCGCGCGCTCACCGAGGTCGTGCAAAGAGGGCACGCGATGGAGGGCCCGGGTTCGAGCAGATTTTGAAGGACGACGGGGTGACGGTGGCCGACGACGGCCGGGAGGTCGCCATCCCCGCCCAGCTGACCAGTGACAGCTCAGACTTCTCGGTCCGCGCCACCGTGGCCATCGGTGTGAGGCCGATAGCCGGGCCGACGGCCGCCACACACCGGCTCGGGCTGGAGCGGATCAGCTCGGCGGAGGCTTCGCGCTACTCCAGGGCGTCGGTGATCCGGCCGTCCTCCAGGTGTAGGCGGCGGGTGACGCGTACGGCCGTGAGGAGCCGGCGGTCGTGGGAGACGAGCAGCAGGGTGCCGTCGTAGGAGTCGAGGGCGGACTCGAGTTGTTCGATGGCCGGGAGGTCGAGGTGGTTGGTGGGCTCGTCCAGGAGGAAGACGTCGTAGCGCGACAGCAGCAGCGAGGCGAGCTGGGCGCGGGCGGACTGGCCGCCGGACAGCGACGTCATGGGCTGGTCCAGGCGGATGCCGAGGCCGAGCGTGCCGGCGACGTGTTCGGCGCGTTCGTCCAGGTCCGCCCCGCCCAGGACGAGCCAGCGCTCCAGGCTCGTGGCGTAGGCCTCTTCCGCTCCGGCGGCGCCGTCGGCCAGGGCGTGGGAGGCGGTGTCCAGGGCGTGCTGGGCCGCGGTGACACCGGTACGGCGCGCGAGGAAGCCGGAGAGGCTCTCGCCTGCGCGCCGGTCCGGTTCCTGGGGCAGGTATCCGATGGTCGCGCCGGCCGGGGCCGTACGGGTGTGGCCTTCTTCCGGCTGGTCGAGTCCGGCGAGGACGCGGAGCAGGGTGGACTTCCCCGCCCCGTTGGCGCCGACGAGCCCGATCACCTCTCCCGGGGCCACGACGAGGTCGAGGCCGGTGAACAGGGGGAGGTCGCCGTGGCCTGCGGCGAGGTTCTTGACGGTGAGGGTTGCGGTCATGTGGTCGCCTACCGAGAGCGATCGGTCACCTGTGGTGACACGGCGTGAGGGGGGTGTGTGCTCGGTGCGCGACGGGAGGCGGGAGTGGGGCGCGATGTCTACGAGGTCGGACCGGCCGCCGAGGGGGCCGGGAAGGCGCAGAGGACACGTCCGCACCACCACCGTCGGCAGAGCCGAGCGTGGCAGGACAGCACAGGCGGTGACACGGTGCTGTCAGCGGGGGCACGTACCTCAGATGCGCAAGATCCACCTCAATCGGCGACAACAGGGCCGTTCATCACGGTACGCATCGACCGCGCGACGGTGCCACCCCGTTTTTCGGCCGGGTCGGTCGCCCGCGCGAAGGCGAGCGCAGCAGCGGGCAGTTGCCATTGAGTCCCCCGGCTACTCAGCATTCGGACGGCGGTGCGATGATCCGTCCGTGGTGACAGATGCCGAGTGGGCTCGGATCCGGCGGGCCCTGCGCTTCGGACAGGTCTTCGAGGGCACTGTGGTGCACGTTCCCCGGCCCGGGGCGATCGGAATCTTCGTTGACATCGGCCTGAGCGTCGGAGGGTTTGTCGACGTACTGTGGCTGCCGGGCGAGATCGAGGACTGGCCATCAGAAGGCACGGTTGCCGATTTCGAGATCTGGTGGGCTGACAGTCGCCAACAGATCCGGCTGATGCCGTGCGACTCTCGGTATCGGCGCAACGACTTCGCAGCCTGTGTCGAACACCTCCGTCCCAGTTGGCCGTCTGACGTTGGCCAGACCGTGCCTGACCCAGAGCCTGCGACTTCCGACGAGTAGACGGGTAGACGGGTAGACGAGTGGCGGGTCACGTTTCGCTCTGATGAGCCGACAGCCGACTGCCCTTGAGGCTGGGGAAGTGACCGACGGCCCGCCGGCCAGGCCGGCGCCCCGCGCGCCGTGCTCGGCTACCAGTGCGCGGACGTCGAACCCCTGGGGCAGCGCGACGCACCGGCCGTCGGCACGATGTCCCGCGACGGGTACGGCGGGACGGACACCTGCCACGTGCTCTGCACCGCGCTGTGCCGCACAGGCACCGGCGGCATGCCGATCCTGCTGACCGACGACGAACACCGCTACCTGCCCGGCATGCTCGGCTTCCACTGGACCCGGCCGGGCAGCCTCCGGTACGGCGGCGGGCGCCACGTACGGGTCCGGACCGAGGGCAGGCCGTGCCACCGGGACCCCCGCCGTTGGCGCGGGCCCGTGCGGTACCGGTCGGCCACCCACGCCTCGCCCGGCACGGACGCGTCGGGCGCGCCCGGAGAGTTGTCAGCCGACGCCCCGGACTCCCCGGTCCGGGGCCTGCCAGGTGCCGGCGTCCCGCTCGGCCGGCCCCGGCTCCCGCCGCGCAGGAGGATGCGGTATCCGGTCATCGTGTGCGGGCGGAGCCTACGGGGGCGGCTGACGGGAAGGAATCGAGGTGTCCGCACTCACCCGGCGCAAGGAGAGAGCATGCGAGAGATCGACCTCAAGCCGGTCCCCGTCAAGAGGGACGAACGCCGAACCAGCGGCTACGGCCGCAAGTAGCGAGCTCAAGGGGCCGGCGCCGAGCCGGCCCCACCAACCGACGGACCCGTATGGGCGTGCAGGGTGTGAAGGGGATGAGATGCGGCTGCGGCGGCTGCGGGCCATGACGTGCTACTGGCACCAGGGATCGTTCGTCGTCCACGCCTACGTACGCGGCGCGCCCGTCTCCCTGCACCCGGGGTCGGCGGAAATCCTGAGCGCGTTCGAGACCTGGACGAGCCCGCAGGAAGCCGCCGACACCCTCGACCACCTCACCTCGGGCACAGTGGAGAAGGCGGTCCACACCCTTTGCGACGTGGGGCTGCTGGTGGCCGAGGGCAGCGACGACGCCCGTCAGGACGAGCACGTCGCCGAGAGCTGGAGTGCGTGGGCGCCGGAGGCGGCGTTCTTCCACTACGGCACCCGCGACGCCCCTTTCGAACCGGCGACCCCGGAGCTGCGCCAACACCTGACCGGAGCAGGCCGGCCCGCGCTGTTCACCGAGTACCCCCGGGCGGAGCGGATCCTGCTGCCCCGGGGGCCGGCCCCCGCGTTGCGCGTCCCGCTGGAGACGGCCCTCTACCAGCGGCGCACCCACCGTTCCTTCACCGACCGGGCCGTGTCCCTGACGGACCTGGCGGCGCTGCTCGCGGTCACCTTCGGGCCCGCCGACTTCATCGACGGGCACGAGTACGGTGCGCTGATGCGGCGCACCAGCCCGGCCGGGGGCTCCCGCCAGGAGATCGAGGCCTACCTCGCCGTGCCCAACGTGGAACACGTCGCTCCCGGCCTGTACCACTACAACGCCCGCGAACACAGCCTCGAGCTGATCGCCGAGGGCTTCACCCATGCGGAAGCGGCACAGCTGTGCGCGGACCAGGAGGGCACGGCGGAAGCCGCCTTCCTGATCTTCCTCGTGGCAGTGTGGGAACGCATGCGGGTCAAGTACCGCCACCCCCGGGCCTACCGGGTCAGCCTCCTCAACGCAGGCCACCTCGGCCAGACCTTCGCCCTCGCCGCCACCGCGCTGGGCCTGGGCCCCTTCCAGACCGCCGCGTTCGACGACACCGCCGTCGAAACCCGCCTCGCACTCGATCCGGCCGCCTGCTCCGCCCTCTACGCCCTGGCCGCCGGCCACCCCCGCGGCGAGGATGCCCGGCCCGCCGGGCTCAAGCCCTTCCGCCTCTCCGGCACCTGAGCGCACAACACCGGCCGACCGCGGCGGGGGTGGCCGGGGGGCCGGGGCACCGGGCGCTGGCTGGCTCGCGGTGGCCCCTGGGGTCGTCGGCCGCCCAGGTGACGGTGACGCCTTCGGTTCCGCCGGCGGTGGGCGGGGTCTTCGCTGCTCCGGTGTCATATCCGCCGCCGCGGCCGGCGTTCCCGCCACGGCCGCCGAGTGCACCTCGCTCCACCCCACGGCCCCGGTCCGGCGCCGAGCCGCAGCCGTCGAAGGCGGTGGACGACCGGCTGATCGACGAGCTGGTCTCCCGCGCGAAGGCCGTGCTCACGGACGTCGGCCCGGTGGAGCTATCCGTGCCCCGCGGACCGGGAAGGCTCCTTCGAGCCGAAGATCGTCAAGAAGCGGCAGAGGCGCCTGACCGGTGTCGACGAGATGGTCATCTCCCTGTCCGCGAAAGGCCTGACCACCGGCGAGGTCCAGACCCACCTGGCCGAGGTCTGGGCTGTCTCCTCCGGCTCTTCCGGATCTTGTCTGGTTGGTACCGCCCAGCGCATTCGGAAAGAGTCGGGCTCAGGTCGTCTGCCGCCACCCTCCTCCCGCGACGGCCCAGCCTGTGATCTCGGGCTTGACCCGAGGGAGCGCCCACGGCTCCAGGGTTCCGTCACAGAACTCCGCCAGAAACTGGACCATGCCGCCCTGGTAGTGCCACCAGGGGCCGTTGCGAGAGCAGACGGTGACCGGCCAGTTCTCCGGATCGTCGCCGAGCACGCTCCAGAAGAAGTGGTCGCCCTCCTGCGAGTCGCCCCACTGCATCAGGCTCGTCGAGACGAGCTCCGGGGGACGCAGGTCGGCCGGGTAGTCGAAGTTCCACCTCTGCGAGGGCGTGCCCTTGGCCTCGGCGCGGTCGGCTTCCTCGGCTTCCTCTCCGGGCCAAGGAAGCATGACGCCCAGGAAGTCGTCCAGGTCGAAGGCGGGGTACCACTCGGCGAGCGCCTTGAAGTCGGACGGCAGAGTTCTTCCGGCCTCTTCCTCGACCGCCCGCCAGTCGAAGGCGGCAGGCTCCTGCCGGCGTAGTGCCGCCAGCCCGGGAACAGCGCCTTCGAGCACGGCTATTGCCTCCGCCGGCTCGAGGATCCTGCGCACCGGCTTCTGCGTTCCTATGAGCTCTTCCACGGACGCAGACTGCCACACAGCTCCGACAGCCCCGCGGTCCGCGCGCTGCGCTGATCCACCCAACAGCGTGATCCACAGGAGACGTCCTCGGGCGCCGAGGTCCATGGCGCCGAAGTCTCCCGCCAGACGATCTCCACGAGCCCCGACCGAGGACGCGGCGCCGAAGTTGTGGGAGAGCACCTGGGAGGAGTTCACCGCATTCCTGCGGCTCGACACCGAAATCCGCCGCATCGTCTGCACTACTAACGCGATCGAATCGGTGAACGCGAGGATCCGGCGGGCGGTCGAGGCCCGCGGCCGCTTCCCGAACGAGACCGCCACCCTGAAATCGTTCGACGTCACCTTCGACGGCCGCCTCTCCGCAGCCCGTCAGTAACCCCAAGGCCCCCCGTTACGCCGTTCGATTGACAGACCTCTTGCTGTGGCTCACGGGACATCTATGGGCTCGTAGAGCACGTCGGTTCTGAGGATTGTTTTCGTGCCCTCAAGAAGCGGCGCCGAGTCGTGAAGCGTCCGATGCCAGAAGAGGAGCGCATCGCCCGGTTCGGGGCGATGAGAGCTCAATATTTCCTCAGGCTTCGCGAGCCGGGGCCAGTCCGAGAAGTCGCGTTGCACAAAGGGAAGATCGTTCTGCTTGTCGGCGATGAACCGCGTTTCTCCGCCCACTGCCTCATACGACAGGTAGACGACCACCGTCAGGAGAGTTCGCCGTCCGTCGGGGGCGAAGTAGGGCGAATCGTAGTGCGGGACAAGAAGTCCGTCGCGTTCGTACGTGATGAAGCGCATACGCGGATTGACGGCCGTCGGCTTCCAGGGCCTTCCGTCTGAATCCGTCGGATCGTCCGGTCCCACTTCAAACGACAGAAATGTCCGCAGCCTGCGGTAGAACTCCGCAGCCAAGGTTTTGGATTCAGCCGTGGCACGGAGATGGCCGACCGGATCTCCCTCCGCGTAGTTGGCGGCAACGCCGTCTAGACCCACCGGCACGAAGCGCTGGGCAGCCAGTTCGGCCGCGAATACCTCCACTTCAGCCGGGGTGAGGAATTGGCGAATCACTCTGGCATCGACGTGAGGGATCTCCGACTCGGTCGGGGCCCATGAGTCATCGGCAGATATTCGGCTCACCGCTTCTTCGGAGAGCTCGAAGGGATTTACCGGCATTTCGAACATGCTCACTTTCTCCGTCTTGAGGTCATCGTCGATGCCGCCGTGGCCGTGACCATGGCCGTGGCGCCAGCCGCCTGGAACGCCCGCAGGCAGCACATTGAGGCGAATGGCGGGACTGCCGGCCACGTACCTGCGCGCGTTGAATCCGTGGAGGGACTCGAGGCACCCGGAGTCAACGCCCGCAGGGAGCGGGACCGCTGAGCGGTTATCGTCACAATGACGATATTAGGCCGGGGTGAACCCGCAAAGCAAGCCGGACGCACCCAACGCGGCGGAAGGGGCCGGAGGGTGGGGGCAGCCTGGCCACCGCCGTCCACCGCCACGCCGCCACCGTCCGCTCTTCGTAAACCTCACGCCGCACCACAGCCGTCACGAAGCACACCCCAACCACACAACGGCGCGGACCGCCTCCGCGGCGAACGCCCCGGGGCTTCCACTCTGCCTGTCCCCGCGGCCCGCAAGGGGCTAGCGTCCAAGTCCATGATCGTATGGCTCAACGGCACGCACGGCGTGGGCAAGACGACGACCAGCGCGCTCGTCCAGCAGCTGATCCCGGACTCACGGGTGTTCGACGCCGAGAAGGTCGGCGAGACACTCATGGACATCAGGCCGGGATTGCCCGCGACGGACAACTTCCAGCACTGGCCGCCATGGCGACCGCTCGTGGTCGAGACCGCCCGACGCGTCCTCGACTACACCGGCGGAACCCTGGTGATGCCCATGACCATCCTCGTGGAGCGGTACTGGCGCGAGATCAGCTCGGGACTTGCCGAGCACGGTATTCCGGTCCGGCACTTCGTTCTACATGCCGACCTGGACACCCTCCGCGCGCGCATCGCGGGCGACACCGTGCTCGGCCCCGACTCGCCGTTCCGGCTCCAGTACCTTGAGCCCTACGCCGAGGCGGCCCGCACGTGGCTGCACGCCGAGGCCGAGGTCGTCGACACCACGCACCTCACCCCCGCGCAGGCCGCCCAACAGATCGCAGAGGCCATCAATGGTTGAGAGGACGACCTTCCGGCGCCGCACCTCGCGGGTGACAACAAGACTGCCTGTGTGACAACTGCCGCGCTTCTTCGGCTCACCCCTTCAGCGGGAGTGCTGAAGGGGCGCTCGGCCTCCAGTACGTCATCACGTTCTACGGCCACTGTGACGGATCCTGATCGGCCACAGGCCGCCCCTCAGCGTGCAGCCCGGACCGGCCTCCGGTGCCTGGACCGCCTCGGCGATCAGCACCTCCATACGGGTGCTGCAGGCGCCCGACGGATTCACGCCCGCGCTCCAGTGCCGGAAGCTGGTCCGCTGACAGCCCGTCCGGTCCTCGGCGGCAAGGTCCGGCGGCAGGTGTCAACCCGTGCGGCGGCGGTAGGCCCGGACCGTGCGCTCCGCGATGACCACGGTGCCGTTGCCGAGGATCACCGTGCGGACTACCCGGACACTGCGGGCCTGACCATCCACGCCGCACACTGAAGCACGCGGACGGCGAGCTGGTCGTCTGGGATGTGGAGGCGGACCCTTTGGCGTTCGCGGCGTTGCAGCGCCGGGCCGCCGCCCGCCAGCCGCGCTGCCGTGCTGGTGGTGACGCCCAATGCCGCGCCCTCTCTCTTCAACAATCTGTTGAAGATATGGGGCGAGTGGGGTCGGGCAAGGGTGCAACCCGGCCGATCGTGGGGCAGGGGCGCCATGGATCCCGGCCGGGTTCGCGCGTTCGGAGAGCGTGCCGTCGCTGTCCCTGCTCGTCAAGGGCAGCGGCAGACGCCTGCTGGAGGCCCATATGGCCGGCCGCCCCGGATACGCCGACTCCCAGGCGCGCACGAGCGGCTTCCTGCCCCGTCCGCCACGCCCGCCGGGTGCCGGGTGCCGGGAGCCGACCGCGTTGAGGATCGGAATGCCGCCGCGGATCGTGGTGCTGCGGACGGCGCCGCCACCCGCGACCGCTGCCGGACACCCGGTCAGTCCACGGGTGCGTGCCGGGCGAGGCGGCCGGCCAGGCCTTCCTTCACCCGGGGCCAGTCCGCGCGCACGATCGAGTACAGCGCGGAGTCGCGTATTCCGCCGTCGGCGGCCAGGAAGTGGGCCCGGCGCACGCCTTCGAACGCCGCGCCCAGGGCCGCGATCGCGTCGCGGGAGCGTTCGTTGCGGGCGTCGGCGTGCAGCGATATCCGGTGCACGCCCCACTCCTCGAACGCCAGCGACAGCAGGAGGGACTTCGCCTCCAGGTTGATGCCAGTGCGCTGCGCCCACGGCGCGAGCCAAGTCGAGCCGATCTGCCCGGCGTCCGGGATCCCGCCCGGGTTGACGTGGCCCGGACGCGGCGGCCACACCCCGGCGTGCCAGTACTCCAGGTCCCGGAGCCGGCTCGTGCCCGCCACCCGGCCGTCGTCCGCGCGTACGAGGACATAGGTGACCGCGAGGCCGGACTCGCCGTCCAGACGGGCGCGTTCGATGTAGCGGTCGACGGCCGCGCGGTCGGCCGGGACATAGGTGTACCCGTACGTGGCACGGTTCTCGGTGGCTGCGGTCAGCAGACCCTCGGTGTGGGCCGGTGACATGGGTTCCAGGCGCACCAGACGACCGGACAGGGGAATGGCTTCAGGCATGCCCACATGATCGCAACGGCCGCCCGGGGCGGTGCCGCCGTTCGGATGAACTGGCCGACGGGCACGTCACTGCAGCGGGGGGCCGATTGTCGGATCTGTATGTCACCTCCCGTACGCCGGTCAAGACATCCGCCCCGCGACGCCCGGCGGGGCTGCCGGAGCCCGGTGAGCGCCGCCGGCTCCGCGAGCAGTGGGGTCTGACGGACCTCGGAGGGCCGGGGTGAGGAGCGGACGAAGAGTCCGTGGGGCGGACCTCAGCCGGTGCCCTCGCCCGTGGTCCGGCCTGAGGGAGCCGTGGCCCGGGCACGGCCCTAGTCTGTGCGCATGAACGACACCCAGGCCCTTGCCCCTCGTGAAGCCTTCGACACGCTGCTGGCCGGCAACCGGCGGTTCGTCGCCGGTTCGACGGAGCACCCGAACCAGGACGCCGCGCGCCGTACCGAGGTCGTGCCCGCGCAGAACCCGTTCGCGGTGCTCTTCGGCTGCTCCGACTCCCGCCTGGCCGCCGAGATCATCTTCGACCGCGGGCTGGGCGACCTGTTCGTGGTCCGTACCGCCGGACACGTCCAGGGGCCGGAGGTGCTGGGCAGCATCGAGTACGGGGTGAGCGTGCTCGGCGCCCCGCTGGTCGTGGTCCTCGGCCACGACGCGTGCGGCGCGGTCGCGGCCACCCGCTCCGCCGTCGAGGACGGCACCGCGGCGGGCGGCTACGTCCGGGACGTGATCGAGCGGGTCACTCCCAGCGTGCTGTCCGCCCGCGCGGCCGGGCACACCGAGGACGCCGATTTCATCGCCGAGCACATACGGCACACCGTGGACCTGCTGCTGGACCGCTCGCGCGCGCTGGCGCAGGCGGTCGAGGACGGTCAGGCCGCCGTGGTGGGCCTGTCGTACCGGCTGGCCGACGGAACGGCCCGCGTGGTCACCGCCCGCGGGCTGGAGGTGCCCGAGGACGCCGTCGTGTGACGCCGGCTCGCGGCTCGCGGCTCGCGGTCAGGCTGCTCAGGTCGCCGCCCGGGAGGGCCTGGCGATCTGCGTGCGGCGGGCCCGAGTAGCATCCGGGGCGCAACTGATCCACCTGGGGGAACCATGAACAGCGCAGACGGCAGACGGGGCGCGGCGGTCGGGGGGCTGCTGCTGGTGGCGGCCCTGGCCTCGGGCTGCGCTGCCGCCGGGCCGACGGGGCCGGACGGTCGCGCGGCAGCGGAAGCGCGTCCGGGCTCGCCCGCGGCCCGCCCGGTCGACGCCCGGGAGCTGCTCGCGGCCGCCCTGCCGGACGAGGAGATCGGGCCCGCCGGCTCCGCCGAGAAGAAGGTGTACGAACCCGACCCGGGGCACGCCCTCGCGTCCGCCGGCGATCCCCACTGCGTCACGCTCACCGACCCGTACCGGGACGGGCCACAGCCCGCGACAGTGGTCCAGACCTTCCACAGCAAGGAGAACCTGGACTGGACCGGAGCCACCACGCTCACGGCCCACCCCGGCCCGACGGCGGCTGCCGGCGAGTTCGACCGGCTGCGCAAGGCCGTGCAGGGCTGCCGCGAATTCCACTGGCGCGACGTCTACAGCGGCAACGGCACCGGTACCCGCGCCACCCTCACCGCGGTGCAGGCTCCCGCCCAGGGGGACGAGGCCTTGGCGTACACCCTGACGCTCTTGACGGACGTCAGCGACATCAACCCCGAAGTACCGGAGATCCGCACCATCCGCAGGGTCGCGGTGGTGCGGATCGGCTCCGTGATCGCCCAGTTCCAGCTGGAGCCGTCCCCCTCGGCGGAAACCATGGAGTTTCCGGCCGAGCTCATGGCCCGTCAGATTCAGCGGCTGCGCAGCCTCCCCTGACGGCCGGCCGGTACTGGGACGAGCCGATGCGGTCAGCCGGTGCGGCGGGAGCGGGCCCGGGCCAGGCCGCCGAGGATCGTGGCGGCCAGACCCAGTACCAGGGCCGCGGCGCCGGCGACCACCCCGTTGCCGGTGCCGGGGCCGCCGTCGGCGGTGGCCAGGACCAGGCCGCCGTTGACGAGGGTGATCGGCCCGGCCGCCAGGGCCGTGATGGCCTCCCTTCGCCCGTCGCCGGTGCCGCTGCGGCGGGCGGAACGGGTCAGGGCCAGCCTGCCGACGACCACGGCGGCCAGTGCGAGCAGCGCGGCCGCGCTGGCCCAGATGCGGTCGAAGGTCGGGCCGTAGACGGTTTCGGCGGCCGACTGGGCTGCGGTGTGCGCGGCCGCCGGTGCGGCGAGCCCGATGCCCGCGATGACGGCGGCTGCGGCCGTGGCTGTGGTTGTGGCTGTGGCGATCAGGCGGCGAGTGGGCATCCGGGTGCTCCTTGTGGTTCCACGACTGGGTGTGCCCTGAGCATGTCGGCGGGGACTGCCGCAGGTCGTCCGGCAATCGCAGGCACTTCGCGCTACCGCGGACGCGGCAGGCGCCGCGGGGCTACTGCGTCCGTGGTAGCCGGCCGCTCGTCCCTGAGCGGGATCCGCACGCGGCGGCCCCCGGATACGGTGCGCGCATGGGCAATCGATGGTTCCGTGTCCGGGCCGGTGTCAGGGACTGGCTGGTCGCCGGGGGTGTGGCGGGGGCGCTCCTGGTCACCGGGGTGTCCGGGCAGCACTCCGCCACGGGCCTGGACCTGCTCGGCTACGCGCTGCTGGGGGTCGGCGGCCTGGTGCTGGCGGCCGGCCGCCGGGCTCCGGTCGCCGTGCTGGCGGTCACCGGGCTGTGCGCGGTGGGGTACCAGGCGGCGGGGTTCGACGTGGCCGCCGTCGCGTTCCTGTTCGCGGTGTACGCGGCCGTGCGGGCCGGACACCGCGTCGTCACCGTGGTCGTGAGCGTGGCCGTGCTCGCCGCGCTGCCGCTCGCGGCCCTGGCCTCGGGCCTGCAAGACACGGGCGAGGCGTTCGCGCGGGCCCGGGGGGCCCTGGAGATCGCCTGGCTGGTCGCGGCCGGGGCGGCCGGTGAGGCCCTGCGGCAGGCCGAACGGCGCGCGGACGAGGCCGAGCGCACCCGGGAGGAGACCGCGCGGCGCCGGGCCGACGAGGAGCGGCTGCACATCGCGCGGGAGCTGCACGATTCCCTCACCCACCAGATCTCGGTCATCAAGGTGCAGTCCGAGGTGGCCGTCCACGTCGCCCGCAAGCGCGGCGAAGACGTGCCCGAGGCCCTGCTGGCGATCCGGGAGGCCGGCCGGGAGGCGGCCCGGGAGCTGCGCGCGACCCTGGAGGCCCTGCGCGACGACGGCACGACTCCGCCGCACGGTCTCGACCACCTGCCGGAACTGGTGGAGCGGGCCGGCGGGACGGGTTTGCGGGCCACGCTGACGATCGAGGGGCGACGGCACGACGTCCCGGCCGCGGTGGGCCGTACCGTCTACCGGATCGTCCAGGAGTCGCTCACCAACATCGCCCGCCACGCGGACGCGACCAGGGCGTCGGTCCGCATCGACTACCGCCCGGACGCCGTCGCCCTCCGGGTCGATGACGACGGCAAGGCCGTGCCCGGCACCGACCTGGTCCCCGGCATGGGACTGCTCGGGATGAGGGAACGCGTCACCGCACTCGGAGGCCGCCTGCTGGCGGCACCGCGCGGCGGGGGCGGCTTCACCGTCCAGGCCGAACTCCCGGTGGAGCGTGCCTCGTGATCCGGGTCCTGCTCGTCGACGACCAGCCGCTCATCCGGAGCGGCTTCCGCGCCCTCCTCGACCTGGAGGACGACATCGAGGTGGTGGCCGAGGCCGCGAACGGCAACGAGGGTCTGGAGCTCGCCAGGGCGCACGTGCCCGACATCGTCCTCGTCGACATCCAGATGCCGGTCATGGACGGCATCGAGACGACCCGGCGCATCGCCGCCGACCCGGCCCTGGCCGGGGTGCACGTCGTCGTCCTCACCAACTACGGCCTGGACGAGTACGTCTTCGACGCCCTGCGCGCCGGCGCCGCCGGATTCCTCGTCAAGGACATCGTGCCGGAGGACTTCCTGCACGCCGTACGCGTCGCCGCGCGCGGCGAGGCCCTCCTCGCGCCCTCGATCACCCGCAAGCTCATCGACCGGTACGTCAGCCAGCCCCTACCCGGCACGACGGGGCCTGCGTTGGAAGGGCTGACCGGCCGCGAGCGTGAAGCCGTCGTGCTGGTCGCACGGGGCCTGTCCAACGACGAGATCGCCCACCGCATGGTGATCAGCCCGCTGACCGCGAAGACCCACGTCAACCGGGCCATGACCAAGCTCCACGCCCGCGACCGCGGCCAGCTCGTCGTCCTCGCCTACGAATCCGGTCTCGTGACCCCACGCACCTCCTGACGTCCACCGCCCCCGTCACGAAGGTGCGGGCGGCCCGCCCGGACTCCCCTACTTCAGCAGGGTGCGGAACTCTTCGAAGTCGAGGACCCCGTCGTGGTTCGCGTCGGCCGCCATGGCCTTCTTGACCTCTTCGGCGAGGTGCCCCTGGGCGCCCTCGGCCTTGAACCCCTCCGCCAGTTCGACGATGCTGATCCGCCCGTCGCCGTCCGTGTCGATCTCGGCGAACAGCGCCCTGAGCTCGGCCTCGTTCATGACATACCCCTCTCGCGTTCACGGGCCCCGAAGGCCCGCACGACCCTCCACCCTGCCACACCGTCAACATCAGGCTGACGGGGAGGCATTGGGTCGGCCGCCTTCGGCCGTACGCGGGGCCCGAGGACTACGCCGGCGGTCGCGGTTGCCCGGCGTCGCCGAGCAGGACGGCCAGCAGCTGCCGCACGGTCGTCTGCGTGTCCTGCCCCTGGCCGGGAACGCGCGTCATCAGCAGGTGGTGGACCGTGCCGACCAGCGCGAGCGCGATGGTGGCGGTGTCCGCGCCGGCGGCCAGCCGGCCGCCGCGCTGCTCGGCCCGCAGGTAGGCGGTGAAGGCGCGCTGGATCGCGTCGAAGGCGGGCGCGCCGGACTGGAACCCCTCCCGTGTGTGACGTGCGGCTGCCGGACGGGTCATCGCCAGCCCCACCACCGCGGCGGGCAGCGCCTCCAGCAGGTCGAGGGCGACCTCCTGGAGGTTGCCGGCGACCGTGCCCTCGCCCACCTTCGCCTCCAGCGCCTCGGCCTGGCGGGCGCTGCGCGCGAACCGGTCCAGGACCAGCTCGGCGACGAACTCGTCCAGGCCCGCGAAATGCGTGTGCAGGACCCCCTTGCCGCAGTCCGCCTCCGCGGTGATCGCGCGGCTGGTCAGGGCCGCCGCACCGTCACGGGCCACCACCCGCTCCGCAGCCGCGAACAACCGCTCGCGCAGATCCGGGATCGCCACTCCACGAGGTGACACAACCGCCCCTTCCGTCAACACCGTTGCAAGTATGGGCATCCGCCCATACTGTTTGGGCACTTGCCCATACTAGGTGCCGGGGCGCCGTGCCGCACCCCGGTGGAAGGGAGCAGTCACTCATGACCCATGTCGCCGACACCGCTCAGGCCGAGGCGTGGAACGGATACGAGGGCGAGCAGTGGGCCCGCAGCCAGGACCGCTGGGACGCCGTCAACGACGGCTTCAACCAGCCCCTCCTGGACGCCGCGGCCGTCGCGGAGACCGACTCCGTGCTGGACGTGGGCTGCGGGGCCGGACGCACCACCCGCCTCGCCGCCCGGCGCGCCGGCCGGGGCCGCGCACTGGGGGTGGACCTGTCCGGCCCGATGCTGGCGAAGGCCCGCGAGAGCGCCGTGCGGGAGGGGGTGGAGAACGTCTCCTTCGTGCAGGGCGACGCGCAGGTCCACGCCTTCGACGCCGCGGGTTTCGACGCGGTCATCAGCCGGTACGGCATGACCTTCTTCGCCGACCCCGCAGCCGCGTTCGCCAACCTCCACCGCGCACTGCGCCCCGGAGGGCGGCTGGCCTTCATCTGCGCGGCCGAAGCCGGGGCCAACCAGTGGCTGGAGGCGATGGCCTCCCTGGAGGCCGTCCTGCCGCTCGGCGGCTTCGGCGAGGCCGGCGGCCCCGGCATGTTCTCGCTCACCGACCCCGGCCGCATCCGCACCCTGGTCAGCGCCGGCGGGTTCACCGGCGTCGACGTCCGGCGCGTCGAGGTGCCGGGCAAGTGGGGCGCCGACGCGCAGGACGCCGCGGCGTTCCTGCTGGACTCCGGCCCCGGCCGCCACCTGCTCAGCCAGGTCACCCCGCAACGGCAGGACCAGGCGCGCCGGATGCTGACCGACGCCCTCGGCCGTTACGAGACGGGCGATGGCGGGGCGGTGTGGCTGCGCAGCAGCTCGTGGCTGGTCACCGCCGTACGCGGGCGCTGACCGCCGCCCGGCGGGTTCGTCGCGGCCCGGGAGCGGCCCGGGAGCGGACCGGCCGACGCCGGCATCGCACACGGATCGGGGGCTGGACCGCGGTTGGTCCAGCCCCCGGATTTCGCCCTCGCAAGTGGCCGCTATCCGGCAGAATCCGGAAAGACGTCGACTGGATTTGCCGGCGAAGGCCGGGTTGAACAACGGCGAGATATCGCCGCTCGTCGCGACTAAAGCGCCGGATCAATGGAAGGCGATCATTCTCGGCGGCAACAACACGCCATCTGGATGTGCCCGGCGGTTCAGCAATAGGCCCAGCGCACCTCGTACGTCAGGTTGCCCCAGAGCCCCGAGAAGTAGAAAGGCTTCTTGGCCCCCTTCGGCCCGACCCGCGGGGTGTCCCAGGGGAGGCCGTTGTTGAGGGTGAATCGCGCGTACGGACAACGTCCGTCGGCCTTGAGGTCCTCCACCTCGCCGGACAGCACGCCGTCGGTGCAGAACGTTCCGGAGAGTCGGCCTTCCGTGGTCTGTCGGGAGATGTTCTGACAGGTGGCCGGATTGAGCGAGCTGGAGGCGGCGGAAGCAGCGGGGGCGGTCAGGGTCATTCCAACTACGGCCAAACCGAGAGCGGCGCCTGTGACGAACTTGGATCGCACGGTGTCCCCTTTCACCTTTTCCGTATCTGAACGTGCCGGGTGGGCTGGGTCGCTTGGCAAGGTAGCCCAGAATTTCGCGTACCGGTGCAGCTGTTACGCGACAATGTGTGGCCAAAATTTGCGCGTGCGACCTCTGTTTTGCGGCCTGACCTGCCGGAATGCCGCGCTTTGATCATGGTCGGGAAATTGCCGTTCGCTGCTTCCCGGGACCGGCTCCTCCTACGCCTCCCGCTTCGCGTCGATCTCGGCGATGAGGCCCTCGACGAGGGTCTTGATCCCGTCGCGGATGGGGCGGACGGCCTCGACGCCCTGCCCGGCCGGGTTCCTCGCGGCCTCAGCCGAGCCAGACGACGCCCAGGACGGACAACCGCCGGGTGAGCCGGTTGGCCATGTAGACGACGGACAGCTGCCCGACGGACGCCGCGCGGATGTCTTCGGCTTCCGGGTCGCCTGCGTTCCACTGGGGCCAGGCCCACGGGGAGCGCACCGCGATGTCCAGGACGTCGCGGACCATTTCCCGGGCCGGCTCGGGAAGCTCGGCCAAGGCCTTCGCGGCCTGCGGGGACAGCCGTACCGCCCAGGGCCGCTGTCCGCTCACGGGCGGCCGCCGAGTACGTCGTCCAAGTCCACGAAGTCGGCGTCGTCCTGGCCGGAGTCCATGAAGGCGTCCACGTCCGGGGCCGCGGCGACCCGCAGCTGCCAGGTGCGCACGACCTCGTGCAACGGGGTGAGGCTGAATGCGTGGCGGGCGTCCTCCAGCGCCTTCGCCCAGTCCCGCTCGAACGCCGGCACCCACTGCTCTGCACGCCGGTCGGCCCGGAGCCGGGCGACGAGCTCGGCCGCGGCGCCTGGTGCGGGCGCGTACGGGGCGGGGGCGAGGGCCGGGGCGGGGGCAGGTGTTTGGTCGGGCTGGGCGCTCAACGGCTCCTCCTACGGCGGGTGCTGACTGCCACCGTAGAACGTCGTGACCGCGCTCGTGGAGGTTCGGGCGGGTGAGCGGGGTGAGGGAGCTGGAGCGGCCCGGCGCCGTTGCACGCGTGCCGGTCGGCGGGCGAGCGAGACGGCGAAGGACGCGAAGCCGTGCCGACGCAGGATGTGGGGAACGAACAGGGTCACAGCCTCGGTGGCACGGGCTGTGGCGATGTCGCCGAGGTCCTCGATAGCCCATAGGGGGCGTTCACTTCTCCCATACAGTGGGTTCCGATGACTTCCGAATCCCCCGCCGCGCTCGAACCGTTCGGCGCGCACGGCTTCGACGGCGTGACGCTGGACGGGCTCTGCGACGCGGTCGAGCACCGCTTCGCCCTTCCCCGTTCCGCCGGCGAACCGCACGCCCGGGAAGGCGTCTGATCCGGAATGTCGGCGCATGCGAGCGGATGGGCGGCGGTCGCGGGACTGCTGTTGTCGACCGGGCCCACTCCGGGTCCGGCCGTCATGGAACCGCCCCCGGTGATCCGGGGGAAGGTCGGCGAGTACGTGTCGATGGAGATCGTCCACATCAACAACGCCTCCGCCCGGGTCCATGTGGAGCTGCCCGAGGGCATATCGGCGGCCGCACTCCCGGTAGGGCACTTCCCATCGGAGGAGACCTACTGCGGCGACTGGGACCGCACCGTGCGCGTCCTGGTGTGCGGTGGTGGCGACAGGACCATCCTCCGCGTACGGATCGACCGAGAGGTGAAGGGCGCGCGGGGCAGGATCTGGACCTCGGGGAAGCCACTGCCCGGCTCGGTCCGCACGGGACCGCTCACGGTGGAGGTCACGGGAGTGGCGGCCAAGCCGAGACACGACCCACCGGCCTGGTCCCGGCCGGCACCCGGTTCTCCCGAGGACCGCCGCCTGCGGGCGGCGGAGCGCTCCGAGCGTCTGCTCATCACGGGAACGGCCGGGGCGGCGGCGCTGGCCGCGCTGTTCCTCGGCGCACGACTGGTCGGAAGGCGGCGGCGTTCGACCACCGCCGGCGCCGGGGGCGCGTGACCGCGCCTCGGGAATCGGCGAGCCGTGGATCACTGCCGCGGCACGGCGGTGGTGAACCAGGTGTGCAAGGGCGCCAGCGTCGGCGAGGCGGGCCAGCCGTTGACCGTCGCCAGGAGCCGCCAGTACCGCTCGACGTGCGGGTCGGCGGTCAGGTGGAGTCGGGCGAGGAGCCAACGGCGCAGATCCCCGCCGCCCGCGTCCTGGAACGCGTGGGCGTAGAGGCCGCCCAGCAGGTCGGCGGGCGGCACGGCCGCGGCGGAGGCCGGAAGGAGGCCGGTGGCCGTGGCCTCCTCGATGCGTGCGCGCATCGTCCGGTTGAGGCCGTCGTGCAGGTCGGCGGCCGCTTCCGGGGAGGGCTCCCGGGCCTGGTCCTCGGCGACGCGTCGTACCGCCGAGCGGAATTCCGCGCTCCGGCAGAGCTCCGCGAGTTCCACCCAGGCCGCGACCTGTTCCGGGCCAGGGTCGTCGGGGAGCTCCGGCATGACGGACCGCATCAGGCCCGCGAACTCGGGGTTGGGCTCGCCGTCCGCGAAGACGGCCTCGATGAATTCGGCCACCAGGTGGTGCTGTTCGGCCCGGGAAAGCGTGGCGAGTCGGTGCATGAGGTCCATCTCCATGGGGGCGGTGCCGCGCTGCGCGACGGCCCGCAGGACCGCCTGGCGCACGCGCAGGGAACGGATCTGTACGTCCAGGGCGTCGGCGTGCGCGCCCGCGACCTCGGGGAGGGACGCTTCCCGGTCCAGCACCCTGCGTACGGTCGCCAGGCCGAGGCCGAGCTCGCGCAGCGTCCGGACCAGGGCGAGACGGGCGAGCGCGTCCGGGCCGTACAGCCGGTAGCCGGCGGGGCTGCGGCCGGTCGGCGGGACGATGCCCTTGTCGGAGTAGAACCGGACCGCCTTCACCGTCAGGCCGGTGCGGCGCGCCAGCTCGCCGATGGAGTAGAGGGTGTCGCTGTGCATGCCCCCAGCTTGGGGTCTCCCCCGAGGGGAGACTCAAGCGGTGCGGTGGGGTGGGGTGTAATGCGGTGCGTTGCGAACTCCGCGGGGCGCTGCCCCACGATCAGCTGCCGATACCCCCTCCACCGTCCCGGGACTCGGACCGGGCGGTGGATGACGGCTGGCGGTGCGTTGCGTGGTGTTGCGTAACTGCCGTACGGCCGGCCCCGTGTCGGCCCGGGGCGGCCGGGTCGGTCAGTAGCGGACCCAGAGGGTGATGACGCCCGGGTGGGTGGGGCCGAAGGGCTCGCAGAAGAAGACGGGGCCCCAGATGTTGTAGCCGGCCCGGCCGGCGGCCACGCACTCGGTCTGCGACGCGTGGTTGCTGCGGGCGTAGAAGCCGGGGCCGGGGGCGGCCTCGGCCGTGCCCGCGGCGCCGAGCGCGAGGGTTCCGGCGGTGACGGCGGTGGCGAGAGCGGCTGCTGTGCGGCGGTACATGGCATGTCCTCCTGAAAATGCCGGGGATGCCCGGCAGAGTGCCTGACGATGCGATGTGGTGCGGTACGTGCAGGCTGCGCAGCCAGGCACGAACGTACCGTCACGGACCAGGCCGCACAATAGGTCTAGGCCAATGCATCGCGTTCCGGTCTGCGATCCCTCGGATTCGGGTCCGTGCGACTTCTGGAGCCGCAGAGGTTCAGTCGGGCAGCGCCACGGTGAGGTCCACCTCGACGAGCTGCCCCGTGAAGCCGAGTTGCGCGACGCCCAACAGCGTGCTGGCGCTGGTGAACGCCGGGCCCAGGGCCGAGTCGGTGAGCCGGCGCCAAGCGACGCCGAGGTCGTCCCGGTCGTCGCTGCGCACGTAGATCACCGAGCGCACCACGTGCCGCGGCCCGGCATCCACCGCGGCCAAGGCGGCGAGCGCGTTCGCGACGACCTGGTCGACTTGCCGCTCCAGCGACCCGGAACCGACGAGGGAACCGCTCCGGTCGAGCGGGCACTGCCCCGCCAGGTAGGCCGTACGGCCGGTCTCCACCACGGTGATGTGGTGATAGCCGGGCGTCTCGTGCAGCTGCTCGGGATTGATACGAGTGATTTTCGCGGTCATGCCCAGGAGTCTGACCGGCATGCCGCGGGCACGCACCGCCATTTCCGTCCCGCTCAGCGACCGGCCGAGCCGGTGACCGGGCACCGTACCGGGCCGGTCAGGTGGTGTGGCGGGCCGTGTGCGGGTGCAGGCGGTCGGTGAGGAAGGTGAGGATCGCGTCGCGTGCCCGGAGCGTGGGGTGGCCCGCCTCGTCGACGAGGTGGGCGGTGACGACGCTGTGCGGCGTGCCGACCAGGTCGGCGAAGAAGGGCGGCGGCGCCGGGTTGGCGGCGGTGTCCGGGAGGACCCGGCCGTCGAAGGCGTCGCCCAGCAGGGCCCGGTAGGCGGCGAAGCGCTGCCCCGTGCACCAGCGGTCGCCCTCGAAGCGGTAGGCGAGGACGGTGAGTCCGTCGCGGTCGAGGCGGTCGCGCACCGCGCGGGCGTCCGCCGGGTCGAGTTCGATTCCGCCGGGGTCGTCGAGCGGCAGCGAGGGGTGGTTGACCACCGGGGCGATCACGGTGGGCTCCAGGGCCATGGTGAGGGCGAAGTTCCCCGTGAAGCACAGGCCGATCGCCCCCACCCCCGGCCCGCCGCACTCCGAGTGGGCCTGGCGCGCCAGACCGCGCAGCCAGAGCGTCACCGGGCTGGTGCCGCCCCCGGCGAAGGCGTGGAACTCCGCGCTGACGCATGCGCGGCGGAGGACCTCCCGGCCGCCGTCGACCGTGGGGAAGGCGCCGTCCGTCCCGAAGAGGGAGGGCACGTGGACGGTGAAGCCCGCGTCCCGCACCCACCGCGCGAGCCGCAGGACGTCGGGGCTGATGCCCGGCATCTCGGGCAGCACCACGACCGCCGGGCCGGTCCCGGCCACGTACACGGTCTTCTCCACCCCCTCCACGGCCACGGTCCGGCGGATGAAGTCGGTGAGGGGATCGTCTTCGCTCATGGGGCCAGCCTGACGCGGAACCGGCTGCCGGGTGAGGGGCGGGATCGCCTGAGCCTGAGGCGATCCCGCCATCCCGCCATCCCGCCACCCCGCCCTCCCTCCATATCCTGGGCGGAGGCGGGACGGGGTTCGGGGGTGGCAGGGGGTACGGGTGGGGGCGGAGGACGGGCAGCCCGCGGCGGGCGGCGGCGGGCCGGGGGAACTGCGGGTCGGGGTCCTGGCGTACCCGGGCTGCTTCGCGTCCGAAGTGTTCGGCGTGCCGGACCTGTTGACGATCGCCGGGCACGTCGCGGGGCCGGACGCGCCCGGCTGCCGGGTGTCGGTCGTCTCACCCCGCCGCCGGGTCACGGCTTCGGGCGGCGCGAGCCTGGAGGTGCGGCCCCTGCGCGAGGTCGACGTCCTCGTGGTCCCCGGCTTCGAGCTGCGTACGGGCACGGATCTCGACGCCCTGCTCGGCCGGCTCGCCCCGGAGACCGCGGCCATCCGGGCGCAGGCCGCGGCCGGCACCGCCGTCGTCTCCCTCTGCGTCGGCGCCTTCCTGCTCGCCGAGGCGGGCCTCCTCGACCGGCGCCGGGCCACCACCTCGTGGCTGCACGCCGGGGAACTGGCCCGGCGCTGCCCCGAAACGGAAGTGCAGCCCCAGCACCTGGTCGTCACCGACAGGGGCGTGACGACCACGGCCGCCTTCAGCGCGATGTACGACTTCGCGCTGGACCTGATCCGCCGGCAGCACGGCGCCGGGGTGGCCCGGACCACCGCCCGTGTCGCGCTGCTCGACGAGGCGCGGGCCTCCCAGACCCCGTACGTCGATCCCCGGCTCCTGCCGCAGCCCGGCCGGGAGTTCTCCCAGCGGGTCATGCGGCGTCTCGACCAGAACCTCGCCGAGCGGTACGACCTCGCCGCCCTCGCGGACGCCTTCCAGGTCAGCACCCGTACGCTGCTGCGCCGCTTCGCCGAGGAGACCGGGCACAGCCCGCTGGTCCATCTCCAGGCCGCCCGGGTCCGCCGGGCCCGCCATCTGCTGGAGTCCACCGACCGCACCGTCTCCGCGGTCGCGGCGGCCGTCGGATACCAGGACCCCGGCACCTTCGCCGCGCTCTTCGCCCGCCACACCGGCCGGCGCCCGAGCGCCTACCGGGCCGCGTTCCGTCGGGGCCGGAGAGAGGGCGCCGAGTCCGGAAGCGCACCATCGGCGGGGTCTACCGGTTCCGACCGGGGGTGAGGAGGCCAGCGGGGGGGGACGTCAGCGGCGGTCGCGGCGCCACTCGTAGCGCCACACCGCTTCGAGGTAGTGCTCCTCTTCCAGGGAACCGCGCCGGGGCGGGCCGAGGAAGCGTGCCGCTTCCACGCACCGTTCGTCGTGGTGGAGGGCGAGTCCGTAGGCAGCCGCGAGCCGGACCAGGCGGTCCGGGTCGTCCAGCACGGCGGCCGCCATGGCGTCTGCGAAGATGGGATCGTGGTCCCGGCCCACGGCAACCGTGCAGCAGGCGGTCTTCCGCACCACCGCGTCCGGGTCGGCCATCAGCCGCAGCAACGCCGTGCGAGCGTCGCCGGAGAAGGCCGGCGACGAGGATGACGTGCCGCTGAGCCCATCCGCCACCGCGCGCCGTACCCGGGCATCCGAATGGCCGGCGTACCGCAGGAGGGCCGCCTCCGCGCGGAGGCCGCTGAGACCTCCGAGAGCGCCCAGCACCTCGGTGAGCACGGCGAGGTCCGTCTCCTCGGCCGACCAGTCGGTGAACATGTCCAGAGCGGGACCGGCGAACGCGTCCTCGTCGCTGTCGTCGAACAGAAGGGTCAGCCGGAGCACCTCGGCGCTGAACAACCGGCGGGACGGGTCCGGGTGCGTGCGCAGCGCCGCGGCAGCCGTCCACGTCGCCCGGCCGCGCCGGCCGGCCAGCAGGATGGTGACCCTGGCCCATGTGGCGTGGTTCTCCTGGCCGGCGTGTGCCAGCGCGCGGTCCGTCAGCTCCTCGAACGAGGTCCGAACCCCGAGCAGTTCCTCGGCGTACGTGAGGATCGCCCCGTGGCCGTCCCGCACGGTCGTGCCGCCAAGGGTGACCTCGTCGACGCTGTGGTACTCGTCGTCCTGAACCGGCGTACGGACGGCGGCGTCTCTGGAACCCGTACGGCGTCGCAGTTCGGCCTCGGCCCCCGTCTCGTGCCAGCGGCGCGCCAGGTCCCGCGCCTCCAGGAGTTCGGACTCGGGATACCGGCCCCGGGTCTCGTGGTCCAGGAGCGCCTCGAACAGAGCGGGCGAACCCGAGTCGACCGCCTCGCTCAGGGGGAGGAGGTCCTCCTGCCCGCACCGGCCGGGATCCGCACCGTACTGGAGCAGCAGTTGGGCGATGTGCCCGGCGTGCATGCGGACTCGCCGTCCACCGCATTGCTCGTGCCCCTACCCGTACGCACTCCCATGCCTCTGCTCCCCCGTGGCGTTCGCGAAGCTCACTGTAGGTCTGCCGAATCGGTCCGGGACGGAGGGCCTGTGCGCCGGGTTCCGTCCGGCGCGTGGTCGGCGCCCCGGCGGCGCAGGGCCAGCAGGATCAGCAGCGTGAAGGCGGCGAACGCGGTGCCCGTGCGGGCGTTGTTGAACGCCTCCCAGCGGTCCAGGACCTCGGCGTGGTCGAGGGGCGCCGAAGTGACGGCCCACTCCTTGATCCGGCCGTTGATGGGAACGTTGCCGAGCCGGGTTATCAGGAAGGACACCAGTGTCAGCAGCCCGGCTCCGCCCGCCAGCCGCCGCGGGGTGCCGCGGGTCATGACGGCCAGCGTCGCGGAGCTGAGCGCGGACAGCGCCATCGCGCCCTGCATGGTGATCCCGTTCATCTCCATCAGCCGGGCGTGGAAGGACAGCCTCATCTGGAGCGGTACCGCGTCGAACGTGGGGACGAGGTTGGCCGCGCCGTAGCCGAACGCGCCCGCGAGGGCGCCGGTGGACAGCAGGGCGAGACCCAGGACGAGTCGGATGCGCATGTGGAGCACCTCGGGGACGGGGAGGGGGAGAGGGGATGGAAGGCGCCGGGCTTCAGGCGGTGTTCGGCTGGACCATCTTCCGGCCGGCGGTGCTCCCGCCGTCCACGGTGATGGACGCCCCGGTCATGTACGGGAAGTCGTCGGAGGCGAGGCCGAGCACGGCGCGTGCGATCTCCTCGGGGTCGGCCATGCGTTCGAGGCCGTCGACGTTGAGCGGCCCCCACGCCTGCTTGTACCCCGCCCAGTCCGCGTCCGGGATTCCCGGCGGGCGGACGAAGGGGGTGTCGGTGGTGCCGGGCAGCAGGGCGTTGATCCGGATCCCCTTGGGTCCGTAGGCGAGCGCCGCGGACTTCACCAGGCCCTGGACCGCACGCTTGCTCGCGGTGTACGCGGCCCCGTTCGGCCGGGCCTGTTCGGCTGCCGACGACGAGGTGCAGATGATGACGCCGCGCTGCGCCCTGAGCATGTGCGGGATCTCGTACTTGACCGAGAGGAACACTCCGCGGGCGTTGGTGGCCTGGATGTCGTCCCATTCCTCGACGCTCATCTCGTGGGGCAGTTTGCCGCCGCCTATGCCGGCGTTGTTGAAGGCCACGTCGATGCCGCCGTAACGGCTCGCGACCCGGTCCACGAAGGCGCGTACCTGCGCGTCCACGCGTACGTCGGCCTGGAGGTAGGTGGCTTCGCCGCCCGCGTCCCGGATCTCGCGTTCCACCTGGCGCCCCAGCTCGGCCCGCCTGCCGCAGAATCCGACGTGTGCCCCCTCGCGGGCGAACGCCTTCGCGGCCGCCCTGCCGATGCCGGACGTGCCGCCGGTGACGAGTACCGACTTCCCCTGGAAGCGGCCGCCCTCGGGGCGGGCCCTCGACGGGGCACCGGCAGCCTGCGCGGTGGCGCCGAAGGCCACGCTCCCCAGTCCCAGAGCGGCCGCTCCGCCGAGGAGGGAACGCCGCCCCACGGCAGCGGATCCCGCGTCCGCGCCGGCGTTCGTTTCCGGATTCGTGTCCGGATTCGTTTCTGCGTCCGTGTCCATGTCCGTGTTCGGCTTGGTGTCCATGACGATCATCCTCGCCGCCCGTCCCGGACGGCCGGTTCCGTCCACCGGCCGGACATCGCGGCCGGTGGGAGGAGGCGCCTCCTCCCACGGGAGGACCCCCCGGGCACGGGCGCCCGCCTATCGTGGCGCCATGAACCGATCTTGGATCGAGCTCGCGTTCGACCGGAGATTCGCCGGCATACGGATCCTGGCGCTCGCCGGGGTACTCGTCGGGTACTTCCTGCTGCTGCGGCAGCCGTCCGGGACACGGGACTGGGGTTTCGCCGCGGCCGGGTTCGTGCTGTGCCTCGTCGCCGGGAAATGGGTGTTCGGCGCGCTGCTGGCGCAGTCGGTCCTGCTCATGGCCGCGCACGCGCTGGGCGCGAGCACGGCCTCGTCGTTGAAGGTGCTGGCCGCCGTCACCCTCTTCGAGCTGGCGGTCCAGCGCTCCGGACGCCTCCTCGCCGCCGGGGCGGCGGCACTGGCGCTCACCGTCGCCGTGCACCGCTTCGACGAGCTGCCCGGCGGTTCCCTGCCGGTGCTCTACAAGATGGCGATGGTCGCCGGCGTGCCGCTGCTCCTGGGCTCCTACGTACGCGTGACCCGCGAAGCCGCCCTGCACGCGCAGGAGTACGCGCGGCAGCAGGAGCTCCGTGCGGAGCAACAGCTCCTGGCCGCCCGTACGGCGGAGCGCACCGCCATCGCGCGGGAGCTGCACGACCTGGTCGCCCATCACGTCTCCTCCATGGTGCTGCGTGTCGGTGTCGCCCGGCACGTCACCGCCGGGACCGGCACCACCGACCCGCGGATCACCGATGTCCTCGACGACCTGCACGCCAGTGCCGGCGCGGCACTGGCCGATCTGCGGCGCCTGGTGGCCGTGCTGCGGGCCCCCGGCCGGACCGGTCCGGAGACCGGCTCCCTGGTCACGCCCGGGGCGCTGCCCGCGGCACTGGAGTCGGTGGTGGAACACGTACGCCAGACCGGCCTGACCGTGACGCCCTCCGTGGACCCCCGTGTCGCGGAGCTCGACGCGGTACGCGGACTCGCCATCCTCCGCCTGGCCCAGGAGGGCCTGGCCAACGCGGCCAGGCACGGTGGGCCCGGAGCGCACGCCGAGCTGACCGTGCGGGTGGCCGAGGAGGCCGTGCACGTGACGATCCGGGACGACGGGGCCGGCAGGGCCCGCACGCAGACGTACCCTTCGGGACACGGCTTGATCGGCATGCGCGAGCGGGTGGACCTGCTCGGCGGCCGGCTGGACGCGGGCCCCGCGGCCGAGGGCTGGCGGCTCGCGGCCGAGCTGCCCTTGTCCGCAACCGATATGGAGCCCCGCCTGTGATCCGCGTCCTCGTCGTCGACGACCAGCACCTCGTCCGCATGGGACTGCGCATGCTCTTCGAGCAGACTCCGGACATCGAGGTCCAGGGCGAGGCGGACAACGGCGCGGAGGCCGTACGACTGGCCGAACGCCTCGCGCCCGACGTCGTCCTGATGGACCTGCGGATGCCCGGCACGGACGGCATCACGGCCACCCGCCGCATCCTGGCCGCGCGCCCCGCCACCCGGGTCGTCGCCCTCACCACTTTCGACGACGACGACCACCTGTACCCGGCGCTGGCTGCCGGGGCCTGCGGGTTCCTGGTGAAGGACACCCCTCCCGCCGAACTCCTGGAGGCCGTGCGCCGGGCCGCCGGCGGAGGGACCCCCTTCAGCCGGGACGTCCTCGACCGCCTCGTCGCCCAGGCGGTGCACTCCCGCTCGGCCCCGGAGGTCCCCGGGGGGTCCCGGGACGCTCCGGTGGCGGGCATCACCCCGCGCGAGCGGGAGGTCCTCGGACTGCTGGGCGTGGGGCTGTCCAACAAGGAGATCGCCGACCGGCTGCACCTGGGGGTCACCACGGTGAAGACGCACGTGGCCAGCCTGATGGCGAAGACGGGCCGGGACAACCGGATCCGTCTCGCCGTCCTCGCCGTCCTCGCCGGCATCACCTCGGACTGACCGGCCCACCTCGGACCCGGCGGCCCACCGCGGACCCGGCGGCCCACCGCGGGCTGACCGGCTCGCGCTCAGTCCCGGCGGAGGGCGTGCCCCAGGTACGTCACCACGGGGCTGCCCGCCGGTTCGAGCACCATGTCGACCAGCTCCGGCAGCTGCTCATCGGTCAGCGTTCCGCGCCTGCGCCCGCGGGTCGCCCGCACCAGGCTGCGGACGTCGCGCGGCTTGAACGCCGATACGTCCTGCGCGGACAGCCCCACCCGGTCCAGGGCCTCGGCGATCTCCGCCGGGCGGCGCAGCCGGTGTGCGGCGTAGCGGCCGTGGGGCATGATCCGTGTGCCCGGGAAGGCCTGGAAGGCGCCGAGGTAGATCAGGCGGGACACCGGGGTGCGGTTGACCGTGTCGTAGACGAAGGCCCCGCGGGGACGCAGCACCCGCGCCGCCTCCGCGAGGACCGCGTCCGGCCGTTCGGTGATCTCAAGGGTGTCGGCGCAGTACAGGAGGTCGAAGAAGCCGTCCGGCAGGTCCAGTTCCTCCGCGGGTGTCGTCAGGTAGGTGACGCCCTGCCCCTCGTCGGCCGCCAGGGCGAGGGCCGTCGCGGCGGGGGACGCGTCGGTGGCGACGACCTCGAAACCGAGCCGGGCGAGACCGCGCGCCAGAAGACCGCGACCGCTGCCGACGACGAGCGCCCGGCTGCCGGCCGCCACGAGGCCCGTCGCCGAAAGGACGTGCCGCAGGTATTCGAGCCGTACGGACTGGAAGGTCAGGGCCCGGATGTGGCGGCCGTCGACGGCCGCGGGTCCGGCCGTGTCGAGTGCGATGTGCGGGGTGGTCACCATGGCAGGCTCCCTCGACTCGTCGGGTCAAGTTCCCTGAGTAAACCTAGCATTGGGGAGTTTCCTCAGGGAACCCGGCGGCGATAGGGTGGCCGCGTGGCCCGCACTCCCCTCTCCGGCGTCGCCTGCTCGATCGCCCGCGCGACCGATCTGTTCGGCGACGCCTGGACGGCCCTGATCATGCGCGACGTCCTCGTCGGGATCCGCCGCTTCGACGACCTGGCGGAGGACCTCGGCCTGTCCCGCAAGACCCTCGCCGCGCGACTGGCCCGGCTGGTCGAAGAGGGAGTTCTGGCGCGGGAGCGCTACCAGGCGTCCCCGCCCCGCGAGGAGTACGTGGCCACGGAGAAGGGCCGCGAGCTCTACCCCGTCCTGCTGGCGCTGATGGCCTGGGGCGACAAGTGGTACGGCGAGCCCGCGGGACCGCCCGCCCTGATACGCCACCACGCCTGCGGGCATCTGGCCACGCCGGTCGTGGCCTGCGACTCCTGCCGGGAGCCGCTCACGGTGGCCGGCACGACGCAACTGCCCGGTCCGGGCGGACGGGTCGGGCCGGGCACCCGACTCCTGGGACGGGTGCTCACCGCACGGGGTGAAGGCGACCGGGAGCCGGCCGCGGCAGCGGATCCCGCCCCGCCCGCTCCCCGGTGAGCGGCCCCCGGAGCCTCCGTCATCTGCGCACCGGTCGGGGGCTGGGGTCCGGGATCCGGCCGGGGGTTTTCACCAGCGCAGGAGCATCACGGCGCCGCTGGCTCCGCTGGCCAGGCCGAAGAGGGCGACCGTGTCGCCCTCGGCCAGGCGTCCGCGGCGTGCCGCGGTGGCGAGTTGGAGGGGCAGGGTCGCGGCGGCCGCGTTGCCGGTGTGGGGGAAGGTGGGGATGATCTGCGCCGGGTCGATGTCCATGCGGGAGCGGAAGGTGTCCACGAAGGGCACGGACGGCTGGTGGACGCAGACCAGGCCGAGGTCGCGGACGTCGACGTGCTGTTCCTTGAGCCACTGGGCACCCTGGGCGTCGAGGTCGGCGAACGAGCCCAGCAGGGCGTCGGAGTCGACGTGCAGGCCCTGGGGGTGGCCGGGAGCGTGGTGGGGGTCGTAGAGGGTGGCGGCCGGCCAGCCCGCGGAGTTGGCCAGGAACACCGAGCCGGTGATGCCGGGACGCGGGGAGGCTTCGAGGAGGAGGGCGGCGCCCAGGTCGGCTCCGGTCAGGGAGGTGAGTCCGGTGCGCAGCTGGTCGCGGGTGAGGTGCCAGCGGGAGAGGCGGGTGAGTGTCTCGCCGCAGGTGATCAGGACGCGGCGGTGCTGGCCGGTGCGGATGAGGGCGTCGGCGACCTGGAGGGCGTTGATGACACCGTTGCAGGCGTTGCCGATGTCGAACGCCGGGCATGCCAGGCCGGTCTTGGCCGCGACGATGTGGGCGTTGGCCGGTTCGCGGACGTCGGCGCTGACGGCGGCGAAGAGCAGCAGGTCGATGTCGGCCGGTGTGAGGCGGGCGGTGTGCAGGAGGCGGGTGGCGGCTCGGGCGGCGAGGTCGGAGGGCAGGTCGGCCGGGTCGGCGACGGTCCGCTCGTGCAGGCCGAAGCCCACCCGGACCCGTGGACCGACCCCCGCATCGTCAAGACCGGACTCCTGGACACCGCCGGCCTCCTGGACGACGCCGCCGCCGAACTGCGGGCCCTCGGGACGGTCCGGGCGCGGGAGGAACTGTGCGAGGTCCTGATCCGACAGGGCCGGCCGGCGGAGGCGATCGCCGTCCACCCCACGGCAGCCGAACAGCGCGCCGCCCGGCCGAAGCCCGTCCCTGTTCCGGTGGACGAGAACGGCTACGCCCTGGAACCGCCGCTCTAAGGCAGCGCGCAGGGCGGTGGCATGACCGAGCCCGTGGCTGTGCGTCTCCCCCGCCGGAGGGAGGAACACCTGGTGCCCCAGGTGGATTCGCGGAGCACTCGTCCCTCGACAGGGTATTGACATGCATTGGGGTACTGGATCCAGCATTGCGTACGTCGTCCCCCCGCCGGCCGTCAGGCGGGCAGCGGTTGCGGGCGCCATCGGCTGCCTTCCCTATGTGGCGATGAAGCTCTACTGGTCATGGGGCGGAACGGCGGGCAAACCGGCGGGGATGAACATCGCCGAGGAGTTCAGCAGGCACGGGGCTCCCCGGGTTCTCGTATGGCTGGAGGAACACGGGATCGACTTCACCGCCGTGGGCGTCCTCCTGGGCATCACGCTCCTCGGAGCCCTCACCCGGCCATGGGGCCAGGTCTTCCCGCGCTGGGTACCCGGGCTGCGCGGACGGCGGGTCCCGCGGTGGCTTCTCCTCGCACCCGGATGGGCCTCGACGGTGGCCCTCACTCCCTACGGAGGGCTCGGCCTGGTGGTGATCGCGACCGGCGGACCCTCCACGGCCGACTTGGCCGGCATGTCGCCGTGGGTCTTCGTCATCGGCTTCGCGAACTTCTTCTCCATGGGACTGTCCCTCGGCGTATGCGCCTTGTCCTACCAGCGTCGGACCAAGTCGATGGCGCATCGCTGAATCGGCGTCCGGCCCATGGCCGGTCATCCACGGCCAGGCCGGTTCCGGCCGGGACCAGCGGTCTGCGGGCGGGTCGGTGGGGGCCCGTGGGTCAGGACCAGCCCATGGTGTCCTTGCCGGCGGCGGGGGCGTTCTCCACCGGGGCCGCCTGGGTGGCGGACACGGAGGTCTGCGGTGCCGGCTCGGCCGAGGCGAGCGCGGCGCCGGCCAGGAGGAAGGAGGAGGCGAGGGCGGTGACCGCGGCGGCCTGGGCGAGACGGGTGCGAAGCATGGTCCTGGTCCTTTTCTGACGTGTGGTCGGGTGTCCCGAACCGGCCTGCGTCCCGCGGTGACGCTGTCCGGTTCCTCGTCCGCCGGGCGGTGTTCCCTGCTGACGAGAACTACTCTCGCCGCTGGTCAGACACGGTGGAAGGGGATCCGCCTGGACGCAAAAGGCCTTGGCCCGTTCCGTCCAGGCCCCCCGGCTGCGGGCCGGAACCGGCCAGCAGTGACTCGTAGAACGGCGTGACCATGGGGGCTTGCGCGAGCACCAGCGACCATCCCGTGAACTCCGCGCGCTCCAGGACCCGGCGGCAAAGTGCGGCCCCGGTCGACTCGGCCTCCACGAGGCTCTCGGCCCGGAGGTAGAGGCCGACGACCGGGAACGGCAGCGCCCGCGGATGTGCGGTCACGTGCTCGACACCGTCGCCCTCACGGGCGAGCACGTGCACGAGGGACTTCACCTGCGGGGGAAGAGCGACACCGGGAGGCCCTTGCAAGCGGGCATGCACGAGATACATGAGCACGACGATTCCAAGGGGCGAGCCCCCGGTCCACCGTCCAGAGCTGGACATTTGAGGCCTGGGACACAACCGTCCACAACTCGGGCGGCGGCGATATCGCCCTGCACGCCTGCCGGGAGCCGTGGCATGATCACATTCACCCCAGGGGGATGGGGTGCATGTTTCAAGGGGGGATTCAACGTGCTGACCGCACTAGGACTCGATTCCGTCGCGGAATCCGTGTACCGCGCCATGCTCACCGATCCGCGGGGCGGCGTGGCCGAGATCGTCGCGAGGGTGGGTGCGCCCCGGCAGGACGTACTCGACGCCCTCGACCTGCTCAGCGAGCTGGCCCTGGTCCGCCCCTCGGGCGAGCACGAGGGCCGGATGCGGGCGGTCTCGCCCGACATCGGCATGGAGATCCTGATGGCCCGCCAGCAGCAGGAACTCATGGCGCAGCAGCAGCGCCTGGAGGCCTCGCGCGCCGTCGCCGCGCAGCTCATCGCCGAATACGCCGACCTGCGGCCGGCCACCTCCAGCCCCGGGGTCGAACAGCTCATCGGCATCGACCAGATCCGCGACTGCCTCACCCGCCTGACCCGGGACGTCACCACCGAGGTCATGTCGTTCGCACCGGGCGGCGCGCAGCCCGCGGCGCAGATGGACGCCTCTCGGCCGCTGGACGAGCAGTTGCTGGACCGGGGGGTGCGGATGCGGACCGTCTACCTGAACAGCGTCCGCAACGACCAGCCCACCGTGGAGTACGCGAACTGGCTGGCCGGGAAGGGCGGCCAGATCCGTACCGTGCCCGTCCTGCCCACCCGGATGATCATCACCGACCGCGCCACCGCGGTCATCCCGGTCAGCAGCGACGACACCGCCGCCGGAGCGGTCCTGCTGACCGGCCAGGGGACCCTGACCGCACTGTGCGCACTCTTCGACAGCGTGTGGGCCGGCGCCCAGCCGCTCGGCACGGCCGCACCGGCGGGCAGCGGGGGGCTGAACCCGCAGGAATCGGCCATCATCGCCCTGCTGGCCCAGGGCCACACCGACGAGTCCATCGCCAAGCGCCTCGGCGTGTCCCAGCGCACCGCGCGCCGCATCGCGGCCGACCTGATGGAACGCCTCGGCGCGCGCAGCCGGTTCGAGGCCGGCGTACGGTGCGTGCAGCGCGGCTGGCTGAAGGAGTAGCCCGTACGTGCGGCCCCGGTCGGCCCGCCGCGCCCCGCGCGGCGGGCGGCGGGCGGCGCGGGTGCGGACGGGGACCTCCTCAGTCTTCGGACACCGTCTCGCCGTTGATCCGGAAGGTGACGACGTCGACCTCGTCGGTTGCCGCCAGATCCGGGTAGTGGCCCTTGAGGCCTGCCCGGAGTTCGGCTGCGGTCGTCAGCCCCTCGGCCCGGGCGTCCTGGTCGGTGAGCTCGCTGACCAGGCAGTGCCTGATCTCGGTCACCTCTGCCGGCAGGACGACCTCGGGGTCGCTCTCGAACACCAGCCGTGCCGGCCCGAGCCGGGCCGGGTCCCGGAAGCGGGTGGTCTTGGTCTTGGCGCCGGAACGGACGTCTTCCAGGTAGCGGGGGTTGAACCGGATGATCGGGGGACCGGCCGTCTCGGGGTCCTGGTAGAGCGACGGGTCGAGACCGCTCATGCCCTCCGGGGTCCATCGCTGCGTCAGCGGCATCAGGTCGGCGGCGAGAACGGACCTGGGCCCCTCGGGCGTGGGCACGATGACGCGCATGGTCGGGTAGTAGTCCGCGAAGACCTGCCGGTCTCGCCCGCACGGGCCGACGATCCCGCGCCCGTGGTTCCCCACGGCGACGATGCAGCGCATCTGGCGGGCGCCCTGGGCCCGTGCGGCTCCCAGAGCCACGAGTTCGGCGCAGGGGCCGCCGGTGAAGTGGTAGAGGTTCACACCGGCGAACATCCGGTAGTCGGCGGCCATGACCGCGGCGCCCATCGTGTGGATCCCGTCTCCGTCGGGCCCGGCGTCGGTGTGCGCGTCTATGGTGCGGCGTGCCAGCTCCACGAGCTCACGCTCGTCGTCATCGAGAGCCCTTGCAGATGACGGTACGTACACGTTTCCGGCCTTCCCCTTTGTCAACGGTCGCTGAAGATCATTCCACGCCGCAAAGGTGAGCTCCACGGAATTTCGGCTCGCCATGGCCGCGGGACTCCGGCCGGTCAGTGGCCTGCGTGTCCGTCACTGTGAGCCGGGGGCTCGGCGGTGGGGCCGGGCCGGCTGGAGGTGTGCGGTGCGGGAGTGGTGGCCGGAGAGGGGGTGGTGGCCGGGTGGTGGTCGTCCGCGGCGGGTTCTTCGGCGGTGCCGTGGCTGTGGCCGCCGCCGGGTGTGGCCTCCATGGACGCCGCGACTTCACGCAGGCCGAAGAAGGCGAGGGCCGCGACCGCGAGGACGGTCAGGCCCAGGAGGCTGAAGATGCGGCGGGTGGGGGTGTCGGCGTCCTTGACGACGTAGGCGACGAACGAGACGACGATGCCGGCGGGGACGAGGACGGTGCCGCGGGCGGGGAAGTCGTCGAAGTGCTGGAGGCCGCCGCTGAGCATGCCGATGCCGAAGGAAAGGAGCAGCGAGGAGCCGATCACGACCAGCAGGCGCGGCAGGCCGGGCCGCTCGCGGGTGAGGAGGAACTCGTTGAGGACGGTTGCGCCGAGGAAGACGAGCGCGCCGTAGGCGGCGATGCGGGTGTAGCGGTCGGGGTCGAGGGGGTGGTGGACGACGGCGCCGCTGATGAGGCCGGCGCCGACGAAGTAGCCGACGTAGCCGAGGTAGCGGGCGGCCAGCGGCCGCTGGCGGGGCTGGGCCCTGCGGCGGGCGGCCCGTCCCGCCGCGGGAGTGTCCGGTGTGGTCCGCGGCGTGCGGGCGTCGGAGAGCTGGACGGAGGTCATGTGCGGGTTCCTTGGGTGCGTGCGCGGCTCATCGCCCGGTCGGCCGCGGTGGCGGCGGTCCGGGATGGGTGATGAGAATCAGGACAGATCGGGGCAAAGGGCCCGGATCTATACCTGCTGCACTACGGAGCCGAGGGAACTGCGTGACGGAGGAAGGCCGCAGGGACGGGTCTGCGTCCATGGCTGCGGCGTCATCGCGGTGAAGGAGGCGGACTCGACGGCCACGGCGGTCTCGTGCGGTCCGGGCAGGTCACAGCCCTGCTGCGGGTGCCCGGAGGCGCATGCCTCCGCGGGATGCGGGTGACCGCCGCCGGCGTCGTCGTCCTGGCGGTCGGGGCGCCGGCCGTCGTGGTGAGAGGCGTCGTCATCGCCGGCGGGCGCCAGGTGGGCCACGGCGACGGCGCCGCCGGTGACGTGCGCGGAGGCGCTGTCGGCTCCGGCGGCGTGGGTGTAGAGGAACGCGAACAGCAGCGCGGCCAGCCACAGCAGCCGCAGCGGGCCCGCCTGGTGGCGGGTCCGCGCCGTGCCGGGAGCGGGGCGGGCCGTGATCACACGGTGACCCTACCCGGCGTCCGGAAGGCGTTGTCCGGCGGGTTCGTCACAGCTCCGCAATACCGGCCGGCTGCGACCCGCCGAGGTGGGACCGTCGAAGCGACGACGGTGGCGAGGGAGAGCGCATGGGACGGCAGGATTCCGCCAAGTTCCAGTCGGTGAAGGGCACCGCCCGCAGCAACTGGCCGGGGATCCACGCGCAGATCAACGGGCTGACGGACTCACTGGGCGAGGCCTTGCGGGTGACCACGGGGGACGGCAGCGTCGCCCCTGCGGTACGCAAGGCGATCAGCCGCCGGACGTTCATCGCGGTGGAGGCGACCCAGACGCAGTACCTCTGGGTCCTCTTCGGTCTCCTTGCCGGCATCTTCGCATCGGCGGACTACGCACGGTCCCACCCGCCACCGTCGCCAGGGTCCGCGTTCCTCTTGGCCTGGGGTCTGTTCGCGGCCGCTTTCAGCCTCGCCCTGCTGTTCAAGGTATGGATGCTCTACTTCGCGGTCGGTCACCTGCGCGGCTTCCGGGCGCTCCTGCCGGTTGCGGCGGCCAACCGCTGCATCAAGAGCTGCGCCAGGCTGGTGACCGCACCCGCCGGCCGGCGGCTCGCTGCGGCCCGCGACGTCTCCCGCAGCCTGCGCGATGCCGAGCGCGCGATCCTGGGCGGTCCGCACAGCTCCGGTCTGGTGCCCTGGACGTCCCCCCGCAGAGGGCTCACCAAGGTCCACGCCAGGGTCGTGGTCGCCGCCCTGCGCCGCGCGGAATCAGGGCTCGACACCGACCCCGTCGAAGCGGCACGGGCGATCGCCCGGCTCCTTCGCACCATCGGCGAGAACTTCGCCTCGGGACGGCTGGGGGCCCTCCTCCCGGAGGAAGAGCTCAAAGACCTGGCGCCGGTCAGGGACAGGACGGCCCTGCGGGAGACGCTGCACCTCGTGGCAGCCCTTTGCGTGGTCGGGACCGTCGGATGGGCCGGCACCTGGTACGGCGGGAAGGTCGGGGTCGACACCCCGTGGTCGCTGATTCCCGCCGCCATCGCCGCCGTACTGGTCTTCCCCCGGCTGCGCGCCGCCGGTCCCGATCTGCTCGTTTCGTACCTCGGCCCGTAGGGTCACCGCACTGCGGACTGCGAAGGCGTCACCAGCCGGCGGGCACAGGGCGGTCACCCACCGGGTCGGCCTCAGCCGGTGATCGAGAAGACGATCAAGCCGTCCTCGGCCCACCACCAGGCGCCCTCGCCCTCCTTCCACTCCGAGGCCCAGCCGTCGAGGGCCTCGATGAGCTCGCCGAGGTCGTACCGGAGATCGGCATCGACCCGGTCCAGCACCGCTCGGTAGGCCTCCACGGCGGGAACGGCCTTCGCGAGGGGCCAGCAGCCGATCTCCGGTGAACCCTCCGGGGGATGGGGTATGCGGAACCCGATCTCGGAGGGCGGGCCGCTGAAGAGGTACTGGTAGGGCAGCAGGTCGGCAGGGACGCCCGCCGCGCCGAGGGCGTCGTCCAGGGCGGAGAAGTAAGTGATGGGGCTCCGGTAGCTCGCCAGGGTCGAGCTGTCGCTGGCGTTGTGGTCGATGATGATCTGGAGGGCCGTGTAGTAGGCGCAACCGGCGTAGTCGGCGGAGGAGTCGGCACGGCCGGAGACCAGCTCCTCCAGGGCGTCCGGGACCGACAGCCCCCAGTCCACGCCCTGGCGCTCCAGGCTGTCCTGAGCGGCCTTCGCCCTGCCGCGCATGGTGTCCAGGCGTTCCGATTCGTCGGCGCTCAGGTCCAGGGCGGGCACGAAGCGCACGATCTCACCGGGGTTCGCCATGCTGTAGTTCACTACCTTGCTCATGGCTCCATGCTGCCAAAGGGCACTGACAGTCCGGGCTCCGGGAGCGGTGTCTAGGGCAACCCCACGAGCCCCCAGCCCCGGAGGGCGGCCTCCGTGGTCACGGTGCCCCATTCGCGCAGGAGCGCGGTGAAGTCCTCGAAGGTGTCGGGGCGGCCCGCCCAGCCCTCGCACTCGGCGGCGAACGGTGCGCGCAGCTCGTCGAGGCGGGGTTCCGCCCGCGTCCAGGCGCGGGCCTTGCCGGGCAGGGCCTCGGGAGGGCAGACGAGGAGGAGCGACGGGTACCGGTGGTCGGTGGCCGGCGGGAAGAATCCTCCGCCGCCGGTCTGCGCGGGGTCGTCGGCCGGGTCCGCGTCCCAGATCAGGCCGTCGAGGAAGGTGTCCATCGCCTCGCGGAGCGAAGCATCGGGCAGTGGCCGCATGTCGGCCCAGGCGTCCCCCGCGCGGGCGTGGTGGCGGTAGGCGCCGTTGGTGGTGTGGAAGTCGTACTCGGCGCACCATGCGGACTCCCGGTCCGGGAGCCATGTCCAGCCGCCGCGCGGGCGGCGGACGTATTGCTCGACGTCAGGCTCTGCCGGCCAGACGGCATCGTGCAGCGCCTCGACGCGCTCCTCGGCGGGGATGGCGCTCAGATGCCTCCAGTCCGCCATGAACAGCATGAGATCCAGACCCATGGCGGCAGCATAGGCATGCACGGGGCGGGGGCGTCACAAGGTCTTCATGTGCTGTGCATGGTCCTGGCGGGGGCGGGCGTCCCATGATCGGCGGACAGCGACCGGTCCCGTGCACCCGAGGAGAACTCCGCCATGTCCAGCCGCCGTACGTTCCTGGCCGGTTCGACCGCCGCGCTCGGCCTCGCCGTCGGCGGGGCGCACGCCGCGCCCTCGGTGACGGCCCCTCAGCCGGCGGCGGCCGTCTCCGGCGGCCGGCCGCCGAACCTCGTCGTGGTCCTCGCCGACGACCTCGGCTACGGGGAACTCGGCGCGTACGGGCAGAAGCTGATCTCCACGCCCCGCCTGGACCGGCTCGCCGCCGAGGGGCTGCGGTTCACCGACGCGTACTCCACCGCCGCCGTCTGCGCGCCCTCGCGCGGTTCCCTGCTCACCGGGCTGCACACCGGCCACGCCACCGTCCGCGCCAATCCCTCCTCCGGCGGCCAGGGTTCCCTGACGGCCACCGACACCACGTTCGCCCAGGTGCTCAGGGCCCGCGGCTACCGGACCGCCGTGATCGGCAAGTGGGGCTTCGGCCCGGAGGCCGCCGGCCAGGAGAGCCATCCGGCCGCCCGCGGCTTCGAGGAGTTCTACGGGTACATCGACCACGGCCACGCGCACCAGTACTACCCCGAGTACCTCTGGCGCAACGGCGCCAAGGAGGCGATCCCGGCGAACGCGGGCGGCGCGAAGGCCGTGTACGCCCCGGACCTGCTGGAGCGGCGCGCCCTGGAGTTCATCGGGGACAACGCCGGGCAGCCGTTCCTGCTGCTGCTCACCCCGAACGTCCCGCACGCCCCCAGCGACGTCCCCGACACCAGCGCGTACGCCGGCCGTTCCTGGACGGTCGCCGACAAGGGGCACGCCGCGCAGGTGAGCTACTTCGACGCCCTGGTCGGCAAGGTCGTCGACCGGCTCCGCGGCCTCGGCCTGGAGCAGGACACCGTCCTCCTCGTCACCAGCGACAACGGCCCCCACGAGGAGGGCGGGGTCAACCCCGACCTGTTCGACGCCAACGGGCCGCTGCGCGGCTACAAGCGCAACCTCTACGAGGGCGGCGTACGGGTCCCCCTCATCGCCTGGGGCCCCGGCCGGGTCCGGCAGGGCACCAGCGACCGTCCCACCCCCCTGACCGACGTCCTGCCCACCCTCGCCGAGCTGGGCGGCGCCCCCGCCCCCACCGACGTGGACGGGCTGTCCGCCGCGCCCCTGCTCGCCGGCAGCCCCGACTCGGCCCGCCACGGGCACCTGTACTGGTTCCGCGACGAGCTGGGCGTCACCGGCCGGGCCAACGCCCAGGACGCCAAGCGCGGCACCTGGCTCGCCGAGGCGCTCCGCCGGGACAACTGGAAGGCCGTGCGCTTCGCACCCGAACGCGACCACGCCCTCCCCGACGCGAAGTGGCAGGTCGAGCTGTACGACCTGGCCGCAGATCCCGGCGAGAGCCGCGACCTGGCCGGCACGTACCCGGCCCGGGCCGCGGAACTCGTGGCGCTGATGCGGTCCTCCTGGAAGGACCCGTATCCGCGCGTCCCCTTCGGTGCGCGCGTGGCGCTGCCCGCGCTGGCCGTTCCGGGCGAGGCGTTCGCCGTGACCGCCACCCTCGACAACGGCTCCTCGCGGCCCTGGACCTCCGCCGCGCTCGCCCTGCGCGCCCCCGCCGGATGGACGGTGACCCCCGCGTCCCCCACCGGTGCGGCGCAGCTCGCCGCGGGCGGCAGGCTCACCGTGTCCTGGCAGGTGACCCCGTCCGCGGACGCCGCCCCCGCGACGGCCTGGGCACTCACCGCCGAGGGCAGTGCCACCGCCCCGGGAGGTCCGGTGCGGTACGCGGCGACGGGGACCGTGCCGACCCCGCCGCCGGCCCCGACGCGCGACTCGTACCTCTCCGACCTCGCCTGGATCAGCGCCACGAACGGCTGGGGGCCGGTGGAGCGTGACGCCTCGAACGGCAGGAACGGTGCCGGGGACGGGCCGCCGATCTCCTTCGGGGGCACCACGTACCCCAAGGGCCTAGGGGTCCACGCGCCCAGTGACATCGCCTACCACCTCGGCGGGGCCGCCGTACGGTTCGCGTCGCTCGTCGGCATCGACGACTTCTCCGCGAAGCAGAGCACCGCCGGCGCCACCCGGGCCAAGGTCTACGGCGACGGCCGCCTGCTGCTGACCACCCCGGTCCTGACGGCGGCGGGCGGTCCCGTTGCCGTGGACCTGGACGTGCGCGGCGTACGGGTGCTGCGGCTGGTGGTCGAGGACGCCAACGCCCGGACGTCCTTCGACCACACCTCCTGGGCGCCGGCCCGCGTCACCGTCTCCTGAACCTCAGCCTGAACCCGGACCGGCGGCCACCCGGAAACCGATGTTCCCGGTCGAGCTGTCCGGTGTGTTCGAGCTGCGGGCGGCGACGCGGTAGCGGTTGCAGTAGGAGTCGTGGCAGAGGTACGAGCCCCCGCGCATCGCCCGCGCGGTCTCCTCGCCGGGGGTGAACCGGTCGGCGCACCACTCCCAGACGTTGCCGACCGTGTTGTAGAGGCCGAAGCCGTTGGGCCGGAAGGACTTCACGGGGGCGGTGGACACGTGGCCGTCGGCGCCGGTGTTGAGCACCGGGAACTCGCCCTGCCAGATGTTGCACATGTGCCGGCCGCCGGGCGTCAGTTCGTCGCCCCACGGGTAGCGCCGCTGCTCCAGTCCCCCGCGTGCGGCGTACTCCCATTCGGCCTCGGTGGGCAGGCGGGTGCCGGACCAGGCGCAGTAGGCCTGCGCGTCGTTCCAGGAGACGTGGACGACGGGGTGGTTCTGCCGGTCGGTCACGTGGGAGCCGGGCCCTTCGGGGCTGCGCCAGGACGCCCCTTCCACCGCCCGCCACCACGGAACGCCCGGTACGGGGCGGGACACGGCGGCGACCTCGTCGGCGAGGAACGCGCCGAAGGTGAAGGAGAATCCGAAGCGCTCGGCCTCGGTGGTGTGCCCGGTGGCCTTGACGAAGGTGGCGAACTGGGCGTTCGTCACGGTCGTGGCCGCGATCCGGAAGGGCTCCACGGCCACCTCCCGGACCGGTCCCTCGGCGTCGGCGGGGAAGCCGTCGGGGTCGTCGGTGCCCATGAGGAACCGCCCGCCGGGCAGGGCGAGCAGCTGCCGGGCCACCCGGGACGGCGGGGCCGCGGGGGGCGGCGGGGCGAGGGTGAGCACCGGGGCGTGGGCGTGGGCGTGGCCGGGGGTGCAGCAGGCGGGCATGTCGGCTCCGTGGGGACGATGGGCGGCCGGGCACCCCTGGTGGCGGGGTGCCCGGCCGGCGGTGCGGTGCGGGCGGTACGGGTCAGGCCGTGCGGTCAGGCGGTGCGGGTCAGGCCGTGCGGTCGGCGTGGAGCTGTGCGGCCAGGGCGGGGACGCCGAGGGCCTGCTCCTGGGCCGGGGTGGCCTGGTACAGCTTGTTGGTGAGCTGGAAGGGGTCGTCGACGAGGTCGTAGTACTCGCGGAACGTGACCTGCCCGGTGCCCGAGACGGTGCCGTTCGCGTCGGTCGTCAGGTCGTAGTACTCGGTGTACTGCTTGTCCTTGGCGACGTACGAGGACCAGGTCGGGGCGCCTCCGGCGCCGGTGCCCTGCTTCCACCACTCCACCAGCAGGTGGTCACGGCTGTGGGAGGAGAGCAGGGAGCGGCCGTCCTGGGGTGCGGCCGGGGTGATGCCCGCCGCGTCCAGGATCGTCGGGGCGATGTCGATGTTGGCGACGATCCGGTCGTCCTGGCTGCCCGCCCCCAGGCCCCCGGCCGGCCAGGAGAGGTAGAAGGGCACCTCGTGCGCCGGGCGGTAGGGCACGGACTTGGCGGTCCAGCCGTGGTCGCCCCAGCTGAACCCGTTGTCGCCGATGTAGACGACGAGGGTGTTGTCGAGCTGGCCGAGTGCCTGGAGCTTGTCCTTGAAGGCCTGGACCGCGTCGTCGACGGAGAGCAGGGTGCGCAGCTGCTCGGCGCGGATGGCCTGGCCGTCGGCGAGGGTGCCGGTGGCGTTCCTGATGTACGCCGGCTTGTCGCTGCGGTCCGCTTCGGGGACCGAGGGGCGGCCGTTCCAGGCGGGGACGGCGGTGCCGGCGTACTTCGCCTCGGGGGTGCGGGGGCCGTGGGAGGCGTACGGGGTGACGTAGGCGAACCAGGGCCTGGTGTCGGTGGCGGCCTTGTCGAGGAACTTCAGGGTGCGGTTCTTGATGACGGTGGTGGTGTAGCCGTTGATCGTCTGGACGGTGCCGTCGACGTTCCACTGCGCGTCGACGTACCCGGGCTGGAGGAGGGCGAACTCCTCGAAGTGCGGCGGACTGTCCGCCAGGGTCCAGGAGTTGAGGTACTTGCCGAACAGGCCGGTGCGGTAGCCCGCCTGCTTGAGGTACTTCTGCACGGTCGTGCTCTGGTCGAGCGCGTACGAGGCCTTGTTGTTGCGCACGCCGTGGTTGTGGGCGTGCCGGCCGGAGAAGACGCTGGAGCGCGAGGGGGAGCACAGCGGGGTGGTGACGTGCCCGTTGGTGAACTTCACGCCCTGGTCGGCGAGCCAGGCCACGGTCTTGGGCAGGGCCCACTCGGTGTGCTTGGGCTGGTCGTCGGTGACGATCAGCAGGATGTTCGGGCGGCCCGCGGCGGCGGCCGGGCCGGCTGCGGCGAGCTGCGCGGCGGTGGGCAGGGCGGTGGTGGCCGCCACGGCGGCGGCGCCGCCGAGGAAGCCGCGGCGGCTCACCGGGTGTCGTCTGTTCTCGCTCATGCTGTCTGTTCCTCCTGGGTGCTTCGGCGCATGGGCGCACGGCGGCGGGGCCGCGGTGCGCGAGGGGAGGGACGGGAGTCGGGCGGGGGCGCCAGGTGGGGATCCCGTGAGGGGAAGGGGCGCGGTCAGCGCGCCGGCGCGGCCGGACACAGGGCGCTGGCCACGAGCCCCTGGTCGACGTGGCGGCGCGAGGTGAGGGTTCCTGCTGCCATGGCGATGAGAGTAGGCGCAGCGGAACCCCGGTTCCATGTACGGCGGATGAAATGCGGAACGGCTGCGGCACCCCTGTTCCCGGCCGGACTCGGGCTCCTGGTACTGGGGTTGCCGGCCTTCCCGGCGGGAGGCCTCGTGTTCTGGCCCTCGGCGCTGCTCCTCCTGTTCGCCGCGCAGGCGGACCCCCGTCGGCGCCCCGTCGCCGCCAGAAGGTCTACCTCTGCCCCGGGTGTGGGGCCTCCGGCGGGGGCCTCGTAGGGTTGAGGGGGTGAAGCGAGACGACATGCCCGAGTCCACGCCCGATCCGCGTCTGATGTGGCCCGACGCCGGCAACGAGAGCACCGGGCAACTGCTGCAGGGGACCCGTGTCCGGCTGCTGCCGCCCGAGGCTCTCACCCCCGACATCGCCGACGGCCTGCGGTACGTGCGCGCCGTGGCCGAGGGGCTCGTCCTCGCCTATGCCTACGACGGGCCCACCAGCGTGCGGATCCTCACCGACCACGACCTGGCGCGCGCCGGGCTGGAGGACCTGGGGCGAGTGGCTCACGCGAACCTGACGGACGTACCCGTCACGTACGACGAGGTGCCCATGGAGGGGCGGGGCACGCTGCACTCCGTCTACGGCGACTCCCACTTCGTCGCGACCAAGGCGCTGTACCTGTCGGACCTGGCCCTGCGGGTGACCGGCAAGTCGCTGCCCCGGGCCGGCGCCCTCGTCGTCGTCCCCACCCGGCACCTGCTGGCCTTCCATCCGATCGCCGACGGCTCGGTGGTCGATGCCGCCAACGACCTCGCCTCCTACGCGCTCGGCGCGTACGAGGACGGACCGGGGTCGCTGTCCCCGCGGGTGTACTGGTGGCACCGGGGCGGCCTGACCTCGGTCACGGTCTTCGACGAGGGGACGCGCACGCTGTCACTGCAGCCGCCGCCGCGGCTGCTCGGCATGATGAAGGGCCTGGTGCGGCTCGACCGGGCCGGCCGGATCACCGGCCGGGCCCCGGAGCGGGCCCTGGACGTCGCCGGGCTCCTCGGCGCGACGGCCGGTGCGGTGGCCCGCCTCCCGCAGGACCCGTCGGCGCTCGGCGACGCCTTCGCCTCCGCCCTGGCACTCGCCCACGCCCGCTGCGCCGCCGATCCCGATGTGGACGGGCTCGACGCGTGGGACGCGTGGGCCACGTCCCTGCAACTCGGCTGCGCGCTGTTCACCGGGGCCCCGCCCACGGAGTGCCAGCTGGGCGAGGGGCAGGTCGCGGAGCTTCCCGCCACTCCCGCCGACGCGCCCGCGGACGCCCGCGCCTGGCTCGACGCCGTGTACCTCGCGATCGTGTGCCGTGACCGCGACCGCATCGCCCGGCTGTGCCGGGTGCCCCTGGAGACCCTGCGGCGGGACGAGTCCGTCGACGCCTACGTGCTGCACTGGGTCGAGACCCTGCAGGCCTACTTCGGTGACGGCTCCATGGACGCGGTCGCCGAGAAGCTGCTCGCGACCATGGAGTCGTCCATGCCGGACGCCCTGACCCACGCGCCGGACGAGTTCGTGAACCGGATCGACTACCAGCCCGTCGCGCTCTTCCACCGCCTGATCGCGCGGGACCACGAGGCCTTCGGCAAGACCCTCGCCGAGGCCCTCACCGAACACGGCGCCTACTGGGGCGGTTCCACGGCGCCGCGGGCCCGAGTGGCACTCGGTCCGCTCGCCATGGCCTGCCTCGCCCACGACCGCGGCTTCCCGGTCGTCGGGCCGGAACTGCCGTACCTGCCGGCGTACCTGCTCAACGGCGCGCGGATCGAGACGGTCGACTGACGCCGGCCGGGGCTGCCGGTCAGAAGCCGTCGACCTCGGCGAGCGTGAAGGGGACGGGCGTTCCCGCGCCGAAGGGGCCGCCCTTGTCGTACTGGGAACGGGTGACGAGCAGGTGGTCGCCCGAGCGGAGGACGGACGTCGGGATCTGCAGCGCGGTGCTGCTGAGGACGGCGTCCTGCACGACGGACCGCGCGGCGGGCGTCACGGTCAGGCGTACCAGGGTGTTCGTGCGGTTGAGGGCCGCCCAGAGCTTACCGTCCCGGTAGGCGAGGCCGTCTGCGCTGGGCAGGGAGATGCCGGGGACGGTGGTGACCTCGCCCGTGTCGGTGGCGATCCGGTACAGGGCGCCGGTGGTGGTGTTCGCCGTGAGCAGGGCTCCGCCGTTGACGTACGCGATGCCGTTGAGGTTGATGCCGGAGTGCTGCGTGTAGTCGGCGGGCGTGCCGGTGAGGTCGCGCCAGGCGTCGAGCGGGGTGTCGGTGCCCTGCGTCCGGGCCGCCGTCAGCTGCTGGGGGGTGACCCTGTAGACGGCGGGGTTGAACGAGTCCGTGAGGTAGGCGGTGCCGTCGGGGCCGAAGGTGAGGTCGTTGACGCCGCCGGAGGCGAAGGGGATGTGGAACCGGGCCACGCGTATGCCGGTGGTGTCGTCGTAGACGGTGACCGAGCGGTCGGTGCCGCCGGAGACCCACAGCCGGCCGGAGCGGTCGGCCTTGACCCCCGCCGCGTGGGTCCTGCCGTCCGTGCCGGCCGGGAGGAAGACGGAGGCCTGCGTGCCGCCGGCCGGCACGCGCAGGACGGAGCCGTCGCCATAGGCGGAGACGAACAGGTCGCCGGTCGTGGGGTCCTGGGTGAGGCTCTCCGGGTAGAGGCCGAAGCCCGGCAGTGCGGCGGCGGTCCGCACGGTGGGCGCGGCGAGGGCGGTGCCGGCGGCGAGGACGGTGGCGCACAGGGCGGCAGCGCCGCCCAGGGCGAGGCGGTTCAGCCGGGTGCGGAGGTGCTTCGAGGTGCTGGGTGACATGGCGGGTCGGGTCCTTTCCCGGATCACGGGTGAGTGGGGGGTGGGGGTGGGGGTGGGGGTGGGGGTGCTCCGGCTGTGACGGGCCGTCATGCCGCCGACGGGCGTGACGGTTCCGGTGCGGCTTCCGGGGAGCACAGTGCGAGGACGCCCGTGGCGCTGCCGCCCTCGGGCAGGGCGCGTACGGCGCGCAGCACCGCGTCGGCGCGGTGCGGGGGGAGCGCGGTGCCGGCCGACAGGCGGAACTTGCGTTCCTTCTCGGCGGCGGTCAGGGGCGCGTCCGGGCCGCCCTTGCTGGTTTCGACCTGGATCTCGTGTGTCTGTCCGTCGCCGGTGGCGACCCGCAGTACGGCGGGCAGCCGGGTGGGGAACAGGGGGTCGAGGGCGGGGTCGGGCACGCAGCGGATCAGGCCCGCGAGGGTGCGGCGGGCGGGGTCGTGGGCGGCGGCGTCGGTGAAGTCGTCGAACCAGACGCCGAGTCCTCCGCCGCCGAGGAGGGCGGTGGCCACGGTGAAGGGGCCGGAGAAGGCCGCCGCGTAGCCGGTGGCGGGGGTGGCCTTGGCGGGGCCGGGTTCGCCGATCGTACGGTGCATGGCCGTGGGGACGCGCAGCTCGCCGTGGACGACGTCCTCGCCCCTCACGCCGCGCGCCCTCAGCCGCAGTGCGGCGTCGATGCCGGGGTGCGTGAAGTGGTTGCACGGGTACGGCTTGACGATGATCTCGCTGGTCTCCCAGCGTTCGCCCAGGCCGTCGAGGACCGCCTCCGGGCGGGCCCGGTCGCCGCACCACGCCTGGAAGAAGCCGAAGCGGCCCTCCAGGACCGTCGGCGGTCCGGTGATGCCTGCCCGGGCCAACTGGGCGGCGGCCACGCCCGCGTGGGCCGCCCAGCCGCAGTGCACGCGTTTGACGGTGCCGCCGGTGCGGTTGGCTTCCAGCAGGCCGGCGCCGGTGCTCGCGGCGATTCCCAGGGCGGCGGCGATGGTGTCCTCGTCCGCGCCGAGGAGCATGGCGGCCGCGACCGCGGCGCCGAGGGTGCCGCAGATGGAGGTCGCGTGCTGGCCGCGCTCGAAGAACAGCGAGTTCCCGAGGTCCGGGTCGTAGCCGGCGATGCCGAGCCGGATGCACACCTCGGTGCCGACGGTGACGGCGTCGAGCAGCCGGGGCCCGGAGGCGCCGGTGGCTTCGGCGACGGCGAGCGCGGCGGGGATCACGGCGGCGCTGGGGTGCAGGACGGACAGCATGTGGGAGTCGTCGAAGTCCATGGCGTGTGCCAGGGTTCCGTTGACCAGGGCGGCCGCCGGCACGGACAGCTTCTCGTGCGATCCGATGACGTGTGCGGGGCCGGTGCCGCCCCAGTCGCGGGCGACGGCCAGGACGGCCCGCGGGGCGGGTTCTTCGCGTGCGAGGAGGCTGTTGCCCAGGCAGTCGAGGACGCGTTCCGCCGCCTCGGCGCGCAGCCGGGCGGGCAGGCCCCGGTCGCGGGCCCGGGCGGCGAAGGCGGCGAGGCGGCGGACCAGGGGCTCGGCGGCGGGCCCGGGCGGTGTCGTCGTCATCGGGACTCCTGCGGGGCAGCGGCGCCGCGGCCGGCTCCGGCTCCGGCGGTGAGGACGGCGAGGGGCCGGACCGGGGAGCCGGTGCCGCCGGTGATCTTCAGTGGGCTGAGGACGAACAGGAACTCGGCGGCTCCGGCGGCGGCCAGTGTCTCCAGGTTCATGTGCTCGATGAGGTGGACGCCGCGGTCCACGAGGAGCGTGCGGTGGACCGGCAGTACCGCGTGGCCCTGGCCGGGCGGGATCCGTTCGACGGCGGTGGTGTCGGCGCCGATGGCGCGCACCCCGAGGTCGGCGAGCCAGGCGGCGGCGGATTCGGTGAGGCCGGGGACGCCGGTCTCCTGGCCGATGTAGGCCTCCGCGTCGTGCCACCGCCGGGCCCAGCCGGTGCGTACGAGGCACACGTCCTGTTCGGCGGGGAGGACGCCGGCGAGGGCGGCGGCGTGGGCCAGGTCGTCGGCGGTGATGCCGTATCCGGCGTCGAGGACGTCGGTGCCGTGGGCCGCGGCGACGTCGAGGAGGACGCCGCGGCAGACCATGGGCGGCACGGTGTCGATGCCGTGGACGGCGAAGCGTCCGCCCTGCTGGGCCGCGGCGGCGTCGTGGCCGCCGAAGAGGCGTCCGTGGTGGGAGGCGTGGGACAGGGCGTCGATGTGCGTGCCGACGTGGCCGCCGGTGACGATGAGTTCGTTGGCGGCCGAGCTTCCGTCGGGCCGGGTCCCGTCGCCGTGGCGGCGCAGGAGCGCCATGCGGAAGCCGGGGTGGTTCGGGGAGCACGGCATGCCGTTCTCCAGGGGCTGGGCGAGGTCGTGGACGGTGGTCCCGGCGGCGATGGCCGTCAGCAGGGGGTCGATCGCGGTCGTGGGGACGGGAGGGGCGTCGGTCATCGGTTGCCTTTCACGGGCGGGCTGGGCACGGCGCGGGGGGCCGACGGGTACGCGGCCCGGGTCACGAGGGGCGGGTGCCGGCCGACAGGGCTTCGGCCATGGCCAGCACGGCGCGGGCCTGGGCGAGCAGGGGCGGGGCGACGGTCCGGCCGTCCTCGGTGACGAACACGGACGATCCGGCGTCCGGCCGGGAGGCGGCGGCCGCCAGCACGGCGCGGGCGTCCTCGGCTTCCTCCGGGGAGGGCGTGAAGACCTCGTTGATGACGGGGAGCTGGGCGGGGTGCACGGCGAAGCGGCCGAGGTAGCCCATGCCGAGTCCGTCCCGGCAGGAGCGTCGCAGCCCCTCGGGGTCGTCCAGGCGCGGGTAGACGCTCATGGCCGGGCTGACGAGCCCGGCTGCCCGGGAGACGAACACGCAGCGGACCCGGGCGGCGTCCATGGTGGGCCCGTCGAAATCGGTGCGCAGGTCGGCCCGCAGGTCGTTCTCGCCGAGGCCGATGCGTTCCAGGCGGGGCGTGGAGCGGGCGAGCTCGCTCAGGGCTTCGACGCCGAGCGCGGATTCGACGAGGATGTGCAGGCCCGCGTCGCTGTGGGCCTCCTCCAGCCACCGGGCCGCCTCGCGGACCTGCTGCGGGTGCTCGACCTTGGGCAGCCGGACGGCCGCGAGGCCGGGCCGTGCGACGGCCCGTACGTCGTCGCGGGCGAGGCCGCTGGTGGGGGAGTTGACCCGTACGTAGGTCGGCTTGGGCGGGGTGGTGGACAGGATCTCGGCGGCGGCCCGGCGGGCGTCCTCCTTGCCGGCCTGCGGTACGGCGTCCTCCAGGTCGAGGACGACGGCGTCCGCTTCGCTCGCGTACGCCTTCTCCACCAGGCGGGCCTTGTGCGCGGGAACGTACAGGTAGCTGCGGTGCAGTGCGGTGTTCAAATGACTCCCCTTTCTGCGAGTGCGGCTAACTCCTCGCGGCCGACGCCGAGTTCACCGAGGATCTCGGCGGTGTGCTCGCCCAGGCGGGGGCCAGCCCAGCGCACGGATCCGGGGGTGTCGGAGAGCCTGAAGGTGACGTCCGGCATGCGGATCGCGTCCAGTTCCGGGTCGGGTACGGAGACGATGGAGCGGCGGGCGGCGATGTGCGGGTCCTGGAGGACGTCGGCGAAGTCGTAGACGGCGCCGATCGCCGCCTGGGCCTGGTCGAAGCGGTCCACGACCTCGTCGCGGGTGCGTTCGGCGATCCAGCCGCCGACGGCCGCGTCGAGTTCGCCGGCGTGCGCGGCGCGGCCGGATCCGGTGGTGAACCAGGGCTCTTCGGCCAGTTCGGGGCGGCCGACCAGGCGTACGACGCGTTCGGCGACGGAGACGGTGGTGGCGGCGACGGCCACCCAGTGGCCGTCCTTGGTGCGGTAGACGTTGCGCGGTGCGTTGTTGGGCGAGCGGTTGCCCTGTCGGGTGGGCATGACGCCGGTCAGGTCGTAGGTGGTGAGGGGGCCGGCGAGTACGCCGAGCATCGACTCGACGATGGAGAGGTCGACGACCTGTCCGCGGCCGGTGAGCTCGCGGGCGCGCAGCGCCGTGAGCGCGGCGAAGGCCGCGGTGAGTCCGGCGATCGCGTCGGCGAGGGGGAAGGAGGGGAGGGTGGGCGGCCCGTCGGGGGTGCCGGTGAGGTGGGCGAGGCCGCTCATGGCCTCTCCGACGGTGCCGAAGCCGGGGCGGTGGGCGTAGGGGCCGGTCTGGCCGAACCCGGTCATGCGCAGGAGCACCAGGCGGGGGTTGTGCGCGCTGAGGGTGGCGTAGTCCAGGCCCCAGCGTTCCAGTGTGCCGGGGCGGAAGTTCTCCACGACGAGGTCGGCGTCGGCGGCGAGGCGGCGGAAGAGCAGCCGGCCCTCGTCCGTGTGCAGGTCCAGGGTGGCGGAGCGCTTGTTGCGGGCGACGACCTTCCACCAGACGGGGACGCCGTGGGCCTGGGCTCCGTAGCGGCGGGCGGGGTCGCCGTCCGGGTGTTCGATCTTCACGACCTCGGCGCCGTAGTCGCCGAGCAGGGTGGCGGCGAAGGGGCCTGCGAAGAGGGTGGCGGTGTCGATGACCTTCAGGCCGGCGAGAGGGAGTGGGGAGCCGGAGGGCCCTGGGTGTTCCTGGGGATCGGGGCCGGAGCGATTGATCATGACCCCTAGACAACATGCTCAGTACAGCGAAGTAAATGCGAGCAGCGTCACACCCTGACCCGAGCCCCGCTTTCCGGCCACGCTTTGCCTTTTCTTGCAGATTTCATGGGAGTTGCCCGGGAGTTGTCCGTACCGAGCCCCTCCGTGGAGAGTGTCGAAGCCAGGCGAGGTGATGGGCCAGGTTGACGAAATACCAAGCCATGCTTATAAGCTAGGCTTCGTTCGTGGAAGACAATCAAGACACCATCGACCTGGCCAGACAGACCCGCGACAGCGTGTCCGCGCTCAGCCGGCGCATGCGCCAGGAACGCCCGGCGCACGGTCTCGGACTGACCAGCGCCTCGGTCCTGAGCCGGCTGGACCGCGTCGGGGCCCTCAGCCCCAAGGAACTCGCGGCCCACGAGGGCGTCCAGCCCCAGTCGCTCACCCGCCAGCTCTCCGCCCTGGAGGAGCGCGGTCTGATCACCCGTCGGCCGCACGACCGCGACGGCCGCCAGGTCCTGATGGAGATCACCGAAGCGGGCAGCCGACTGGTGGCGGCCGACCGGCAGTCGCGCGACGCCTGGCTCGCACGGGCCATCGCCACCCGTCTGACGCCGGTCGAGCGGGAAGTCCTCGGCGCCGCGAACAAGCTCCTCGACCTCTTGTCCGAAACCTAGACAGTCCCCAAGGGGGAACCGTGGCATTACGCACCGCACGGACCGCGAAAGAACCGGTTCCCCCCGCCCCCGCCCGTCTGCCGCTCGGCTTCCTCACCCCGATCGTCCTGGGCACCATGCTCAACGCCCTCAACTCGTCGATGCTGGCGGTGGCCCTGCTCTCCATACAGGCGGCGTTCGACGCCGGAGCCGCGGTCGTCTGGCTGGTCTCCGGCCTCTACCTGGCGACCGCGGTCGCCCAGCCCACGATGGGCCGCCTGGCCGACGCGTTCGGCGCCCGCCGGATCTTCTGCATCGGGCTCCTCCTGGTCCTGGGCTCGGCCGCCGCGGCGCCCTTCGCCCCCACCCTCGGCTGGCTGATCGCCGCCCGCGTGGTCCTGGGCATCGGCACCTCGGCCGCGTACCCGGCCGGCATGTCGATGATCCGGCTCCGGGCCGGCGCCCTCCCGGCCGGGGGCGCCGCGCCCGCCGGCGGGCTCGGAGCGATCTCCGCCGCCTCCCAGGCCGCCGTGGCCTTCGGCCCGCCGCTCGGCGGCCTGCTCGTCCAGCTCGTCGACTGGCGGGCCATCTTCTGGGTCAACGTCCCCCTCGCCCTCACCGCCCTGGTCATGGCCCTGCTCCGGCTGCCCGCCGACGACGCGGCGCGCCGCGCCCGGGTCACCCTGCGCGAACTGGACCTGCCGGGGATGGCGCTGTTCACCGGCGAGCTGTGCGGGCTGATGCTGTTCCTGCTCTCGCTGCCCGACCACCCGCGGTGGTGGGCGCTCGCCGCCTTCGTGGTCCTGACCGCCGCGCTGGTCCGGCGCGAACTGCGCGCGCACCGGCCCTTCGTGGACCTCCGCATGATCGCCCGCAACCGTCCGCTCGCCGCGACCTACGTACGCTGCATGGCGACGTACGTCGTCTTCTACTCCATCACCTACGCCCTCCCCCAGTGGCTCCAGCAGGGACGCGGCCTCTCCGAGGCCCAGTCGGGCCTGGTCATGCTGCCCATGGCCGCTCTCGGCGTCGTCACCACCATGTGGGCCACCCGGCTCGTCGGCCGCGGGCTGCGCGCCGTCCTGGTCACCGGCTCCGCCGCGCTCTGCCTGGGCAGCGCCGCGCTGGCCCTGTTCGGGTCGAGCGTGCCGCTCTGGCAGATCCTCGTCATCGCCGCGGTGCTGGGCCTGCCCAACGGGTTCAACAGCCTGGGCAACCAGACGCTGATGTACCGCACCGCGCCCGCCGAACAGATCGGCACCGCCTCCGGGCTGCTGCGCACCTCCCAGTACATCGGCGCCAACCTCGCCTCGGCCCTGGTCGGCATCGCGGTCGGCCGGCAGGCCGGGGACTCCGGGCTGCACCTGCTGGCCGCCGTGATCACCGGGATCAGCCTCCTACTCCTCCTCAACGCCGCCTTCACCCGGCACCTGCGCGGTACCGCCGACCACGGCTGAGCCGCCCCGCCCTCCCCACGCGCACGCACTCCGTGCCGATCGCCCGCGTGGCGCACTCCGTACTCCGCGTGGCGCACTCCGCACTCCGCACCCGTCCGAAAGGAACCACCCATGCCCGTCGTGGAACTCAGCCCCAAGGCCGCCCTCGTCGTACTCGACGTCCAGGAGGGCATCCTCGGACTGCCCCTGCAGCCCCACCCGGCCGCCCAGGTCGCCGGCAACAGCGCCCGCCTGGCCCACGCCTTCCGCGCGGCCGGCCTGCCCGTCGTCCTCGTCAACGTGGCCCACGGCCCCGACGGCGGCGCCGCGCTCCGGCCCCGCTCCGACGTGCCGCACAACCCCCCGTCCCTGCAGCCCGAGTACTCCCGGCTCTCCCCCGAGCTCGCGGCGCACCCCGACGACCTGCTCATCACCAAGCGCCAGTGGGGTGCCTTCACCGGCACCGAACTGGACATCCAGATGCGCCGCCGCGGCATCGAGGAGCTCGTCCTCACCGGCGTCGCCACCAACCTCGCCGTGGAGTCGACCGCCCGCTCCGCCTACGAGCACGGCTACCACGTGGTCGTCGCGGAGGACGCGACGAGCACCTTCTCCTCCGAGCACCAGGAGTTCGCGGCCAAGAGGATCCTGCCGCTGATCGCCCGCGTCGACACCACCGACGCCGTCCTCGCGGCCCTGAAGGCCCTGCGGCCCTGAGGCGGTCCCGCACAGCCCCGCGGGCCCGCCCGCCCCGGCGTACACCTCCGGCCGTCCCGAACCGTACGACACCTATGGAGATCCCATGAGTACTCCCCTCGCAGACGCCGTGATCGAAGGCCGCAGCGGTGAAGAGCTGCTGAGCCTGCCCCTGCCCACCCACATGAAGGCCGTGACGGTCCACAAGGACCAGACGGGCATGTTCGACGGCGTCGCGGACAAGGACGTCCGCAAGTCGATGCACGTCGAAGACGTCCCCGTGCCCGAACTCGCGCCCGACGAGGTGCTGGTCGCGGTGATGGCGGGCGCCATCAACTTCAACACCGTGTGGTCCGCCACCTTCGAGCCGGTACCCACCTTCCGCTTCCTGGAGCAGATGGGCCGGCGCGGCGGCTGGGACGCGCGCCACGACCTGCCGTACCACATCCTCGGCTCCGACGCCTCGGGCGTGGTGGTGCGGACCGGCTCGGCCGTGCGCCGCTGGAACGCGGGCGACCACGTCGTCATCGGCACGGCCTACGTCGACGAGCAGGACCCCGCCACCCACAGCGACGGCATGCTCGGCGAGGACCAGCGCGCCTGGGGGTTCGAGACCAACTTCGGGGGCCTGGCGCAGTACACGGTCGTGCGCGCCAGCCAGCTCCTCCCCAAGCCCGCGCTGCTCACCTGGGAGGAGGCCGCCTCCAACCCGCTGTGCGCGGGCACCGCGTACCGGATGCTCGTCAGCGACCGCGGCGCCCGCATGAAGCAGGGGGACGTGGTCCTGATCTGGGGCGCGACCGGCGGACTGGGCGCGTACGCCGTCCAGCTGGTGCGCAACGGCGGCGGCATCCCCGTGGGCGTCGTCAGTTCCGCGGAGAAGGCGGAGGTCCTGCGCAAGCTCGGCTGCGAGGCGGTCATCGACCGCTCGGCGATCGAACAGGGCGACCGCACCGTGCTCCAGCGGCCCGAAGGGTGGAAGAAGCTGGGCAAGGCGATCCGCGACGCGGTCGGCGAGGACCCGCACATCGTCTTCGAGCACGTCGGCAAGGCGACCTTCGGCGCCTCGGTCTTCCTGGCCCGCCGCGGCGGCACCGTCGTGACCTGCGGGTCCAGCACCGGCTACGACCACCAGTACGACAACCGCTACCTGTGGATGAAGCTGAAGAACATCATCGGCAGCCACGGCGCCAACCTCAACGAGCAGTGGGAGACCAACCGGCTCATCGAGATGGGCAAGGTCCTTCCGGCCCTGTCCGCCACCTACGCCCTGGACGACGCCGGTGAGGCGGCGCGCAGCGTGCAGGTGAACGAGCACCTCGGCAAGGTCGGCGTGCTCGGCCTCGCGCCCCGGGCCGGGCTCGGCGTGACCGACCCGCAGGCACGCGCCCGCGTGGGCGAGGAGCGGTTCCGCCTGTTCCGGAGCTGACGCCGGGCCGGGCCGCGCGGGGTCACCGCGGCGGGTCCGGGTCACCGCGGCGGGCGCGGCACAGCGGCGGGCCGGGGCTCAGTCCCGGTCCGCCGCCTCGCCGTTGCGCGCGTCGCCGTTGCGCGCCTCGCCGTTGCGCGCCTCGCCGTTGCGCCCGGCGCCGTTGCGCCCCGCGCCGTCGCCCGCGTCAGCCGGACGGCTCGGTGCCGGCGGCCAGCTCTGCCGCCAGGCCGTCCAGCAGCCGCTCCAGGCCCCAGGCGAACTGTTCCTCCCCCGCCCCCTCCGGCACGAACCCGGACGCTGCGTGCAGCAAGGGGAACGACGCCGGCGGCAGGTCGGCGAGGGTGTGGCGCCACCACGCGCGGTGTTCCTCCTCGTGCCGGGGCGTGGTCCGGCCGATCTCGTACAGGACGAAGCCGAGCGTGTAGGTCTGCACGGAGTGGTACGCCCGGACCGCCTCACGCAGGGGCCAGCCGCCTTCCGTCATCCTGCCCAGCAGCCACTCGAACACCTCCGCCAGGCCCGCGCTCCACATGCGACGGGTGATCAGGAGTTCGGCGAGGGCGCCGTTCTCCAGCATCCTCCGCCGCAAGGACGCGGAGAACCGCGCCAGGGCCGGCTGCCACGGGGTGCCGTCCGCACGCTCCAGTGGGAAGTCCTCCAGCACGGCCGCGGCCAGCAGTTCGAGCAGGTGCTCCTTGCTCTCCACATGGCCGTAGAGCGACATCACCCCGCACTGCAACTCCTGTGCGAGCCGCGGCATGCTGACCGCCGCCAGGCCCTCCTCGCGCGCCAGCTCCAGGGCCGCCGCCACGACCATCGGCCGGGACAGGGAGCCGCGGCGCCGTCTGCGAGCCGCTGCGGGCGCCGTGTCCTGCGGATCCTTCGCCATCGTTCTCCCCTCACCGGCCCGCGTCCGGCCGGACGTGACCGGAGGCCGCTCTTGCGGGCCAACGCGGACCATTTTACGGTGACCATTACCGTAAGGCTTACGGTAATGGTCCGGGCGTCCTCGCCGACGTCCGGGGAAAGCGGGTGATGTGCTGTGGACGCGACGACAGACCTCCCTTTAGCCGGCACGAGGGTGCTGGACGCCGCCACCCTGTTCGCGGGGCCCGGCGCGGCGACGCTCCTGGGTGACTTCGGGGCGGACGTCATCAAGATCGAACATCCGACGGGCGATCCGGCCCGGCGCCACGGCGCGCAGGTCCGCGGCCAGAGCCTGTGGTGGAAGCTGGTCGCCCGGAACAAGCGCACGGTCACGCTCGATCTGAGCCGCACCGAGGGCCAGGAGATCTGCAGGGCGCTGGTGCGCGACGCGGACGTGCTGGTGGAGAACTTCCGGCCGGGCACCTTCGAACGGTGGGGCCTCGGCTACGAGCAGCTCCGCGAGCTCAATCCCGGACTGGTCATGCTCCGCGTGAGCGGCTTCGGCCGGGTCGGCCCCATGCGGCACCGCGCGGGCTTCGGCACCCTCGCCGAGGCGATGAGCGGCTTCGCCCACTGCACGGGCACACCGGACGGACCCCCGACCCTGCCCCCGTTCGGTCTCGCCGACGGCGTTGCGGCGGTGATGGCGGCGTACGCGACCATGGTGGCCCTGCACGCACGGGCCACGACCGGCCGCGGCCAGGTCGTGGACACGGCCCTCATCGAACCGATCCTGCACCTGCTCGGCCCGCAGATCTCCGCCCACCAGCAACTCGGCCTCGTCCAGGAGCGCTCGGGCAACCGGTCCCCGCACAACGCCCCCCGCAACACCTACCGCTGTCGCGACGGACGCTGGGTCGCCGTCTCCACCAGCGCGCAGTCCATCGCCGAGCGGGTGATGCGGCTGGTGGGCAGTGCCCACCTGATCGAGGAGCCGTGGTTCGCCACCGGATCGGGGCGCGCCGAGCACGTCGAGGAGCTCGACGCCGCCGTCGGCGGCTGGATCGCGGCGCGCGGCGCGGACGAGGTCATCGCGGCCTTCGACGGGGCCGACGCGGCGGTCGCGCCGGTGTACAGCGCCGCCGACATCGTCGCCGACCCGCAGTTCGCCGCCCTCGGCACGGTCGTGCACGTCGACGACCCCGAACTCGGCTCCCTGGCCATGCAGGGCGTCCCGGCCCGCCTGTCCGACACCCCGGGGCGGGTCCGCTGGGCGGGCCGGGCGCTGGGCGCGGACAACGCCGAGTTCTTCGAGGGGCTGGGCATCGGTGCACGGCGCCGCGCGGAACTGCGCGGGGCAGGGGTCATCTGATGGGGGCCTCCACCCCGCGCGGCGCGGGCGGCGCGGGCGCTGCGGGCGCTGCGGGCGCTGCGGGCGCTGCGGGCGCTGCGGGCGCTGCGGGCGCTGCGGGCGCTGCGGGCGCTGCCCGAAGCCTCACGGCCCCGGGCGCTGCCCGAAGCCTCACGGCCCCGGGCCGTGCCCGCCGCCGCCCTGGCCCGGCGGTCCGTACCTGGCTCTACGTGCCCGGAGACCGCCCCGAGCGCTTCGGCAAGGCCCTCGCCTGCGGGGCCGACGCGGTGGTCGTCGACCTGGAGGACGCGGTGGCTCCCGTCCGGAAGGCGGTCGCGCGCGATGCCGTCGTCGCCCTCCTGGAGCGCGGCCACCAGCGCCCGGTGTACGTGCGCGTCAACCCGCTGGGCAGCGGCGGCGAGGAGGACCTGACCGCCCTGCGCGGCACCCGGGTCTCGGGCGTGCGCCTGCCCAAGTGCGAGCGGCCCGCGCAGGTCGCCGGGGCCGCCCGGCTCCTGCCGGGCGTGCCGCTCGTTCCGCTCCTGGAGACGGCGCTGGGCATCGAGCACGCCCACGCCATCGCCACCGGCGACGCCATGGTGTCCGGCCTCGCCTTCGGGGAGGCCGACCTCGCGGCCGAACTGGGCACCGGCCACCGCGACGTGCTGGACTCGGCCGCCCACCGCGTCCTGCTCGCCGCCGCCGCGGCCCGTCTGCCCCGGCCGCCGCTGAGCGTCTTCCCCGCCGTGCGGGACCTGGACGGGCTGGCGGTGGACTGCGTACGCGGACGGGAGCGCGGCTTCTTCGGCCGCTCGGTGGTCCATCCCGCCCAAGTGGCCGTGGCCAACGCCGCGTTCACGCCTGCGGCCGGGGAGGTCGACGCGGCGCGCCGCCTGGTGGAGAGCGTGGAGCGGGCCGGGGCGGACGGGTCGGGCGCGTGGCTCGACGAGAACGGCGGCCTCGTCGACGCCGCGGCCCTGCGCCAGGCCCGCGCGGTCCTGGACACCGCCCGCGACGCTTCCTGATTCCTGATGCTCGGCGTGGCGGCGGAGGTCCTCACCCCCCGGTGTGGGCGAGGATCTCCGCGGCCAGGCGCTCCTCCACGGCCAGGGGCAGGGTGTGGCCCATCCCGTCGAGCATGACCAGGCGCGCGCCGGGGACGGCGGCGGCCGTGGCCTCGGCGTGCGGCGGCGGGAACATCGGGTCGCAGGTGCCGTGCAGCACGAGCGTGGGGGCAGTGATCGAGGCCAGGTCGGCCGTGGTGAAGGAGTCCCCCGCGGCTCCGGCCAGCGTGTGGTTCAGCGCGGCCCCGATGTCCGCGGCCCGCCGGTGGACCCGTTCCTCCATGGCGCGGTACTCCTCCTCGTCGAACGGGAGGTCCGGGCCGTGCAGCACGCGCCACATCGGCAGCCGCGCGGCGAGGTACCCCTCCAGGCCCGTGCCCGGCTCGGGGAAGGACGTCATGAGGACGGCCAGCAACTCGGCGGCCGGGGGCGGGAGCTGACCGGGCGAGGGGGCGAGGCCGGCCATGGCCCGCTGGACCGCGCCTGCGGTGTCCGTTCCCAGCGGCTGGGAGGAGAGGCTGGTCAGGGTCCGTACCCGGTGCGGATCGGTGAGGGCGAGCCGCTGGGCGATGATCCCGCCGAGGGAGGCCCCGACCAGGTGGGCGCGGTCCACGGCGAAGGCGTCGAGGACGGCGAGGGCGTCGGAGGCCAGGTCGGCGACGGTGTACGGGTGGGCGGCGAAGTCCACCCTGGAGGAGCGGCCGGTGTCGCGGTGGTCGTACCGGATGACGTGCCGGCCGGCCTCGACCAGGCGCCGCACGAGCCCGTCGTTCCACTGGACTCCCTGGGCCTGCGCGCCCATCACCAGCAGCACCGCCGGGTCCTCCGGCGCCCCGAAGTCCTGCGCCCAGAGCGTGAGACCGCCACCGGCATCGATCATCTTCTCGTTGTTCTCCTGATTTTCCTGCATGGTCGTGCAGGTTAATGGCTCGGGGCCGCCCGCCACCAGCGGTTTGCGGCACCGAGGGCGCGGCTGGACGTCCCCGCACGTCAGCGGGCACCCTGAACCCCATGGCAGGAGTCAGGGGACAGGTGCAGAAGCGGGGCGTCGAACGCCGCCGCGCGATGGTCGACGCCGCGATCGAGCTCTTCGCCCGGCAGGGCGTGCGCGGCACCGGGGTGGCCGCGGTCGCCGCGCGGGCCGGCGTCACCCCCTCGGCCCTGATCCACCACTTCGGCAGCAAGGACGCCCTGGTCCGGGCCGTGCTCCAGGAGGCCGACCGGCGGGCCCTCGAACGCCTGTCCATCACCGCGGACGCCGAGCCCACACTGCGTCAGGCGATCGACTGGTTCGTACGGGACGCCGAGCACACCGCCGCCACGGAACGGGAACTGGCCGCCCTCCACACGGCCCTGACCGCGGAGAACCTCGACCCCGGCTCCACCCTGCACGTCTGGTTCCTCGACCGCGGACGGGCGCTGCGGGCCCACCTCGTCTCGCTGTTCACCCGCGCCGAGGCGGACGGCACCGCCCGCCCCGGCCTCGACGCGCAGACCCTGGCCGCCGAGGTCGCGGCCTTCCTGGAAGGAGCCCACCTGCTCTGGCTGCTCGACCCCGAGCGGATCGACCTGGTCGCCCTCCACCGCAGCTACTTCGACGGCCTGACCGCCCGGCTGACGCGGTCCTGATCCCGCGGGAGCCGTCGACGCCGGCCGCGGCGGCGGGTCCGGTCAGGCCGGGTCAGGCCTGGTCCGGTCAGGCCTGGTCCGGTCAGGCCTGGTCGCGGATGCCCCACGGGGAGCCGTACGCGGTCAGCAGGTCCAGGAACGGGCGCGGCGGGAGGGCCTCCGGGCCGAGTACGCCCGACGCCGCCCATACCCCGCCGGCGACGAGTTCGAGCGCCACGACCGGGTTGACCGCGGTCTGCCACACCACGGCCTGGGAACCGTACTCGCGCATCGACCACTGGTTGTCCACCACGTGGTAGAGGTACACCTCGCGCGGCCGGCCGTCCTTGGTCCCCTTCACCCAGGTCCCCGCGCAGGTCTTGCCCGACATCCGCTCGCCCAGCGTGGCCGGGTCCGGCAGGCACGCCGCCACCACGTCGCGCGGCGAGACCCGTACCGGGGTGCCGTCCGCGCCGCGCACCGTGACCGGTCCGGTCGAGTCGAGGCCCAGCGCGTGCAGGGTCTTCAGCTTGCCGATGAAGTCCTCGCCCAGGCCGTACTTGAAGGTGACCCGCCGGGCGTCCACCCAGCGCGGGACCAGCAGCACCTCCTCGTGCTCGACGTTGACGCACTCGACCGGGCCGATGCCCTCCGGGAAGTCGAAGACCTCCGGCTCGCTGAACGGCTCGGTGGTGAACCATCCGCGGTCCCGCTCGTAGACCACCGGCGGGTTCAGGCACTCCTCGATCGTCGTCCAGATGTTGAAGGACGGGGCGAAGTCGTGGCCCTCGACCGTCAGGTTCGCCCCGTCGCGGATGCCGATCTCCTCGATCTCGTCGAAGAGTTCGTCGGCGGCGTACCGGGCGAAGACGTCCGACAGGCCGGGCTCCACACCCATCCCGACCAGGGCCAGCCGGCCCGACTTCTCCCAGGCCGCGGCCCGCTCGAACTGCTCGTCGCCGAGCTTGACCCCGCACTCCTCGTAGGGGCTCGCGGGGTGCGGCCGGGACAGGGACATGGCCATGTCCACGTAGTGGCAGTCCGCCGCGAGGGCCGCCTCGAACAGCGGCATCACGAACCGCGGGTCCGTGGCGTTCAGGAGTACGTCGCACCGTTCCTCGGTGAGGAGCGCGGCCACCGCCGCCCGGTCCGAGGCGTCGACGCGGCGCGCGCGGAACCGGCCGCCGGCTTCGCCGAGCACGGCCACGGCCGCCTCGGCGCGGGTCAGGTCGTAGTCGGCGACGACGAAGCCGTCGAAGAAGTCCCGGCGGGCCGCGATCCGGGTGATCGCGGTACCGACGCCACCGGCGCCCACAAGCAGAACACGCATGACGAAACCCTCTCTCGGTGAGGTCCGCGGAGATCCGCACCTCGTGGGAGGGATGAAAGCCGGGGCCGCAAGATAAGGTCAATGGTGTTGGCATAAGAACGGAAGGTGTCCGTCCGATGGCGAAGCCCGTGGTCCCCGAGGAAGCCCGCCGGCGGCGGCGCCCCACCCGGCAGGGCGTGGTCCTGTCCGAGCGGCTGATCGTCGAGACCGCCCTGCGCATGCTGCGCGAACACGGCAGCGCCGGCCTCTCCGCGCGCCGGCTCGGCGCGGCCCTCGGAGCGGATCCCAGCACCCTCTACCGGTACTTCAACGGCATGGACGCCCTCACCCTCGCCATCGGCGAGGAGCTCATCGGCCGGGCCCTCGACGGCTGGGCCGCCACCGGCCGGTGGCGTCACGACCTGCGCGAACTCGGGCTGCGCATCCACGGCGCCTACCTCGCGCACCCGCAGGCGGCCGTACTGACCGCCGTCCGCGTGACCGGCCGCCCCCGTGAGATCGACGCCGACGAGGCCGTCCTCGGCATCCTGCGCACCGCGGGCTTCCCCGACCCGGAGGCGGTCCGGATCTACCACGCCTTCATCGACCAGAGCCTGGCCTTCGCGGCCCTGGACGCCGGTGCCCTCGCCCTGTCCGAGCCCTCGCGGACCTCCGACGAGGGGCAGTGGGAGTCCACCTACGCCCGATTGCCGGCCGAGGAGTACCCGCACATCAGCGCCACGAGGCGACTGCTCGCGGCCCGGATGAACCACAGCGCCTACCCGGTCGCCCTGGACATGCTGCTCGCGAGCGCGGAGTCACGGCTCCAGGCCCTGCGGACCGGCTGACCCGGCCGGCCCGGCTGGGCTGACCCCGGCCGCCCGCCGGGGCTCGCGCGGTCCCTTACGCCAACACCATTGACCCCTTTCCGCCGGGCGGGTTTCCTCTTCGCAGTTCACCCCCCGTTCACACCGCGCCCGTCACGTCACGGCGCGGCCCGCACACGCACCAGTACAGCGAGGGACGATGGCCGCAGACACCCCGCCGGAAACCACCCCCCGGGCCTCCACGGCCACCGTCGCGCCCCCGATACCGGGCGGGAACGGCACTGCGACGGCACAGGCCCCGGCCGGCGCCCTCAAGCCCGACGCGATCGGCTTCCTCGACTCCCTCGCCATCGGCCTCAACGCCACCTCCCCCGCGTACTCGCTGGCCGCCGTCATCGGCCCCCTCGTCGCCCTGGTCGGCGTACACGCCCCCGGGGTGATGCTCGCGTCCTTCGTCCCCATGCTGCTGATCGCCTCCGCCTTCCACTTCCTCAACCGGGCCGACCCCGACTGCGGCACGACCTTCTCCTGGGTCACCCGCGCCCTCGGCCCCACCACCGGGTGGCTGGGCGGCTGGGCCATCGCGATGACCGGGGTGCTCGTCGTCGGCTCGCTCGCCGACGTCGCCGTCGGCTTCGGCCTGCTCGCCGTCGGGGCCGACGGCCTGGCCGGCAACACCCTGGTCCGCGAGGCCCTCACCGTCGTGCTGATCCTCCTCATGTCCTGGCTCTGCGTACGCGGCACCGAGGTGTCGGCCCGCTTCCAGAACGCGCTCGTACTGGTCCAGGTCCTCTGCCTCGTCGTGTTCGCGGCCGTGGCCGTCTGGCGCGTGTACGCCGGCACGGGATCCCTGGACGCCGTCCGCCCGGCCGTCGGCTGGCTCGACCCCTTCGGGGCCGGCGGCTCCGCGCTCACCGGCGGCCTGCTGCTCGGCGTCTTCGCGTACTGGGGCTGGGAATCCGCAGTCAACCTGACCGAGGAGACCAAGGACCCCGCCGACGCCCCCGGCCGGGCGGGCATCTGGTCGACGGTGGTCCTGCTGGCGACCTACGTGGCCGTGGCCTTCGCGGTCGTCGCCTACGCGGGCACCGCGTACCTCGCCGGACAGGCCGACGCCGAGGAGGACGTCTTCGCCGCGCTCGCACACGAGGTGCTCGGCGGCTGGGACTGGATCCTGCTCCTCGCCGTCGCCACCTCCGCCCTCGCCTCGACCCAGACGACCATCATCCCGGCCTCCCGCACCGCCCTGTCCATGGCCCGCCGCAAGGCCCTGCCCGCCGCCTTCGCCCACATAGACGCCCGCCGCGGCACGCCGGCCACCAGCACCTGGTGGGTCACCGGCACGGCGGTCGTCTGGTACGTCGTCATCCACCGGATCAGCGAGAACGCCCTGGCCGACTCCCTGACGGCCCTGTCGTTGCTCATCGCCTTCTACTACGCCCTCACCGGCATCGCCTGCGCCGTCTGGTACCGGCGCCGGCTGCTGCGGGGGCCGGGCCCCTTCCTGCTGCTCGGCGCGGGCCCGCTGCTCGGCTCGGCCATGCTGATCTGGCTGCTGGCCGAGTCCGTCGCCGACATGGCCGATCCGGCCAACGCCTCCAGTTCGACCGCCTGGTTCGGGCTGGGCGCCCCGCTGGTCATCGCGCTGTTCCTGGCGGGCGCCGGAGTGGTCCTGATGCTGCTGCGCCGCGCCGGCTCCGGAGCCTTCTGGCGCGAACGCCCCGGGGTGGCTCCGGAGGTGCCGTAGGGGCTCTGCGGGGGGGGGCGCGTGCTCGCGCTCGTGCTCGTGCTCAGGCGGCGTCCCACTCCGCCCCCGTTCTTCCGTCTATTGCGGAGGGTCGAGAGGTTCCAGAGGTTCCAGGGGAATCCGTGCCGCCGACACGATCCTCTCCAGCGCCGATGCGTGCCGCTGGAATGCCTGGCGCCCGTGCGGGGTGAGGCGGAGGTGGGTGTGGCGTCCCGTGCGGTTCCTTGTCTTGCGGACCTCGACGTACCCGGCGTCCGCCAGCGCGGAGACCTGCTTGGACAGGGCCGAGTCGCTGGTGTCCACCGTGTCCCGGACGAAGCCGAACTCCACCCAGTCGGCCGGAGCGAGGAGCGCGACGACCGAGAGCCGCGCCGGAACGTGCAGGAACTCGTCGAAGTCGGGGTCCATCAGCGGTGGCCGTTCCTGCGGACGAGGTTCTCGACGAACGGGCGCAGCGCGTACGAGCTGACGACGACCGCCAGGGCGGTGACGGCCGCGGCGATCGTGTGCCGGGCCGGCAGGCCGAGGAAGTAGGCGGCGATCGCGACCGCCCAGAAGACCACGAGGATCAGGACCACCAGGACCCCGTAGAACAGCACCTCCGAGCCGACGGGCTTCCGGCGGACCGGGGCCCGGCGCTGATGGACGAACTGCCCGGCCACGGCCAGGCCGTTCCCCGCCACGACCGCGGCGATGTTCCAGGGGTTCGGCAGGTCGAAGGACGAGAAGACGGCGAACAGGCCCAGGGCCGAGACGAGCAGATAGGGACGCGAGTAGGCGTGGCGCATGTACTCGTTGAACGTCTGCTCCTGACGGTGGCGTATGGCGTCGAGGGCGGTCTGGGCGTCGTAAGCAGTCATGGGTGGCGTCCCTGGTCTTCGGTCTTCGGTCCTCGGTCTTCCGAGTACTTTCTCATGAGGAAAGTACCACCTTCTTTCCCAGAAGGAAAAAAGGTGGTCCGCCTCCGGCTCCCCCGCGCGGGGGAAGCCGCGTGATCCGTGGGAGGGATGTGCCCGGCGCCGGTGACGCGGAGTCTTGGAGCGTCTGCAATCCGGATGGACGGGGGTCACGGTGGTCGTTCTTGCGAACTCGGAGACGGGCGGCGTACCTCGGCCGCCGGCCGGAAGGACCGCAGGCCCGGGGTCGGGGTCGGTGCCGTGGTGGCGGCGGTGGCCGGTGTGGGCGCCCGTGGCGGCCGCGTCCTGGGGCGTGGCGTACGCCGCCGTCGAGGTCACCTGGGCGCTGACGGGCACCAGCGTGCCGTGGAAGGAGCACTCCGCGTACGCGCAGGAGGTCCAGCTCTTCCTGGCGGCCCTCGCCCTCCTGGCCGGCGCCGCCTGCCTGGCGAGCACGCGGAGCCTCGCCCGGCCCGGCCGTGCCGGGGTGGCGACGGTGCTCGGCGTGGCGCTCCCGGTGTTCGCCGTGGGGACGGTCGGGCTGCCGGTCCACTTCGTGACCCTTGCGACGCTCTCGGGGGTCGAGAGCGCCACCGGGCTGGCCCAGGTGCTGTTGAACACGGCCGGCGCCGCCCTGCTGCTCCTCGTCGGGTTGTCCTGTCACCGGCGGCTGCGCGGAGACTGCCCGCGATGCGGGCGGCCGCACGACGGCCCGGCCGACGGCCCGCTCGCCCACCCGGCCGCCTCCCGGGCATCGGGGCGGACCCGCGTCGCGGTGTGCGTGCTGGTGGGCGGGCTCGCGCCGTGGGCGGGGGTCAAGACCGTCTGGACGCTGGGCGGAGACGCGCTCGGTGTGGCGGGCGAGGACTGGCGGAGGATCACGGGCGCCGGCGCTTCCGGGCCGGCGAAGGCCACGGCGTCGGTGGGGGTCGACGTGACCGTGCTGGCCGCGATGGCCGGGCTCTTCCTGCTGCTGGCGCTGCTGTGCACGTGGGGGCAGGTGTTCCCGCGCTGGACGGTGGTCCTGGCCGGGCGGCGGGTCCCGCGCCTGCTGCCGTTGATCCCGGCCTGGCTGACCGGCGTTCCCCTGACGCTGTACGGGGCCGTCCTCGTCGTCATGGCCCCGCTCACCGCCGTCGGCGTGCTGCCCCAGATCCCGCCCTCCCCGCCGTTCACCACCGGCTCGGGGATCACCTGGATGGCCGAGTTCGGCGGCCTGGCCTTCGCCGGTCTGGGCACCGGCCTCGTCGTGGCCGCCCGCTCCTACGCCGCCCGCACCCGCCCCGTGTGCGCCGGCGCGCTGCCTCGTGTGCCGCGTTGAGCACCGCACCGCCGGGAGGCTCGCGTCAGGGCGGGCTGGGCCGTCCAGAATGCTTCCGTGGCCGAAGACGAGCAGAGCGGCATCGAACCGCGTTCATTCCTGACCTGTGCGACGGAGGTGGCCCGCCTGATGGGCGTCGAGGACGCACCTGTGAAGCCGGACGACCATGCCGATGCCCGTGCCCGCCATCTGTCCCATGCGGTACGCAAGCCCCTGCTCGAACGCGCGAGTCTGCCCGACGAGTTGTTCGCCCCGCTGATGGCCGCGGCCGTGTACGACCCGGATCCCAGCTTCTGCCGCTGGTTCGTCGAGCCGGCGGTCTACGCCTTCGGGCGCCGCCGCGTGATGGCGGCGTTGGTCGGGTACCTGGAGACCGGCACGGATGCCGAGCGAGCGGGTGCCGTACGGGCCTGGTACTGCGCCCATGTGCCCCTGCGCGCGGACCGGTCCCCCGCGTACGGCCCAGGTGGCGTGCGTGATCCCGCTCTGGACGCGTCGCGGGACGTCAGGGCCGCGTGGCTGGAGGCGTGCATGCGGGTGTTCGCCGAGGCCACCGATCTGCGGATGCGTCACCGCGTCCTGCTGGACCTGCCCGCCTCCCGGGCGGCATACCCGCCGTCCATGCGCGAACTGTTCGACACCACGCTCGCATCCGCCCGGTCCCATCCCGACCCGCACATCCGCCGCTGGGCCTCAGCAGCAGACCACGAGGGAATCTGACCCCTGTTCTCACCGACTGGACGGTGGACGCTCGTGTGCTTGCTCGTCGGTGGCCTCGGCTCGGGTGAGTGCTCGGCGCATTGCGTCGGCGTGCTCGCGAGTGAGCTCGCGGAGGGTGGGTAACCTTGGCCGCCCCTACCGCTCGTAGGCGACGGCGAGGCGGCGGACCGTCTCGTCGTAGCCGTCCAGCTGCTCCCTCAGCGTGGTCGCAGCCAGTGGTACTCGGAGTTCCAACTCGGCCCAGTGGACGAAGCGCAGTCGTGCGGGCAGCTTCACGAGACCGGTGACCGCATCCCGGAACGCGTCCCAGTTCATGCCGTAGAACGACGGGAAACCGAGCTCCCGCTTGAGGACCTCGTGGAGGTCACGCTCGCTGCGCACCGAGCCGACGTCGATCACCACCTCCAGGGTCGGATCGTGCGGGGGCTCTTCGGGAATTCCCCAGAACGACGGGAGCCACCAGCACAGGACTGAGCCGTCGTCAGGCCAGGGGCGGGGAGCCCCGTCCGTGGAGTCCTCGAAGAAGTCGGTGGCCGGGTCGATCGGGCGCCACCTCGGGTCGAGGGGTTCGTCCTCCGCCGGGGGCCGGGCGAACCGCCGGCCGCGCTGGTCGCAGGCGCCGTAGGCCCGGACGTTCTGCTGGGACTCGGCGAGCGACCATCGATTGGAGCCGGCCGGCCTGAACGGCCAGCGGAACTGGTCCGGGTCGTCTTCCCAGCAGCAGACCGGACAGGTGGCATAGGAACCGGGCCACCCGTCTTCGGCATCGAAGACGAGATGACCACAGCAGGGGCAGGGGCGACGCGTATCCACCGGACGAGTGTGGTCCATGCACCCGAACGGCAGCGAATCGGTTTCCCGGTGGGCTGCACCACCCCGGCTCCGGTCCCGTGCCGGGTATCAGCCACCGAGGTCGAATGCGCCCCACTCGGTGAACGGCTCGGCCTGGACGTAGATCCGGCTACCGCGGCCGACGGCCCGCCGGCGGCCCGGGGCAAGGCCGCCACCGGGCAGGGTGAGCAGGCCGGCGTCCGTCGGCTCGACGGACGTTTCCGTGAGCAGGCGACGACGAACCCGCCGTCGGGCAGGCGGTCCAGGTGCGGTCGGCGGGCCCGCACGGCGCTCAGCCGGGTGAGCTCGACGTGGCCGCCCGGGTGGGCGCCGTCTACCGCGCCCCGGTCCGGTCGTGCAGGGCGGCGCGCAGGGCCGCGTTGAAGCGTTCGGGGTGGTCCTGCTGGGACATGTGGCCCGCGCCCTCGATCACGGTGAGCCGGGCTCCCGGGATCAGTGACGCGCACTCCCGCGGGACCGACAGGGGGACTTCGGTGTCGAGTTCGCCGTGGAGGAAGTGGACCGGCACGCGGATGCGGGGCAGGCGGGGGCGGGGGTCGTAGGCCGCCTGGTCGGTGACGAGGCCGTCGATCAGGGGGGTCGAGTGCAGGAGTTGGCGCACCGTCCCGTCGATCAGGGCGGGCTCCGCCCCCGGCCGGTACCAGTGGGGGACGAAGCCGGCCAGGGTGGCGGCGCGGTCCGCCCGCAGGCCGGACAGGATCCTGGCCGTCGCCTGCCGCATGCCGGCGGCGGTCGCGAAGTGGTGCACCCCGGCGTCGACCGGGATCACCGCGCCGATCCGCTGCGGTGCGGCCAGCGCCGCCTCCAGTACGAACGCTCCGGCGATGGACGAGCCGATCAGCACCGGTGCCTTGAGACGCAGCGTCTCCAGGAACTGCAGGGTGTCGTGGGTGGCGTCGGCGATGGTGTAGCCGGTCGTGGGCCGTGCGGAGCGGCCGCAGCCGCGCGAATCGAGGGTGATCACGCGGTGGTCGCGGCTCAGGTCGGCGGTCTGCGCGTCCCACACCCGGCCGCTGGTGCCCCAGCCGTGCAGGAAGACGAGGGGGCGGCCCGCGCCGTGGTCCTCGTAGTGGAGGCTCGTTCCGTTGACGTGTGCGGTTGCGGTTGCGGTTGCCATGGCGGTGCCCTTTTCCTCCGGCGGCCCCGTGGCTCCGGTGCCGCTGTGGTGTGTCGGTCGGAGGTCATTCCAGTCGAGGGATGCGCTGGGGCCAATGCGTGATCCGCGCTTAGACTCATTGATGATCATGATGAGTGGGGCGGACGGCGGGGGCGGGAGGCGGGGGCGGACGTGGAGCTGCGTCAGGTCCGGTACTTCGCCGTGCTGGCCGAGGAGCTGCACTTCGGGCGTGCCGCCGAGCGGCTGTACGTCGGGCAGCCGACCGTCAGCCAGCAGATCCGCCGGCTGGAGCGGGAGCTCGGGCTGGAGCTGTTCGACCGCACGACGCGGACGGTGACGCTGACGCGCGCGGGGCAGGCGCTGCTGCCCCACGCGCGCGCCCTGCTGGACGCCGAGCGGGCCTTGTCCGAGGCGACGTCCGGGCTGCGTGCGCAGCGGGCCGCCACGTTGAGGGTGGGTACCAGTACCGGCCTGGGCCCTCGGCTGCAGGAGCTGCTCGCCGGTCTCGCCGAGCGTGCGCCCGCGCTGCTGGTGGAGCTGGCCGGCCCGCCGCTGGCGGCGCGTCTGCGGCAGGTGCGGGACGGGGAGCTGGACGCGACCTTCGTGCGCGGCGCGCAGCCCGTGCCCGGGCTGGAGCTGCTGCCGCTGTGGGAGGAGGAGCTGGTCGCCGCCCTCCCAGTGCGGCATCCGCTGGCCGCGGCGGCCGAGGTGGCCCTGGCGGAGCTGGCCCGGATGCCGCTGCGGATCGCCACGCGCGAGGAGAACCCGCCGCTGGTGGACGCCGTGACCGCGGCCTGCCGGGCGGCGGGCTTCGAGCCGGTCCTGGGGCCGCCGTTCACCAACGACCAGGACACCCTGGCCGCCATCGCCGCGGGCCGCCGCACCTGGACCGTGTACTACGCCGCCCAGGCCGGGATCCAGCCGGCTCCGTACGTCGCCTTCCGCCCCTTCACCTCCCCCGCGCCGACCGTCGTGACGTGCCTCGCCGTCCGGCCCGGTCCCCCGTCCCGCTCCCTGATCGCCCTTCTGGACGCGTGCCGGGGCCTCGGCCGGGGGGCGGGGCCGCGCGGCGCCTGAGGTACACGTCCCGGGCGCCGGCCGGGGGCCGGGGTCAGGCGGTGTCGGAGGCGTCGTGCATGATCAGGCCTTCGCACCGCTCCCGAGGGAAGATTCCGATGAGACGCTCCATACCCCTGCCCGTACCCGCGGCCCTGGTCGCCGTCCTCGCCCTGGCCGCCACCGCCGGCTGTGGCGGCCCCGGCACCGGCGAGCGGGCGGCCGGGGCGGCGAAGCCCGCTGCCGGCCCCGCGACGAGCAGCGCGCCGGCCCCGGTCAAGGTGCCGCCGCTGTCGCAGGAGGAGGCGCGGGGCGTCGTCAAGGACGTCACCCTGAAGGTCGAGGCGGACAACTTCGACGCCGGGTACTGGAAGGGCGTCACCGAGGGCCCGCTGCTGGAGCAGCAGCTCGCCGTCGTGGAGACCGCCAAGAAGTACGGCACCGACCGGGAGCCGAGGCCCGCCGACTCCCCCGCGACGGACCCGGCGGTGCACACGTGGAGCACCGGCAAGGACGATGGCAGCGACCGGTGGATCCTCGGCGCTCACGAGGTCCAGGGCTACACCGTCGGCGACTCCGGGAAGGAGGCCGTGCTGCGCTGGTCGCTGTTCCACCAGCAGAAGGCGGGTGCGCCCTGGCTCGCGGCCCTCGTCGCCCGTGCCCCCGAGCCGACGGACCTGCCGCAGGTCGCGGTCGGGCCCGACGGCCGGGCGGTCACCGGCGGGGACACGGCGGGGCTGGCGGCCGACCCGGCGAAGGTCTGCGGGCAGTACGGCGACTACATGTACGCCGACGCCGGCGCGGGCGGCGTGAAGTGGAGCCAGGACGCCGTCAAGCGGAAGGCGGCCTCCGCCGCGCAGCTGGAGAGGATGCGCACCTCCCTCGGGAAGGGCGCCAAGATCGACTTCGGCGTCGACGTCAACCGCGGCTCGCACGGCCCCGTCTGGCGCACGACGGACGGCGGGGCACTCGTGGCCTGCACGGCGGTCAGCAAGGTGTACACGGAGATGGGTCCCGGCCGGTCGACGACCTTCAGCAGCAGCGGCTGGGCCGGCACCACGGACATCCCGTGGGCCTCGTACACCCAGCGCATCATGGGCCTGACCGTGCTGAAGGTGTCCGCGGGCGCCGCGGGCGAGGTGTCCGTCGCGGCCGAGTCCAATCTCCCGTACTCCTTCGACGGTACGAAGTACACCGGCTGACGGACCGTTCGGTGCCGGCCGCCCCCGGCGGGGCGGGAGCCTCAGCGCAGGGCGGCGGCGACCAGGCCCTCCAGGGCGTCCCGGGAGGGGGTGGTGCCGTTCAGCAGGTGGTCCAGGAGGAGGCCGTCCACGCAGGCCAGCAGGGTGCGGGTGCGGGCGTCCGGGTCGGCTACGCCGCGGGAGGCCAGGAAGGCACGTACGGCTGCGCTGCCGGCGTTGTCGCGGGGGACGAGGATCTCGCGCAGCTCCGCGTCGCGCACGCTCTCCACCGCGCAGGCGTAGCGGGCGAGGGAACGGCGCCGGCCCTCGCCGGTCAGCCGGCGCCGGTTCAGGGCGTCGAGGCCCTCGACCAGTTGGGCGGGCGTGCGCAGCGCCGGGGCCGCCTCGCCGGCGGCCTGGAGTTCGGCCTGATCACGGGCGACCAGGCGGCGGACGAGGGCCGTCAGGAGGGCGGCGCGGGTCCGGAAGTACGCGGATGTGGTGCCGTCCGGCAGTCCGGCCGCGCGGTCCACGGCGCGGTGCGTCAGGCCGCGCATGCCGGCGTCGGCGAGTACCTCGATGGCCGCGTCGGCCAGGACGGTTCGTCGTTCTTCGCTCACCCCCTCTTTCTACACCTGTAGAAGACGGGCGTATGCTGCGCCCCAGGTTTTTCTACAGCTGTAGAAGAGGACGGGGTCGGGGATGGGGATGAAGGCGGACGGGACGGGGACGGGGTGCCGGCCGGCCCGGCGCGCCGTGGTGGTCGGCGGGGGCATCGGCGGGCTCGCGGCGGCGATCGGGCTGCACCGCACGGGCTGGCGGGTCACCGTCTTCGAGCGGGCCGCCGTCCACGAGGACGCGGGGGCGGCGATCTCGCTGGCGGCCAACGGCCTGCGGGCCCTGGACGCCCTCGGGGTGGGCGAGGCCGTACGGGCGGCCTCGCGCCCCCAGTACACGGGCGGCACCCGCACCCCCGACGGGCGGTGGCTCTCGCGGATGGACGGCGCCGCGCTGGAGCGGGCCCTGGGCGACCCGATGGCCGGCATCCACCGGTCCGAACTGCACCGCCTGCTGCGGGCGGCCCTGCCCGCGGACCGGCTGGTGACCGGCAGGGAGGTGACCTTCGAGGAGCTCCGCGACCCGGGCCGGGCCGGCACGCCGACCGCCGACCTGGTCGCGGCCGCCGACCTGGTCGTGGCCGCCGACGGCGTGCGCAGCCGGATCCGGGCCGGCCTCTTCCCCGGCCATCCCGGGCCGGCGTACAGCGGCTCGACCGCGCTGCGCGCCGTCACCGCCGGACCGGTGGACCCCGGCACCGACTTCGCGCTCACCTGGGGGCCCGGGGCCGAGTTCGGGCACATCCGCCTCGCGGACGGCCGGGCGGAGTGGCACGCCGTCCTCAACGCCCCGGCCGGACTGCGGCACGAAGACCCGCTGGCCGTGCTCCGGCACCGCTTCGCGTCCTGGCACCAGCCGGTGCCGGAGCTGCTGGCCGCGACCCGCCCCGAGGACGTGCTCCACCACGACGTCCACGAACTGGCCGTGCCGCTGCCGTCGTTCGTGGCGGGGAGGACGGTGCTGCTCGGCGACGCGGCGCATGCCATGACCCCCCACCTGGGGCAGGGCGCCTGCCAGGCCCTGGAGGACGCGGTCGTACTGGCCGCCGAGCTGGCCGCCGGCCCGGACCTCCCGGCGGCGCTGGCCCGGTACGACGCCGCCCGGCGGCCCCGGAGCCAGGCCGTGGCGCGCGCGGCCCGGCGGGCCGGGCGGATGGGCCAGCAGCTGACCGGCCCCCTGGCGCTCGCCGTACGCAACACCGCGCTGCGGCTGGCTCCCTCGAAGGCGACGGTCCGGGCCGTCCTGAGCCACGCGGACTGGTCCCCGCCGCGCCTCCCCGGGTGAACGGCCCGCCCCGGACCGCTCCCCGGGACCGCTCCCGGGGGCCGGACCGCCGCGGCGCACCCGGGCTCGCCGGGCCACACGGGTGACTTTCGGCCCCGTTCGGCCGATCGCGGGTCGGCGCGGCGGACGCACGGTGGCGCGTACCGGCCGAGTGTGAGGGGATCGTCCGCACCCCGCTGCAGGACGCCGTCGCCGGGAGTTGTGAGTCCCATGATCCGTTTCCTGTCCGTCCTGCCGGCCGCCGCCGCCGTCACGGCCGCGCTCGCCGTGCCCGCGGGCGCCGCCGCGGCCGACCCGAGGCCCATCACCTCGCCCTACGTCCAGGCCGCGGCGGACGTAACGGCCTCCGGTGTGCTGCAGCGGGCCAAGAACATCGACTGGGTGCGCCACGTCAACACCGGCAGGTACTGCGTGAACGTCAGCGAGGAGGTCAACCTCGCGTTCAGCGTGGTCCACGTGGAGCTGCCCAATTCCAACCGGCGCAGCTTCAGCACCACGCCCAACGCCCTCTGCGGCCCGGACACGGTCACCGTCTACACGTACGACCTCAACGGCAGCTACGCGGACAACCCCTTCACGGTCACCGTGTTCTAGACCCCACGGCCCCCGCCCCCGTCCGCGGCGCGGGGCGGGGCGACGAGGCCCGTCTCGTAGGCGGTGATGACGAGCTGGACCCGGTCCCGGGCGCCCAGTTTGCCGAGCAGCCGGGACACGTGCGCCTTGGCGGTGGCCACGGTGATGAAGAGCTCGTCGGCGATCTCGGTGTTCGACCGGCCGCGTCCGACCAGGGTCAGGACCTCCCGTTCCCGTTCGGTGATGCCCTGGACGGTCCGCGGGGGACGCTCCGGGACGGGTTCGGGGCGCCCGACGAAGTCGGCGATCAGACGGCGCGTCACGCCCGGCGCGATCAGCGCGTCCCCGGCCGCGACCACGCGGATCGCCGCGAGGATGTCGTCCAGGGCCATGTCCTTGACCGCGAAGCCGCTGGCGCCGGCCCGGAGGGCGCCGTAGACGTGCTCGTCCTCGTCGAACGTCGTCAGCACGAGGACGCGGGCGGCCGCCGGTCCGGCCGTGATCAGGCGGGTGGCCTCGATCCCGTCCATGCCGGGCATCCGGATGTCCATCACCACGACGTCGGGGTCGGTGTCCCGGACCAGCCGGACCGCTTCGGCGCCGGTCGCCGCCTCGCCGACGACCGCCAGGTCGGGGTGATCGGCCATGAGCACGCGCAGGCCGGACCGCACCAGCGGCTGGTCGTCGACGAGCACCACACGGATGGTCATCGGGCCTCCACCTGGACCCCGGCGGGCGCGGCTGCGGGCGCGGCTGCCGGCACGGGCGCGGCCCCGGAGGGCTCGGGCAGTGGCAGCCGGGCCGCCACCCGGAAGCCGCCCCCGGGGCGCGGTCCGGCGCTGAACCGGCCGCGCAGCAGGCCGACCCGCTCGCGCATCCCGATGATGCCGAAGCCGTGGCCCGGGCCGTTACCGGCGGCGCCCCGGCCGTCGTCGACGACCTCCACGTACAGCTCCTCGCCCCCGTACTCGACGGCCACCCGGCAGGCCCCGGTGCCGGCGTGGCGCACCACGTTGGTCAGCGCCTCCTGCACGATGCGGTAGGCGCACAGGTCGATGTCGGCCGGCAGCGGGCGCGGCTCCCCGTCGTGGTGCACGTCGACGCGCACCCCGGCGTCCATGGTGGCCGCCGCCAGCCGTGGGAGGTCGGCCAGCCCCGGCGAGGGGGCGAGCGGTGAGGGCTCCGGGGCGGCCCCGTCCCGGTCGGCCCGGCGGAGCGACACCAGCGTGCGCCGCAGGCCCGACAGGGTCTCCCTGCTGGTGGCCTCGATGGTGCGCAGGGCTTCACGGGCCTGTGCCGGCTGGGTCTCGATGACCCGGCTGCCCACACCGGCCTGGATGGCGATGACGCCGATGCTGTGCGCGACCATGTCGTGCAGCTCCCGTGCGATGCGCAGCCGCTCGGCGGTGACGGCCTCGGCGACTTCCCGTGCGCGCAGCGCCGCCGCGTGCTCGCGGCGCTCGCGGCCGAGCAGGCCGACCGTGCAGGACGCGGCCATCGAGAGGAGGCCGATCACGGCGTTGACGGTCAGGTTGTCGCCGTGCGCGAAGCCGCCGGTCACGAGGAGCCGTACGGCCAGGGAGACGGTCACGGCGACCGTGGACGCCCGGCGCGTGCGGGTGGCGACCACGAAGCCCAGGACGAGGTCGGCCGCCAGGTACGACAGGAACTGGCCCTGGAACGAGACCGCGAGGTCCTCGTGGACGGAGTCCGGAGTGCCCACCACCACGGCGGTGGATCCGAAGAGCGCCAAGGCCAGGGCCAGGAGGGGCCGTTGCCGGAGCAGGCCGGCGAGCAGGCTCACGGCGAGCAGCGCGCCGACGGCGTGGACCGTGCCCGACGCCCGCGGCGCGCCCCCCACCAGCAGACCCACCGCGAGGAGGTAGCCGGCGCCGCCCACCCAGGCCAGGGTGTCCACGGGGCCCGGTGGGGCGGGGTGCTCGGGCGGCGTGGTGATCGTTACGGGGTTCACGCGGTGACACTAACCGGCGTCCGCCCGCCCGGCATCGGCCCGGGGACGTACGCCCACGGGCCAATGCCCGGGGCGTGGTTGCCGTCCACGGCCCCATGTCCGGCCGGGATCGTCCGGGCAGTGTGGTCGCCGTGATCGAAGTCAACGAACTGACCAAGCGCTACGGCGGCAGGACCGCCGTCGACGGGCTGTCCTTCACCGTGCGGCCGGGGCGGGTCACCGGATTCCTCGGCCCCAACGGAGCCGGCAAGTCCACGACCCTGCGGATGATCCTCGGCCTGGACGCCCCCACCAGCGGCACCGCCACCGTCGACGGCGTCCCCTTCCGCCGCCACCCGCGCGGGCTGCGGCACGTCGGCGCGCTCCTGGACGCCGGCCAGGTCCACGCGGGGCTCAGCGCCGCCGCCCACCTGGCGGCGCTGGCCCGCAGCAACGGCATCCCGCGGCGGCGGGTGGGCGAGGTACTGGAGGAGGTGGGGCTGGCGGAGGCGGCGGGGCGCCGCGTCGGCGGTTTCTCCCTCGGCATGAAGCAGCGGCTGGGGATCGCCACCGCCCTGCTCGGCGACCCGCCCGTGCTCGTGTTCGACGAGCCGGTCAACGGCATGGACCCGGAGGGCGTGCTGTGGGTGCGCCGGCTGTTCCGCCGCCTGGCCGCGGAGGGGCGTACGGTCTTCCTCTCCAGCCACCTGATGTCGGAGATGGAGAACACCGCCGACCAGCTGGTCGTCGTGGGCCGTGGCCGGCTCGTCGCCGCCGAGTCGGTGGCGGAGTTCGCCGCCCGCGGCAGGGGTCGCGGCGTTGTGGTGGGGACACCGCAGGCCGCGGAGCTGGCGGCGGTGCTGCGGGCGGCGGGCGCCGCCTCGGTCGAGCCGGAGGGCTCGGCGGGCTCGGCGGGCTCGGCGGGCGCCGTGAGGCTCGCCGTGACCGGGCTCACGGCGGACCGGATCGGGGCGCTCGCCTTCGAGAACCGCATCCGGGTGGACGAACTGACCCCCCGCACCGCCTCGCTGGAGGCGGCCTTCATGGAACTGACCGCCGACAGCGTCGAATACCAGGCAGGAGAAACCCGGTGACCACACGCGACTCCGCCCCGCCGGCCGTGCCCGTTGCCGTCCCCATCGGGGTCCCCATCGGCTCCGCCGAACCGCGCGTACGCTTCGGCGACCTGATCGCCTGCGAGTGGATCAAGCTGCGGTCCCTGCGTTCCACCCCCTGGGCGATCGGCCTCACCGTGCTGTTCGTCATCGGGGCCACCGCCGTGGCCACGCTGGCCGACAGGGCCGCGCTCTCGGGCCCCGCCGGCTTCCGGCCCTACGACGCCTACCCGCCGGCCGGCTACTGGACGCTGATACTCGTCGCCGGCAGCATGGGCGCCCTCACCGTCGTGAGCGAGTACGGCAGCGGGCTGATCCGCACCACCACCATGGCCGTCCCCGCCCGCGGCTCGGTGGTACTGGCCAAGGCGGCCGTCACCGCGGCGCTGTGGACCGCGGCCGGCACGGCCGCCTCCACCGGTTCCTTCCTGGTCTCCCAGGCCCTCCTGGACGGGCACCGCGCCGGCGTCACGATCACCCACCCCGGGGTGCTGCGGGCGCTGGCGGCATCCGCGTTGCTGGCTCCGGTCTGCGCCCTGGTCGGTCTGGGCCTCGGCGTGCTGCTCCGGCACACGGCCGGGACCATGGTCACCGCGGTCTTCACCCTGCTGATGCTGCCCACCATGTTCTCGGAGAGCAGCCGGTGGTCGGCCGACATCAAGCACGCGCTGGTGTCGGCCGCCTGGAACCGCCTGGTCCAGAACTGGGAGCCGGATCCGGATTCCCTGGGGTACACCGCCACGGTCGCCGGTTCCTGGACCGTGTACGTACTCTGGCCGCTGATCACGGTCGCGCTCGCCGTGCTCGTCGTGAGGCGCCGCGACGTGTGACCGCACCCCCTCCCCGACCACCCCGCCCCCGCCGCCCGGCAGGAACGGCACGCACAAGGAGTCCGGTGACCGACCTCACCACCCTCAGACGGCTCTGCCCGCCGCCCGGGCCGGGTCTGCGCATCGCCTGGCAGCCCGTCGAATCCGCACTGGGCATGGCCCTGCCCGCGGACTACAAGCAGCTCGCCGACCTGTACGGCCCGGGTGTGTTCTGCGAGTACGTCCACGTCTACCACCCGCACGGGGTCACCCCGTTCTCCAACCTCACGGGCCCGGTACCCGCCAGGGTCCGAGCGGACCTGCGCAACGACGTCGCCACGGGAACCTTTCCGGTCCCCCACGACCCGGACCGGCTCTTCGCCGTCGGTGGCACGGGCAACGGCGAGCGGATCTTCTGGATCACCGATCCGGTCGATGACCCCGACCGGTGGCACATCGCCGTCAACGAAGCACGTGGCCCACGGTGGTTCACGTACGACGGCCCCCTCACCGGGTTCCTCGGCTCCGTGCTCACCGGCCGGACCAGGGTCCCCCAGTTCCCCCGCGGCCTCCTCGACGAAGCCCCCGCCTTCACCCCCTCACGCCCCGTCCTGTGGAAACCGAGGCCCATAGCGGAGTCGGCGGTCGTCGACACCGCGTCCATCCGGGCCTGGGCCCGGGCCAACGGCTACGACGTCCCCGCGCGAGGACGCATCCCGGCCGACATCCGCCGGGCCTGGGAGCAAGCCGTCTCCTGAGCTGGTGGTTTCAGGGTCCGAGGGACCGTTCGCCGGAGCGTCTCCGTCCGGATGAAACGAGTGTTCGCATCCCGCCTCGGGCGATTACAGTGTGCGCGGTTCAGGGGGAGGGGAAAGATGCGCGCCGAGCATCGGAGCAAGCTGGCCTACGCAGCGGTATGGGTGACCATCGCGGCGGGTGCGATCGTCGTCGTGCCGCGCATGCTGCCAGACGGCGACGTGCTCGAACGGAAGCCCGCCGGACCGGCTTATGCGGCGACCGCGGAGCTTCCCGAGGTGCTGTTGGACGACGGCACGACGATCGCGGTGGGGGATCCGGAGGCCACAACGGTCGTCCGGCTCGTCGAGGACCCCCGGTGCCCCGTCGTCGCGGACTTCGAGGCGAGTGGCGCGAAGGCGATCCGCGCCCACACCCTCCAGCGCAGGACGCTGACCGAATACACCCTGGCTTCCTTCAAGGACGGCTCCCTGGGCGGGGACGGGTCCAAGCGGGCCGTGAACGCCCTGCGGGCCGCCCTCGACGTGCAGAAGTTCAGCGAGTTGCACGGCGTTCTGCTGGAGCACCAGGAGGAGGTCGAGGCGTCCGGCGGGTACACCACGGAACGGCTGCTGAGCCTTGCCGAGCAGGTGCCGGGGCTGCGGAGCGAGGCCTTCGACGCGGCGGTCTCCGGCATGAAGTACGAGGCCTTCGTCTCCGCGTCGCAGAAGGCGTACGAGGTGCTCGGCGGTGAATCGAACGGTCCGGGCACTCCTACCGTCGCCATCAACCGCACGATGCTCGGCGGTGATGACCACGAGGCCATCTTCGATGAGGGCCAGACCCTCGGCCTGCTGACCGCGGTGGAGAGGGCACCCGAGGCGTTGAGGAAGAGGCGGTAGCGCGGGCACGTGCCGTGACCTGCGGGGATGCCGCTCGTCCCGACATGTGGCGCGGTTCCCGGCGGTCGGCTCCGAGGGGGGTATGGTCTTCCGGTCACGGACGGCGATCGGATCGTCTGTTCTACCCGAGGGAGCCGACATGACGGACCTGAACTCGCTGCGGGCGAGCCTTGCGTCTGGTGAGCACGAGTTCGCCGACACTCTGGCCTTCGTCGCCGCGCACTACGACTACCAGCCGCAGGCGTTCCGCAACGGGGAGCTGGAGAACGGCGCGGGTGAGAACGAGGGCTCCTGCAAGACGCTGGGGCTGGCGCTGCTGGAGGGTCTGACCGACGAGGAAGCGCTGCTGGCGTTCGGTGAGCACTACCGCAAGGTGCTGGCGACGCCGGACGACACCGATCACGGCAACATCCGCAACCTCCTGGCCCATGGCCTGGCCGGGGTGAGCTTCGCCGGTCAGCCGCTGGCCCGCAAGAGCTGAACGGCGGAATCCGGGCGGGCGGGCGAGCGGGCGGCAGCAGTCACGGCCGGCGCCGCCCGCCCCGCCCCGCCCGCCCGACGGCGGGCCTTCGTCACCGTTTCCCCACAGGTGCCCCTGCCGGCGCCGGGGTGGGCGGGACCGGGGCTAGGGTCGTGGTCATGGGGGACGGACTGACGCGGGTGAAGCAGTGCAAGCAGTGCCGAAGGCCGCTGGACGAGCGGCGTTGGGGGCGGCCCAAGCGGTTCTGCAGCCGGTGGCACCGCGTGAGGTACTGGCTGGAGGAGCTGGGGGAGCTCGTGCTGAGCTAGGGACCGGGTGTCCGGGCTCGCGACCCTGAGGCGCGGCGTTGGCGGGGTGCTTTGACTCCCCGGATGGACGGGACGAGGGGGAGGGGACGATGTCGCTTCAGGGGCTCGATCCGAAGCGGGTCGCAGTGGTCACTTCGCTGACTGCCGAGTGCAGACCGTTGCTGAGTTCCGCGGACATGGACGCCGTGCAGGAGCTGTTGCGCACGCGAGGGGTGAGCGTAATGGACTCGATCATCATCACGCGGGAGCTGCTGGGAGCCGGTCCGACCGCTCTGGGCGAGGCGAAGGGCATCGTACTGTCCAGCCCGTCACGCAGTACCGAACGACAGGTTCATCAGGAGCTGGTGGAGGGGCTGCTCAACGCACTTGAGCAGGTGGCCGACGAAGGCTGAGCCCCGCCATGGCCTCCGCCGGGGATCCGTAGGGGTGCTTCGGTGCCGCAGTGCTGAAACGGTCATTCCCGCGTCGGGCTGCTCTACCGTTGACGGTGTGCGCGATCTCGTAACAGGCCTTGCGGTGCTCGCTGCCGTGCTGGTCCTCGCTCCGGCACCGGCGCGCGCCGCCACGGCTGCGCCGTGCATCGCGAAGTCCGGGCACGACGCCACCGAGACCCGTGAGGACAGCTCGGTGGACGACGGCGAGATCCGGTGGACCGCGAGCACGAAGTACGAGGCCGAGTACCGGCACGGGAACCGGGCGTGGTCGTACTCCGGGGCGAAGGTCAGGATCGCGCAGGATTCGGCGACGACCGTCAACGACCTGAACTACGAGGACTTCTCCGACCCGCGGAACCCGGCGGCCGGCGTGTGGTCCCGCAATCCCGGCATCGCGGCGACGGACCTGATCCGTTTCAACAAAGCCCGGATGGACAGCTACGACGCGGCCACCCGGCGGATGGTCGCCTCACACGAACTGGGGCACGCGCTCGGGCTGTGCCACAAGTCGGGCAGCGGCAAGAGCGCCGTGAAGTCCGTGATGTGGCCCGAGGCCGCCGAGTACCCCGACGTGCCGACCGATGTCGACAGGGCGAACTACCGAAGGCTGTGGGGCTGAGCATGAACGGGAAGCCGTGGGTCGGCGCGTGCCTCGCGGCCGGCGCGGCCGCGGCCGGTGCGGCCTGGTTCACCGTCGCCGACTCCGGCCCCGGCGGCGGGACCGCGACGCACGCGGTGTGCGGGCCCGACCTGAGCCGCGACGACGTCGTCGCGGCCAGGTCCAAGGGCGTGGCCGTCGTCGAGGCCGTCGAGAACACCCGGTACCGCGAGGACGGCGGGAGCGCCTACCTGACGACCCGGGTGAAGACCCTGGAGGCCCTCAAGGGCGAGTTCGGCGACGTCCTCCAGGTCACCCAGGGCGTGAAGAACGGCGGCACCCCGGGCAGGTACGCGACGGAGGACCCCGACCGCTACACCGTCCTGGAACCGGGGCGCCAGTACGTCATCGCCGTCCAGTCGGGCTCGACGGCCGGCACGCCGGGCAGTGAGGCGTGGGCGTGGTACGCCGAGCCGGCGCAGCGGGGCCTCGCCGGGGAGAAGGCGCACTGGAGCGAGGCCCTGGCCGGGACGCCCGGGACTGCCGTGGTGAGCGGCTGCGAGGACGTACAGGCCGGCTGATCCCGGTAGCTGCACCGTCACCAGCTCGGCGGCACCGGTCGAATGACGCGGCTCGGCAGATGACGGTAGGACAGCTGCTGCTGGTACCAGCGTTCGTGCGCGGCGTCGCGGAAATCGAGCTTGCGCCAGCGGGAGCACTGAAAGCCTGGTGCGGACCGCCAGTGGCCGGCGAGGGCACAGAGATGGTTCCAGTCCTCCCGGAGGCGTTCCAACCGCGTCTCCGCCCGCACCCGGCGTTCCTCCTCGGTGGGCTTCGGGGGCGGCGGGATCCCGATCGGGACGCGGGCGCGGGCGGGCGTTCCGCCGGTGATGGTCCACTCCAGGGTGAGGACCAGCGTTTCCACTGACTCCGCGAGTGCCGAGGCCGTGATGCCCTCTCGCTGTCCGACGGGTGAGTGCGTGCGGCTCGCTCCAGTCGGGGAAGCAGGAAGTCCCCGACCTCCCACACGATGTCGGTCGTCAGCTCGTCGGCGTACCGCGGGCCGTCCCCCGTCGGGTCGGCGTCACTCATGGAGGTGTCCTTTCCGGTTCGGCCTCGGTGCTCAGAAGCCGTCGGCCCAGCCGAAGGTCGCGTTGTACGCGCGCTGCAGTGCGTGGCGGCCGTGGTCCCCGTCGGCGTAGGTCCATGCCAGGGCTGCGGCGAAGCGCGCGTCGCGGGCGGACTGGGGTTCGTTCTCGTCGAAGTGCACTTCACGTCCCCGGCCGGAAGCCGCGCGCCGCCTCGCGGAGGCGGGCGGTCAGGGCGGACGTCTGGTCGTGGGGGAGGTTCAGGACGCCGTTCTCCGTCATCAGGGCGTGGAACTGCTGCTCCTCGTACGGGGTTCCGTGCGGCAGGGGGGCGATGTGCCAGTGGAGGTGGGCGTTGCCCTGTTGGCTGCCCAGGGAGTAGAGGTAGGTGCGCTCGGGGTCGCATACCGTCTCGACGGCCAGCGCGATCCTCCTGACGAACAGCATCAGGCGGCTGTAGGCGGCCTCGTCCAGGTCGCGTACGGCGTGCTCGATGTGCGTTTTCGGGGCTACCAGGACCTTCCCCTCGACCGTGGGCCATCTGTCCATGAACGCGATGTGGCCCTCGTCCTCGAAGACCGTCTCGTGGACGTAGTCAGGGTCTCCGGCGAGGAACGCGCAGACGAAGCAGGGCCCGCTGCGGGCGCGGGCCGTGTACGAGGTGAGGTCCATCGGTCGTCGGTCCGTGGGCATCGGGGCTCCAGGGTCAGGTCCGCGCCGGGCCCGCGGCGGGGCCGGGCATGGTGTGCAGGAGTTCGAGTCTGCGCTGGACGGCGTCCGTGGCTCCCGGGCGTTGGCCGGGGACGCGGCGGCGGAGGGCCACCAGGTGGGGGCCGAGTTCGCGGGCGCGGCGCGGGTCCGGGATCTGCTGCCACTGGTGGTGGGCTCGGTCCACGGCGCCTTGGACCGGTGGGGCGTCCGGGGCCTGGTGGCGGCCGAGGCGGGCGTCGGCGGCGGCCATCCACAGCTCGCAGCTGCCGGCCGCGTCGCCGGCGATGTGGGCGAGGTCGGCCCGGACCTCCAGCCAGTGCACGGCCTCGGCGGACCGGGGCCCGTACGTGTGGGCGGCCCAGCCCTCCCACCGGGCGGCGAGCGAGGCGGCCTCGGCGTGCTGCCCAGCGTGCGCGGCGGCGAGGATCGCGGGGAGCGGGTCCGCCGTGTCCACCGCCGTGGGGCTCGGCGGAACGGGCGTCGGGGTGGCGTCCGCCGCGAGCAGCAGGGCCGTGGCGTCGCCGGCCTGGGCGGCCGCCCTCGTGTGGAGTTCGGCGAGCGGCGGGGTCAGGCCGCTGCGCCAGATGCCGGCCACGCCCTTCAGGTAGGCGGGGTCCGCGACGCGGTGGCGGGCGGGCGCGGGGGTGACGCGGCCGTAGAGCGATGTCCCGTGGCCGAGCGTGAGGCCGTGGGCGGCGATCTTCTGCCAGGTGTCGGGGGTCGCGACCAGGTCGACGAGGACGGTCGTGGTCCCGGGCCGGCGCGGCTTCAGCTCGTTCGCCAGCCAGGCCCAGGGCAGGCCGGTGTAGCGGAGGGTGGAGGGCGTGGTGCGGGCCAGGGCCAGGTGGATCCCGTGCTGCCGGGTGTCGAGGTGGAGTTGCCCCGCCAGGAGGAGCGTGAGCGGCCCCGGCGCGGTGGCGGCGGCGCGGATGCGGGTGAGGACGGTCTGCTGGTCCGTCGGATCGGACAGCTCGACGATCGTCCCGGCCGCGGTCCGGGTCAGCGCACTGGGCGGACAGGCCGCGAGCGTGGACAGGACGCTGCTGGCCGCGATGAGGCGGCCCTTGCCGGCCGGGGCGGCGGCGAGGAGCAGCGCTGTCCCGGGTGCGGTCGTCTCCCCTGTGATCAACACACGAGCACCGTACGCCACCTCGTCGGCGGGCCTCAAAGGGTTCCCGTGACTCGATCCGTTCCGCGGGCCCCGGCGGACCAGGTGACGGCCGGGGGGCGGACGGCGGCGCACAGGGGTCTGCCGTGGGCGTCGGTGAGGGCGAGGCGGGCGACCAGCAGCCCGGTGTCCGCCGCGGCGTCGGCCACCGCCGGGTCGACGGCGTCGAGCATGAGTTTCGCCCGGCGGAACATGCCGCGGGCACCGGTGCCGTCGACGCCGCTCCACGTGAGGTAGACGAACCGCTGTCCGGGGCGGCCCTGGATCCACGGGCCCGTCAGGTCGACGACGCCCGCGGCGCCCCGGCGGGCGGTGCAGTCCAGCGTCCAGAGAGCCGAGCCGGCGTCGCCGGGGTGGGGGTCCAGCGGTCGCGCGTCCCGGGCGCGCGGCTGGACGGCGACGTGGATGTCGGCGTAGCCGGGGAAGCCTGGGCCGGGCGGGCAGGTGCGGCCCGGCAGGTCGAATCCCTCGATCCGGATCTGCACGGGGCCACTCTGCCAGCCGGACGCCCCCGCCGGGGCCGTTCCGCCTCAGCCGGCGCGGGTGAGGCGTGCCGCGGGCGTCGGTTCGTCCGTACGGGCCGTGGGGAGGGTGAGGCCGTGGACGGCCGCGGCGAGGGCCCAGAGGAGGAGGGGGAACGCGGCGACGCGCTCCATGCCGCCCATGCCGAGGCCCGCGTAGTGGTGCGAGAGGAAGGCGGCGAGGGCGGTGAGTGCGATGAGGCCCAGCAGGGTGGTGGCCCGGCGCATGAGGGGCGCAACCCTGTCCGCCAGGGCGGAGCCGGCCAGGACGAGCCCGAGGTTGCCCACCGCCATGATGAGGAGGGCGCCCAGGACGTGCTGGTTCTCGTTGACGTCGGCGGGAGCCAGCCCCGCCAGTACGAACCCCACGCCGGCACCCGCCAGCAGGATCCGGGCCGCGACGGCGGCGGCGCCCCTGCGCCACAGGGCTGCGCCGGTCAGGGCGAGGCCCACGAGGAGGAGTACCCCCAGGGTGATGAACGCGGTGTTCATCAGGCCGTGTTCGGGCGAGCAGACGTACCGCGGTTCGGGGTCCGCTTGCAGCGCGCAGTGGGCGTTGCCCAGATCGCTGATGTTGTTCCGCGCCCAGCTGTACGGGCTCGCCCAGGCCGACTCGGCGATCCCGTGGATCACGAAGAACTGCACCACGCCGGCCATCCAGGCCAAGTAGCCGATCCGCGCCTTCATTTGTCCGCCTTCCGTGGTCCGTCCCGCGTCGTGTGCGTCCCTTGGATTCCTTGGATTCCTTGGATTCCTTGGATTCCTTGCGGACAGATGATCACGCGGCGACGGGGCGGACACGCCGACGAACCCCCTGGACCGGGGTGGGGCAGGCCCTACCCCCTGTCCAGGACCGCCGCGACGGCTGCCACGAACCGCTCCCCCGCGCGGTCGACGCTGCCGTTCTGCGCGCTGATCCGGGCGCCCGTCGAGCCCGAGGTGCCGGCGGTCATGCCGGTTCCGGTCCGCCGTGGTCCCGCCCCGCTCCCGGTGGGGCGGGCCGCGCCCCGGTCATGAGTGCCGTGTAGAGCAGCAGGGACGCGGTCAGGCCCACCGCCCAGCCGTAGTCGGCGAGCGGCTTCAGGAAGGGGATCAGGCCCTCTTCGGGGAACGGGCCCTTGCCGGGGGCCGAGTGGGAGCCGCCGACGGCCAGGACGCCCCCGACGGCGAAGGCCGCGAGGGCCCGGAGGTTCCAGCCGCCCGTGTACCAGTACGGGCCGCCCTCCCGGTAGAGGTCGGGCAGCGAGAGCCGGGTGCGGCGCACGATCCAGTAGTCCGCGATGAGGACACCGGCGACCGTGCCGAGCAGCCCGCCGACCAGGCCGAGCCAGGTGAAGATGTACAGCTCGGGGGTGGAGGTCAGCTTCCACGGCATGATCAGTACGCCGACCACGCCGGTGATCAGCGCGCCCCGGCGGAAGTCGATCAGGCGGGGGGCCAGGTTGGCCAGGTCGTAGGCCGGGGAGACGACGTTGGCCGCGATGTTCACCGAGATCGTCGCGATCAGGACGGTGACCAGGGCGAACAGCAGCCCGAAGACGCTGTCGGCCTTGGCGACGAGCTCCACCGGGTCCCAGATCGGGGCGCCGTACACCGCCTCCGAGCCCGAGGTGACGAACACCGACAGCAGCGCGAAGAGGGTCATCGTCGTGGGGAGGCCTAGGCTTTGGCCCGCGATCTGGGAGCGCTGGCCGGCGCCGAAGCGCGTGAAGTCGGGGATGTTGAGGGAGAGCGTGGACCAGAAGGCGATCATGCCCATGAGGGAGGGGAAGAAGACCGGCCAGAAGTCCGCGCCCCAGCCGAGCCGGGACGGCTGGTCGAGCAGCTCGCCGAAGCCGCCCGCCTTCACCCCGATCCACACCAGCAAGACCAGCGCGCCGACGATGACGAAGGGCGCGGCCCAGTTCTCGAAGCGCCGCAGGGCCTCCATGCCCCGGTAGATGATGGCGAGTTCGAGGGCCCAGAAGAGGACGAAGCAGAGCCACAGGGTCCACGGCTCGCCGCCGATCTCCGCGGCCCCGGCCCAGCCGCCGAAGATCTTGCCGAGCAGGACGAAGATCCCGGATCCGCCGATCCAGGTCTGGATCCCGAACCAGCAGCAGGCCACGGCCGCCCGGATGAGCGCGGCCAGGTTGGCTCCGCGGACCCCGAAGGAGGCCCGGGCCAGCACCGGGAACGGGATGCCGTACTTGGGGCCGGCGTGGCCGGTGAGGAGCATCGGCACGAGCACGATGAGGTTGGCGAGCGCGATGGTGAAGACGGCCTGCTTCCAGTCCATCCCCAGGGCCACCAGCCCGGAGGCGAGCAGCCAGGAGGGGATGTTGTGCGCCATGCCGACCCACAGGGCCGTGAAGTTGTACGTGGTCCAGCGCCGGGCCTCGACCGGTACGGGGAGGAGGTCGGGGTTGGCGAAACGGCCGTCGGAGGGGACTTCGCCGGGGGCGAGCTCGACGCGGTCCCCGGTATCCCCGGTCCGGGCGGCCGGGTGGTGGTGGTCGGGCATGTGCGCACGCCCCCTCGGGTCGGGTGGAGGCCTCGGGCGGAGACCTCGCTCAGGGCTGGACACCGGTTCCCGGTCCATCGTCCCCCCGCGGTCGCTCCGGGGCGAGGGTCCGGCGGAGTCGGAAACCGCGGCGAACCCTGGAACGGGTGTGGCAGACCCTACAGCGGTTCACCGTCGGGAGAAGAGCCGGCGCAGCCGGCCGCCGCGGCGGGTGCGCTCCTCCTCCGCAGCCGCCGCCTCGGCGAGAGGCCAGGGGCCGCGGGATTCGAGCTCGTCGGCCAGCCGGGCCAGGAAGCCGCGGAACTCGGCTTCGCCGAAGGGGTCCTGTCCTTCGTACGGGTCGAACGTGCTCGCCAGCGGCGCATCGGTGGCCAGCACCGCCCGCAGCGCCGCCACCTGTTCGGCCATCGGCCGGTCGTAGAGCGGTTCGGCCTGCATGGCCGTCGCGTACCGGCGTACCGTCTCGTCGTCGAGCGCCGCGCCGGCGCCCTCCCGGTACATCGCCTGGTACAGGATGCAGTTGACCAGCCCGAACGCCCATGGCTTCGGCTTCGCAGCGGCCATCGCCGGCTCCTCCCCCTGACGGATGACGGACGTCACCGAAGGCCATCAAACCAGCCCGGGCCCGGTGCTGACGCGCCTCTTAGGGGTGTGGGGCGACAGTGGGGACCGTCACGCCTTGAGGGGGGAGTGCGATGCCGGTGCCGATGCCCATCCGCGTCCGGGGCCGCGCCGGGGACGGTCGGCCCGCGCCGCCGCGGCGTACCGTCACCCGCCTGCGCCTCACGTGCGTGTACGGCGGGGTCTTCATGCTGGCCGGGACCGCCCTGCTCGCCGTCGTCTTCCTGCTCGCGCGGCAGGCCGTGGACAGGGGCAACGAACCGGTGTTCGAGGTGCGTTCGGAAGGCACGCTGGTACTGGCCCCCGCCGACTGTGCGTGGCCGGGGGCCGGCGGGCAGGCGCCCTGCCCGCCGGCCTCCGACCGGCGGCCGCCCCGCGACCCGCTGACCTCGCCGGCGCTGCTCGTCCTGGCCGCACTCGGACCCCTGTCGGTCGTCGCGGGCTACGTGACGGCCGGGTACGCGCTGTCGCCGGTCCGGCGGATCGCCCGCACCGCCCGGGCGGCCGGCCGCTGAGGGGCCCCGTCACGTGCGTTCGTAGGCGACCTTCGCCAGCTGGACGGCCTGCTCGCGGGTCTCGTCGTCCACGATCTGCACGTTGATGCGGTACTGCTCGTTGCCGCCTTCGAGCCGGTACGCGGCGGGGGCGAGGCGGGCGAGCAGCTCGTCGTCCGTGTCGTAGGGGAGGCGGAGGTTGACCACGCCGTTGTGCGCGTAGACGTAGGCGAAGGCACCCTTCGGCGAGCCCTGTCGGCGCACCCTCAGGTAGTCCCCGTAGTCCAGGGCCGAATCCGCCCCGGCGCGGTGCCGCTTGACGCCGTGCACCTTGACGTCGGGCCAGGCGGTGGCCTCGGCGAGGAACCCGGTGAAGTGTTCGGCGGCAGGGTTCCCCCGCAGCAGTGCGCTCACCGCCGCCTGGCCTTCGTGTGCGACGCCCGGGACCGGGGCGGGGCCGGAACCCTCGGACGGAGCCGGGGAGCCGGCCACGACGACGCCGGTGGACGGCTTGTCGCCCTGGGCGAGGAGCTGCTGGATGACCTGGGACGCGTCGAGTTCCGCGGCCGTGCCCTCGAATTGGAAGACCGTCAGCTTCATGAGTTCCCCTCCGTTGTGTGAACTACTGGCAACTCTACCCAGTTCTCGTCCAGTTGTCGGGTAGTTCCACCAACTACGCTCGAACTGGGTTCAGCTATGACTCGCCCTCGGCACGGGGCGAACGGGAGCCGCCCCAGGCGAGACGCAGCGTCTTGCCAAAGGCGGGGAGTCCGCGTAATGTCTCGACGAGACGAGACGTCTCGTTCTGAACGAAAGGGGTCGCCTGTGCGTGCTTCAGCTGCCGGTAGTCAGGTCGTGCTGGCCGAGGTCGGCAAGCGGTACGGAACCCGGACGGTGCTGGACCGGGTCGGGTTCTCGGTGCGGCCCGGGGAGCGGGTCGGGGTCGTCGGGGACAACGGGTCGGGGAAGTCGACGCTGCTGAGGCTGCTGGCCCGGCAGGAACGGGCCGACGCGGGCGAGGTGTACGTACGGGCGCCCGGTGGCGTGGGGTACCTCGCCCAGACCCTCGGCCTGCCGGCCGGGGCGCGGGTCGGCGACGCCGTGGACCGTGCGCTGGCCGGGCTGCGGGAACTGGAACGGCGGATCCGGGCGGCCGAGGAGCGGCTCCATCTGGCCGGGCCCGAGGAGGTCGAGGCGTACGGGCGGCTGGTCGCCGAGTACGACGCGCGGGGCGGACGGGACGCCGACCGGCGGGTGGCCGCCATCCTGCGGCGGCTCGGTGAGCGGGAGCCGATCGAGCGGGGGCGGGTGCTCGGGACGCTGTCCGGCGGGCAGCGCTCGCGGCTGGCGCTGGCCGCGGCCCTGGCGGCCGAGCCGGAGCTGCTGCTGCTCGACGAGCCGACCAACGACCTGGACGACGAGGCCGTCGGATGGCTGGAGGAGCACCTGCTGCGGCGGACCGGCACGCTCGTGGCCGTCACCCACGACCGGATGTTCCTGGACCGGGTCACCACCGCGGTCCTGGAGGTGGACCACGAACGGCTCGCGGTGCACCGGCACGGCAACGGCTACGCCGGGCACCTGGTCGCGCGTGCCGCGGCGCGGGCCCGGTGGGAGCGCGAGTACGAGGAGTGGGTCGAGGAGACGCGGCGCGTCGAGCGGCTCGCCGACGGCAACATCGGGCGGCTGGCGCAGATCCCGCGGAAGGCGCCGGCCGCGTTCAGCGGCGCCGGGGCCTTCCGCGCCCGGTCGCGGGCGCACGGGGCGATGAGCCGCATCCGCAACGCGCGGGAGCGGCTGGCCCGGCTGACGGAACATCCGGTTCCGGCACCGCCGCAGCCGCTGCGGTTCACCGGGCGGTTCGGGGCCGAGGAGGGCCCGGGCGGTGGGGTGGACGTCCAGGGGCTGGCCGTGCCGGGGCGGCTCGCGCCGGTGTCGTTCCGGCTGGAGCCGGGTGAGCGGATGCTGGTCACCGGTCCCAACGGGTCGGGCAAGTCGACCCTGCTGCAGGTGCTCGCGGGTCTGGTGCCGGCCGGGGGCGGGAGCGTACGGGCGGCGGGACGGGTCGGGCTGCTGCGGCAGGACGATCCCTGGTCCGGTGAGGGCCGTTCCGCGGCGGGGGCGTTCGGGGAGGAGGTCGCGGAAGCCCTGGTGCGGCTCGGGCTGCTGGGCGCGGCCGACGCGGACCGGCCGCTCCGGGAGCTGTCCGCGGGGCAGCGGCGCAAGGCGGAGCTCGGCAGGCTCGTCGCCGGCGGGCCGTACGACCTGCTCCTTCTCGACGAGCCGACCAACCATCTGGCGCCGGGGGTGGTGGAGGACCTGGAAGCGGCGCTCGCGCCGTACGCCGGGACCCTGGTCGTCGTCAGCCACGACCGGCGGCTGCGGGCCGCCTTCTCCGGGAAGCGCCTGGTCCTGGGCGGGGCGGGGGTCCCGGACGCGTCCCGCCCCGCCGCGGGGGTCCCGGCCGGGCGGTGACCGCCCGGCCTCCGGAGCCCCCGCCCGCTCCCCCGCCCGCTCACCCGCCCCCGCCCGCTCCCCGCGCCCGCGCTCACAGCCAGCCGTTGCGCTGTGCCTGGAGGGCCATCTGGAAGCGGTTCTCGGCGCCCAGGCGGGCCATCAGGATCTGGAGCCGGCGGAAGAAGGTGCGGCGGCTGATGCCCAGTTCGCGGGCGATGACCTCGTCGCTCGCGCCGCCGGCGAGGAGGCGGAGCAGGCGGCGGTCGGCCGGGGGCAGGCCTGCCGGGCGGGTGGCGCGGCCGTGGAAGGGGAGGGCCTGCTGCCAGGTCTGCTCGAACAGGGCCAGCAGTGCGGAGAGCAGGCCGCACGGCTGCACCACCAGCATCGTGTTGTGCACGTCCGCCTCCCTGATCGACAGGGACACCAGCGCGTACGCCTCGTCGATGATCACCAGCTTGACCGGTACCGTCGGCGCCACCCGGGCCTGCTCGCCGGCCTCGATGCACGGCTCGATGGCCGTCTCCAGCTGCCCGGGCACCTCCAGTGAGGCCTTGGAGTAGACGACCCGCTGCGTCACGCCGCGGGCGAGGGTCCCGAGCGCGTCGTCAAGGGCGCCGGCCAGCGGGAAGTAGGGCGGCGAGTCGAGCTGGCGGATCTGCGCGCGGGCGCTGGTCCAGGCCTGGCGCATCCTCGGGCCGATGGCGTCGCCGGTCACCACCTCGACGAGGTTGTCGTTGTACGCCGCGAGCCGCTGGCGGCGGAAGGACTCGAACGCGCCGCCCACGGCGATGCGCGACCCTTCGAGCTCGGCCGCCCGGTGCCTGGCGAGGATCTCCAGGCCCGCGGCGGGCGGCACCGGCGCCACCACGTCCGCGCCCTCCGCGGCGGCGCTGGCGAGCCCGGCGTCGACCAGCTCGGCGTAGGCGGCGGCGAGCCCGGCGCCGTCCAGCCCGGCCGCCTCCCCGATCTCGGCGAGCGGGGCGGGGGCCAGTTCGAGGAGTGACAGGTACACGCGGCCCGCCGCGGGGCCGATCCCCAGCATCCGCAGGGCCTCGCCCAGTTTCGCGTTCGCCATGCACCGCATTATCGACGACCGCGCGGGGTCGGACTGGCCGATCAGTGCCACTGGCACCGGCGGCCCTCCCGGGCGTGCCGTCCCGCAGTACCGTCCGGGAACCGCCGGGCCTCACGGCCGTAGTCGCCTCACGGCCGGCGGTGCCTCACGGCCGTTCGGTGCCGCACGGCCGGCGGGCCCCATCCGCAAGACGGAAGACGGACAACGGAAGAAGGAGAAGGACGTGGCGAAGGGTCGCAAGAACGGCCTCTACTCGGGGGTCTCCGAGGAACTGTCCGCCCTGATGAGGACGGGCTGGGCGGACACCGAACAGCACGGCCTCCCGCTCGACGAGCAGGCCCCGTACGCGGCCCACCGCCGCGCCGCGCTCTCCGCGCGCTTCCCCGGCGAGCGTCTGGTCATCCCGTCGGGCAACCTCAAGACCCGCTCGAACGACGACACCTACCCGTTCCGCCCGCACTCCGGCTACGTCCACATGACCGGGGACCGGGGCCGCGACTGCGCGCTCGTCCTCGAACCCCGCCCGGACGGCGGCCACGACGCGTACTGCTACCTGCTGCCGCGCGACGGCCGGGACACCGACGAGTTCTGGCTGGGCTACACGGCGGAGCTGTGGATGGGCCGGCGCCGTTCCCTCGCCGAGTCGGAGCGCGTGCTCGGGATGTCCTGTCGCGACGTCCGCGGCCTGGCGGACGATCTGGCCGCCACGCCCGGCGTGCCCACCCGTATCGTCCGCGGCGTCGATCCGGCGCTGGAGGCGGCGGTCACCACCGACGCCGTGCGGGACGACGAGCTGGAGGAGGCGCTGAGCGGGCTCCGGCTCGTCAAGGACGCCTGGGAGATCGGCGAGATGCGCAAGGCCGTCGACTCCACCGTGCGCGGTTTCACCGACTGCGTCGGCGAGCTGTCGCGGGCGGTCGCCTCCTCCGAGCGGTGGATCGAGGGCACCTTCTTCCGCCGGGCGCGGCTGGAGGGCAACTCCGTGGGCTACGGCTCGATCTGCGCCGCCGGTGAGCACGCCACGATCATGCACTGGACCGACAACGACGGTCCGGTGCGCCCCGGCGACCTGCTCCTGCTCGACGCCGGCGTGGAGACGCACACCCTCTACACCGCCGACGTCACCCGTACCCTGCCGATCAGCGGCGTCTTCACGCCGGTGCAGCGCAGGGTGTACGACGCCGTGTACGAGGCCCAGGAGGCGGGCATCGCCGCCGTGAAGCCGGGGGCCGCGTACCGCGACTTCCACATCGCGGCGCAGCGGTACCTGGCGGAGAAGCTCGTCGAGTGGGGCTTCATCGAGGGCCCGGCGGACCGCGCCTTCGAGCTCGGGCTGCAGCGCCGCTTCACCATGGCCGGCACCGGCCACATGCTCGGGCTGGACGTCCACGACTGCGCCGAGGCCCGCAACGAGGAGTACGTGGACGGCGTGCTGGAGCCGGGCATGGTGCTCACGGTGGAGCCTGGCCTGTACTTCCAGCCGGACGACCTCACGGTGCCCGAGGAGTGGCGCGGCATCGGCGTCCGGATCGAGGACGACCTGCTGGTGACCGCCGACGGCAGCGAGAACCTCTCGGCGGGCCTGCCGCGCTCGGCGGACGAGGTCGAGGCGTGGATGGCCCGCGTCGCGGGCTGACGCGGGCCGACGCAGGCTGACGCGGGCCGGGCCCCTCTTCCGCCGTCGGCGGGGAGGGGTCCACGCCGTCCACGCCGTATCCGCCCCGGGGCCTTCGGGTCCCGGGGCGCAGGTGTCTCAGGCGCCGGCCCGCGCTCCGGTGACGGCCGGGGTGCGGCGTGCGATCCGCATCCGGGCCCCGGTGTACTCCACCGTCTCGCCCGGCAGGATCAGCAGCCCGGCCTCGCCCGCCTCACCGGTCTCGCCCGCCTCACCGAGTTCACCGGTCTCGCCGAACTCACCCGGCTCACCGGCCTCGCCGTCCGGCGCCGGCCCGATCGGCCGGACCTGGACCGCCTGGCCCAGCCCGCCGGCCATGAACACCGTCGGGTCGACCTCCCAGCCGTGGCCGGCCAGCCAGCGCTCCAGCGCCTCGCCGTCCGCCGCCTCCGCCCAGCGCGGCCATGCGTACGTCGTCGTGCTCTCCATGCCTACCCCCTGTAGCTGATGGGACCACCGGCCCAGATGGTGCCACCCGGCTCTGACAACGGCTGCGTGAATTCCGTGCCGGGCAACGGCCACGGGAACGTCTCTCCTTGAGGCCCCGATACGGGTGTCCGGTTTCGTCCTGGGGATCGAAGGACCGCCTCCCGCCGCGCCTTGGAATCCGCACCTCCCGAGTGTGGGCGACACCACTCGAAGGTGGCGGGGCACGTCACCGCCGGGCCCGGCGGAGGGGATCGTTCCGGGTTCGGCGGCGCGGGTTCGCGCCAACTCCCCCGTTCGGCGGTCGAGTTGATCTGCGCTGACCTATGTTCGAGGGGCTTCAGCGGTTCACGCTCCACGACTCGCCCAGGAGGTCCGATTTGCAGCCCAGACGCATACGCGCCCTAGCCCGAGCGTTACGCCGCTCCCCCCTGCTCATCGCCTTCGCCCTCGGCTCGCTGCTCGTCGGGCTCACCCCCTGGCTGGGCGTGGCCAGCACCGGGCCCCGGCCCGCGCCGGCGCCGGGGGCCCCCGGTCAGCAGGCGGCGCGGCAGTCGCCGCACCACGGCGTGGCCCCGGCGAACGCCATGGAGCCGACGGCGCCCGTCCTCGACCGGACCGGATGGACGGCCACGGCGAGCGACGAGGAGACGTCGGGCGAGAACGGCCGCGCGGCCAACGTCCTCGACGGGAACGCGGCCACCATCTGGCACAGCAAGTGGACGGGCACCCCCGCCCCGCTGCCGCACACCATCACCCTCGACATGCACCGCACGGCGGTGGTCTCGGCGCTCGTCTACCAGCCCCGCACGGGCGGGGCCAACGGGCGCGTCGGTGAGTACAGCATCAGCGTCAGCGCCGACGGCCAGAACTGGGGCGGCCCGGTCGCCACCGGCACCCTCGCGGACGACGCCAGTGCCAAGACCCTCGGATTCGCCCCGCAGGGCGCCCGGTTCGTACGGCTCACCGCATCCACCGAGGCCGGCAACCGCGGTCCGTGGACCTCCGCCGCGGAGCTCAACCTGCTCGGCGACCCCGGCACCCCGGCCGCCACCGTCGACCTGCCCCGGACGGGATGGACGGCCACGGCGAGCGACGAGGAGACCACCGGGGAGAACGGCCGCGCGGCCAACGTCCTCGACGGGGACTCCGCCACCATCTGGCACAGCAGGTGGTCCGGGACCCCGGCCCCGCTGCCGCACAGCATCACCGTCGACATGCACCGCACGGCGGCCGTCTCCGCCCTGGTCTACCAGCCGCGCAACGACGGCCCCAACGGGCGCGCGGGCGCGTACACCGTCACCACCAGCACCGACGGCACCACCTTCGGCGCACCGGTCGCGGCGGGCACCTGGCGTGACGACGACACCGTCAAGACCGCCACCTTCACCCGCACCGAGAACGCCCGCTACGTACGCCTGACCGTGACCGGCGAGGCCGGCAACCGCGGGCCCTGGACCTCCGCGGCCGAGATCCGCCTGAGCGGACCTGCCGACCCGGGCGCCCACGGCTCCTGGGACCGGATCACCGGCTTCCCGCTGGTGCCGGTGGCCACCGCCGTCCTGCCGGGCGACAAACTCCTGGCCTGGTCGGCGTACGCGGTCGACCGCTTCGGCGGCAGCAACGGCTACACCCAGACCGCGATCCTGGACCTGAAGACCGGGAAGGTCACCCAGCGCCGGATCGACAACACCGGCCACGACATGTTCTGCCCGGGCATAGCGATGCTGGCCGACGGGCGGGTGCTGGTCACCGGCGGCAGCAACGCGGAGAAGGCCAGCATCTACGACCCGGCCGCCGACACCTGGTCCGCGACCACCAGCATGAACATCGCCCGCGGCTACCAGGCCATGACCCTGCTCTCCACCGGCGAGGCCTTCGTCCTCGGCGGCTCCTGGAGCGGGGCAGCGGGCGACAAGGCCGGCGAGGTCTGGTCCCCGGACACCCGCACCTGGCGCAGGCTCCCCGGCGTCCCCGCCTCCCCGGCGCTGACGGCCGACCCGGCCGGCGCCTACCGCGCCGACAACCACATGTGGCTGCACGCCACCTCGGGCGGCAAGGTGCTCCAGCTGGGCCCGAGCAAGCAGATGAACTGGATCACGACCGGCGGGAACGGCAGCATCACCCCGGCCGGCCCCCGGGCCGACAGCCAGGACGCCATGACCGGCAACGCCGTCGCGTACGACATCGGCAAGCTGCTCACCCTGGGCGGCTCGCCCGCGTACGAGAAGGCGCCCGCCACCCGGCGCGCGTACACCGTGAGCATCGACGGCGGCAGCGGCCAGGTGCAGGCCGCGCGCACCGGCGACATGGGCTACGCCCGCGCGTTCGGCAACAGCGTCGTCCTGCCCGACGGCAAGGTCGCCGTGTTCGGCGGTCAGGCGTACCCGGTGCCGTTCAGCGACGCCACGTCCGTACTGACCCCCGAGCTGTGGGACCCGGCGACCGGGAGCTTCACCCCGCTCGCCTCCATGGCCGTCCCGCGCAACTACCACAGCGTGGCGAACCTGCTGCCCGACGGGCGGATCTTCTCCGGCGGCGGCGGGCTGTGCGGCGACTGCGCCACCAACCACGCCGACGGGGCGGTGTTCACGCCGCCGTACCTGCTCAACGCGGACGGCTCGCCCAAGCCGCGCCCCGTCATCACCGGCGGCGTGCCGCCCCGGGCCGCGGCGGGGGCCTCGCTCACCGTCGCGGCCGAGGGGCAGGTGGCCTCGTTCGTCCTGATGCGGGCCGCGGCCGCGACCCACTCCACGGACAACGACCAGCGGCGGGTGCCGCTGGTGTCCACGGCCGCGGGGAACGGCACGTACACGGTGTCCGTCCCGGCCGACAAGGGCGTGGTCCTGCCGGGGACCTACATGCTCTTCGCCCTGGACGCCCAGGGGGTGCCGAGCACCGCCAAGTTCATCACCGTCTCCTGACGGGAGCACGGCCGCGGGGGGGGGGGGGGGGGGGGGGGGGGGGGGGGGGGGGGGGGGGGGGGGGGGGGGGGGGGGGGGGGGGGGGGGGGGGGGGGGGGGGGGGGGGGG